>QJWJ01000181.1 GCA_003235365.1 Deltaproteobacteria bacterium
TTGTGCCACCATCCCCCGTTGCGACAAAAAACCAAAGTCGGTTACTGCAGCTCGGACTGTAGTCACAGCGGGAACTGCAACTCCGGGATGCAGTGCAAACAGGTCGCCGAAGGCTGGCGCTGCGTCGCAAACTGGCGCAAGCGCTTCGGCGAGGAATGCGGCGAGGACACTGAGTGCCTTTCAGAGCGCTGCGTGGGGCTCTACGCTCGCGACGGGGACTGGATTGAGCCCGCCAAAGCCGGTGCCGAAGACCTCCAAGGCGGCTTTTGCTTGCAGGTCTGCAAGGACAGGTGGGACTGCCCCCGAGCCAGCGACGGGTGCGTGCAGCTGTTCCCGGACTCGGCAAACCTGCCGATGTGCCTACCGGTACTGTGAAGGCTACAGCAAGAAGACCTGCGCTCTGCTGCCACAAAGCGCTAACAAACGTTTAGTCTCCCCCTGCCATGACCATCAAGAAGGACGCGTTGGCCAAGGGGGTGCGCATCCGGCAACACCTCCAGATGCTCGGCAGTCTTGACGACCTCCGTCTCGATGCCGCAAGTCGCGAACACCAGATCACAAACGACGCCGTTGTCGTCAGGGCGAGGCAAGGCGTCGACGGCGCTACTCGTGCCACTGCCCAGCGTCGAGGAAGTCCACGAACAGCTGCCAAGTGATCTGCGGCAGGACGACGGCGCCGTCGTCGATGTCGCGCGGGTCCATCGAGGAGATCGCGCCGGAAGCATCGGGGACGGCGACGGATCCGGGAACGAGTGACCGCCCCGTATCATTGCCTTGCTGCCACCCGCCGAACGTTCCCGCTACCGCGCACTCGAGGTACACGCCAAGGTCGAGGTTGTTCCAGCGCCCACCGCGCGGGGCGTCTACGCCGAAGTGGCGGTGCTCGTCGTCGAGGGTTCCTGCACGCCGCATCTCGTCGAGGTCACGGATTTGCTCGTCGATACGCTTCTCCCAGGCGAGGTAACCAGCTGTCGCTGCTGGGTCCGCGTCGGAAGCACTAGACGCTCCGAAAGCACTCGACGCACTGGGTTCGGGGGCGAACGCGGCGCGCAGCAGCTCCGCGAGTTCGTCTGGCGAAATCGCTTCGCGCGCCCGCAGCTCGTGGCCGAGCCGTCGCAGGTTCTCGAGGTAGCTCTGGAGCGTGCAGGGGCACTCCGATCGCTGCTCCACGAGCTGGGTAATGAAGCCGTACAGGTCGCAGTTGGTCGCCACCTCAACCATGGGTGCCTCCGTTGTCGAGCGCTCTGCGAAGCAACGCGCGCAGGTGTTCGTTCAGCACGGGAACGTCGACCAGCCCGCGCGCCTTCGCCTCGGAGAGGAACCAGGGCATCGGGGCGTTTCGCCGCCAGCCGCCAGGAGCGTCAACTCGATCCGCCACCATGAAGAGGCAGAGTAGCCGAACATCCACCTCGTTGGCTACATGAGCGTTCGCGATTCGCGAACGCCCATTCGATGCAACAGAGAATGGGATCGACAAAGCGGCTGCAACGGGGGGCGTTTGGGGCCGCTCACCAAACGAGGGCCTGCGACTTCCAGCGACCTCGACTCCGACAGTATCGGAGTCGTGAGTCGCGTCTTCGACCCCGCCGCAAGGCGCAAGCGAGCATCAGGGCAAGCACCCCTCCGAACGGGGGTGCACCGACCGATCCCCGCTTGGCGAGTGAACAGTCCGCCGGAGGATCGAATCGCGAATCTGACAGCGAGCGTAGCCAGTCGAGGTAGGCGCTCACCCGCGACGCGCGGGCGCTGCGATCGCAATCGGGCGAGCCTCCGGACACGATGCCGACGAGGACCGCGCCCTGTTCATGCTCCACGAACAAAGCCCCTCCTGAATCACCTTCACAGGTGATGGGGCTGTGACGAAACGTGCTGGGTGCAACCTCGGTCACCTGCGCCGATCCCGTTCGCAGCACCCCCGCGTCGTTCATCGACGCACTCGTGCGTCCATAGCCAGCGACGCGAACCACCGTCCCGATTTGCAGATCGTCGCCGGTTGGTGCGGTCAGCAGAAACTCCGAGTCGGATACGAGTCGGTCCACGAACAACACGGCCACGTCGGCATTGAGCGTGACCGGGTCGAAGTCGGGGTGCAGCACCACGTGATCGACGGGGACGAAATTCGACTCGTTGTTGATGACCGGCGCGGTCGCCACGAACAGATCGGAATCAGTGGCCCCAACGCAATGGGCGGCGGTGAGCAGGCGCCGCGGAGCCACGACCACGGCGCTACACACGACCTCGCCGCGGGAGTCGACCACCGCGACCACGTCGGCAACGGTGTGACCGTCGTCATCGGTGATCGCGGTGACTCGCGTTGCTGGTTCGGCCCACACGACACAGAGTCGAAGCAGGCCGACCAGCCCCAGCAGAACGACGAACTCACCGCGCATCATCCGGCCCGCGACGATCGGTCAGTCGTAGTACGAGCGCATGTAGTCCAGCCAATCTTGCGCCTGCCCACCTGTCGTGTTCATGCGCCAGTCCCAACGTTCATTGCCAACGCCAAAGAACGCCCAGTCTATCCAGGTGGTTGAGCCGCGAGCGACGTACTCATAGTCTGCCGTGGTCCACGATGTCACCCCGGGCCGGCGATACTGGAAGCTGATGCGAGGTGCCAGATAGGTAGGACTCTGCCCCCAGCCCTGCACGGCCGTGTGGCAACTCTGACCGACGACGCAGTCCATTTGCTCGTAGCAGAGCTTGCCGCGGTACTGCAGGATGTTGTGGCGTTCCAAGGTTGCAGAGACACGCGGAGTGTAGTGTTGCGCGCCGCTCCAGTACCCGAGGTAGTGGCTGTACTGGGACCAAGGATGTCGATCGAGCCACGTCGCGTTGTGAGCGATGATGCCACCGTATGTGGTAGCGGTGAACGACGAGTTGTTGCACGCGGGGGTCGAGTTCGAGTAACCCACGTCACGCAGTCGAGCATCCTCGAGCAGCGGCAATGCCCAACCTTGCTCACGGGCGGCCGCGTCCAAGGACTCCAAGGCGTCTGGGATTGGAACCCCCGACTCCGTGAGTGCAATGAACACGTCCTTGGCCGTGTGGCCTCCGTCCGCCGCGAGTTCGGCCTCGACCAACTCGAGCGCGGAAACGTCGGTCCCCTCACCCTTCTCGGACACGAACACAGTGTCGGTGTCCGGCAAGCGTACGAACTTCAAGTGATGTCGTTCACCGAGCTCGACAACTGCGACGGGGCTGTCTGGCGGCACCTCTGCCTCGGTAGGCGTTCCGGGGATATCCCACACCCCCTCGTCAGAGGCGGCGCTCATGTCCGCACCACCCTCGCTGCCGCAGCCGAAAAGCCACAACGCCCCCAACAGGCCTGCCTTCATCGTCAATTTCTTCATCTGGTGTCTCACTTTCTTGGATGCCACTGGGCACCCCGCGACTTGTCGTTTCCAAAGCTCTTGGCGCGAAGACGGCAACTCTTACGAGGTGAGTACGCAATTGCACCTTGGGGGCGTTAATTGCGTAAACTGGGTCCAAGGGAACCCAAGCCGAGTTCGACTGCACCCAGCGGCGCTCGTGCGGCGAGTAGAGAACGGCAACACCCGAGCCAAACAGGCGAAGGCATGCGCCTTGCTACCGCTTGCACCCGATGCACCCAAAGCCACAACTAGTGAACACTGAGTTCATCGACGACCCGAGCTCCTCCACAGACGGAGCTCGACGTGATGGCGACCTCGTACGCCGGGCATCGTCCGGCCAACAACGGGCGTTTGCGGAGATCGTCGAGCGGCTCTATCCCGTGATCGAGCGACGCGTACGAGCGGCACTGCGCGGCAGCCGACGCGACGCGGCGGGCCCGGAATCGCGGGACGTCGTTCAAGACGTCTGGCTGTTGTTGCTGGAGCGGGATGGTGGGCTGCTCCGGGCTTGGGACTGCAGGCGTGGCGTCTCGCTGGACAGCTACGTTGGTGCCATCGCGTGGAAGTTTGCACGCGCGACGTTGCGCACCGCTTTCAGACGAACCCGGCTCGCACGCCGCTTGTCCTCCGAGGTGAGCGCCCCGTCGTGTGAAGCACAAGTGGCCGCCCGAACCGAACTAGTGCGTGTCGGACGGCTTGCTTCGACAGTGCTCAGCAGCAGGTCTCAGGGGTTGTTCCTCGAGCTAGTGCTCGCGAACAAACCCACCGACGAAGTGTGTCGGGACTACAGCGTCAGCTCGTCGAGTGTTTACGCGTTTCTTTGTCGCGCACGCCAGCTGCTCGGAGCCGAGCCGAAAAGGGGGCGGGGACCCAACGGGCGGGGTTTGGGGATCGCGTCTTCGACGATGGGGGATCCGAGCGGATGCAGGCCGGTCCGAAGGCGAAGCAGTCAGCATCACTGAGTTGTCAATCACCCAGTGCGACAACCACGACAGCTCGCTGCCAGTCGTACGAGTCCGCGCAAATCACCGACGAAGCCCGAACTGGGAAGCACTGGCACGTGGCGTGCACTAGCCGCGACGTCCTCACGGTGAGGGCCAATGAGTAAGCGAGAATTGACAATGCAAGAACACTCTACATTCAAGATCAAGACTACCAACCTTCGCCTGGTTTCCAGCGCCTGCGCGCTTTGTCTCCTCGGTATGACTGGCTGTGGCGCCGACGGGGTTGATCCCACCGAAGCAGTTGGCGGCTCCGAAGAACCCGTAGCCGGAGGTATAGGCACCGAACGGCCAGCGATAGCCGGCGCGGACGGCGCCGAAGCGGAACCGATCGCGGCGGTCAGCGAGGAACTGGCCGTGGTCGAGTTCGACGAAGGACACAGCATCTCCTTCTCGGTGCTCGAAGACGGATCCATTGCAATGTCGGAAACGGCTTCTCTGACTGAGGACCTGACACCGCTGATGGCCAGCCCAACTGCACTGCAGCTCGAACCCTTGGAACTATACTTGGCCGCGACACCGAGCAACCAGGCAGTGCCGCAAGCGCTCGTGGCAGCAGCCAGCGCGGCCAACGTCGAGGTGGATACGCACAATCGCGAGGTAACCGCCGAGCCGATCGGGCACGTGAAGGGTGAGCTGTTCGAGCTGCGCGACGTTCAGGCCATTCCGTGGGCGTCTCTCTGCAACGCCAGCGGGCAGACCGAATTCAACAACACGATTTGCGCGGCCAATACGCAGGGTGAAGACTTCTGCGCTCCCGGGCTTCACACGTGGCACGCCCGCGTCAGCAGCAAGAAGGTTCGCAACTACGCGGTGATGGCAGTTGGATGCGGAACCGGCGTGCTCGACCGGCTAGGGCACGACCCGTTAATCGGTGGCTGGAAGTACTACGACGCCGATCTGCCCGCCGATCGGCACTTGCTGATCTATCGCATCAACGCCAACAACTCGTTGAAACGATTCGGTGGCGCCTACCGCTTCTTGCCAACATCTGGCTCGGGGATTCGCTCCTGGATCGGCTTCTGGTGAGGCTCGCTGCAAGTTCCAGTCGGTGTTCTGGCGCGTATGGCTGCCCGCGGTGACCCTCAGTCCATGGGTACTTCGATCACTGCAGAGACCGGCAGGCGTACTGGCGTCCGGCTGGAACTTGTGCTCCCCGGCAAACCCGAGAGGGGGTCGTCGCCGTCGGCGCGGTCCCCTCGCCGTCACACCACACGTCGTGGCCATCCGTTGGGTGCGTGGTTGGCGCGACTTACACTCCTCGGGTGCTGCGCCGCCTGCGGTGAGTCGAGCGAGAACGCCGTCTGCGTACGCCAGACCGCGTTGATCGGTGGAGAGCCCGCCCCCGCCGCGCATGGCGTATTTCTGGTCGCGCGAACGGATGGGGAGACGAACCTCGAGCCTTCCTGCTCAGCGACATTGATCGCACAGAACCTACTGCTGACTGCCCGTCACTGCGTGTCGCCGGCGCCGGCCGATCCGCTGCTGCGCTGCGGCCAGTCGCCGTTCGGAATCCATGTCCCTCCGGAGCGACTATCATTAACTAGCCGGAGTGAGTCTGGAGACGACCTGAGTTGGTTCGCCGTCCACCAGATCGTGATCCCCGATGAAGGCGATGACGTGTGCGGCTTTGATCTCGCAGCCCTGGTGCTCGCAACTCCAGTACCGCGCGCGACCGCCGAGCCGATGCAGGTCGATGCTCGGACGCCGCCTGAAGCTGGGCAACAGCTGGAGCTGCTGGGCTTTGGCTACTCCAGCTCCGGCCGAGCTCGAGATCCGAATGACCTACAGCGACGTCGACTTGACGCTCGAGTGTCGTGCACCGGTCTCGACTGCGGGAGCCGTACCGCCGTGACGGAGTTCATGGTCGATGCCCTCGCCTGCGACGGAGACTCCGGAGGACCCGCGCTGAACTCGGCAGGTGACCTCGTCGGTGTCTTGTCTCGGAGCGCTCGCGACTGCAGTCAGCCCATTTACGAATCCCTGCTCGGTTTCGAACACTTCCTCGAGCGCGCACACGAAGCAGCGGCCGCTTCAGCTTCCTCGTCGGCAACGGGCCGCGCCCCCTCGGCGCGGGGCACAGCCTGCTCCCCGCACTGAGTCAATCGCCTTGCTTCATTGCAGGAGCTGGACACCGAAGCAGATCTTCTGGGTATCAAGACCATCCGCTCTGCGCAGATCATTCTACCGGAGGCCTGTCATCCCGCTCTTCCGGCGAAGCTGCGACGTACCCGTTCGCGAATCCCGAACGCTGATTTGGTCGAGCGTCCCCTGGCGAATGGAAGGGTTTCCAAGCAGAGACGGGTGGTGCAGCAAACCCATTCTCAGCCGTTGGTCGTCCAGCTGGCACCGTGCGCTCGCCAAACCGACGCGCACGCCAGTATTCCGTCGGGGGTCGCCGTGGGCCGGGGCGTGCCCGCTGGGATGCAAAGATGGCGTGACCAGAGACGGGTTGATTCCTGGTTCGACGAGAAGCGCAGCTCGCTGTTGACAGCGGCGGCGGGGACCGAGAACGATGAATCACTCGATGATGGCTTCGTTGAAGCGCCTTCCGCAACGACCTCCTCGGCGAGACCCTCGGGTGAGCCACTTCGGATGAGTCACCGCATCGTTCGCCTATCAACACTGACGCTCGCCTTGACGTTGAGCTCGGTACGTCCTGCGTCGGCGCGATCCGGCGGGATTGTCGCAAACAGCTGCGACGGGTGTCACGCTGGCAACTCGGGGGGACCGCCCGAATTGACGCTCGTCGCCGATCCCGCGGTGTTCGATCCGGGTGAGTCGGTGACGTTCACGTTGAGCATCGCGAACCCGTCGGTGCGCACCGGCGGCGCGTTCATCACCGCGTCCGGGGTGGGCGCGTTCCAGACGCTGCCCGGCGAGAACCTCGCCATCAACGATCAAGGGCTCGCGCAGAATTCACCCAAAGGCGCGCTCGATGGGGCGGTCACCTTTCGCTTCGTCTGGCAGGCGCCGGCAGATCCTGGAGGTGTGAGTATTTACGTGGCCGCCGTGGCTGCAGACGGCAACAACCGGTCAAATGGGGACGCCGCCGCTTCCGCGTCCTTTTCGTGGGTCTTCGGATGCAGTGGGCGGGAATTCTTCGCCGACCTGGATCGCGACGGCTACGGCTCGGCAAAGTTCGGCGTTCGGCTCGCCTGTGCGGATCAACCCGCTCCCACGGGCTACGCGGCACTGGATGGCGACTGCGACGAGAACAACGAAAACGTGAACCCAGGGGCCGCCGAGATCTGCAATCGCAAAGACGACGACTGCAACGGCGAGATCGATGAAAACGCGCCGCCGGTGGAGATGTGGCCCGATGATGACGGCGACGGGTACTACGCTTCCCGCACGACGCCCCCGGAGATTGGCTGCGACGGCCTTGCGGGGTTCGCGGTGTTGGGGGGTGACTGTGACGACAGCGATGCGACACTCAACCCCGGCGCGATGGAAATCTGCAACGGCAAGGACGATGATTGCGACGGAGACATCGACGATCGCGTCCGCCCGCAATGCGGCGTTGGTTGGTGCCGACGGAACAGTTCGACGTGCGATCCAGCCGACTGCGAACCCGGCCCCCCAAACGTCGAGATCTGCAACAGTTTCGACGACGATTGTGACGGCGTGATCGACAACGATGCTTGCCCCACTGGGATGGTGTGCAAGGAGTTCGAGTGCGTCGCAGGCGACCCCGAGTTCGGTGACCCGCCCGGCTCGGAACCGACCGTCGCTGCCGACCCCACCACTGCAGTCTCGCCGACTCCGGCGTCGGTACCTGGCGTTGTCTCTTCTTCCCCGATGGATACCCCGGGTGAACCCGCGAACCTCCCCGCTTCCAATAGGGGTGATCCGACGGCAGCGCCCGGCATCATCGGTTCCGGCGCCGCTGGCGTCCCGTCCGGCTCGGCGCAAGAGCCATCCGTGAGTTCCGCCCAGTCAACCGGGTGCGCGCTGCGTGCGATCGAGGAGCACCGTCCGAAAGCCGGACGTGCGGCGTACGCCCTGGTGATACTCCTGTTCGCTCGGTTCTGGCGTTCGCGTCATGGGTCGAAGCGCGGTCGACGCGCACGTCGAGCGTGAGTCGCAAAGAGTGGGCTCAGATGTTCACTGCGATGGTTTTGCTGGTCCTTCCTTGGTCAGGGTGACCACCCTGGCGAAGGAGTCCGGCGTGAGCACTCCCAGGCTGAGCGCTCGCTCGCCGTACTGGAGCGCGCGAGTCCTGTAGCCGTCATCAGACCGGATCAATCGAGCCAGGATCCCTGCCGTCTGAGCGCTGACCAAGGCGCCTACGTCGTTGGCAAGCCGTACCAGAGATTCCATGTGTGCCGCAGCGAGCCGACCATCGACGAACGCCCGTCGCGCGTCCAGCCTGACCGCGTGAACTGCCCCCACTGCGCTGGAATCATTCGCTGGGTCGTTCGGAAGGAGGGACTCCAGATGTGCGAGCTCAACCTGAGGATCGTCCGAACCCAACGGTGACGTTCTCTGCTTCATTCCACCGAGGAGCCGGATCCTCTGCTTCTCCAGACGAGTGACCAGACGCTCGTAGTTGATCGTGCTCCAAAGTGTCCACGTGGCAGACAGCGCGAAGACCAACAGTGCCATCACCGAAGAGAAGCAAATGACGATCTTCCTGGTCCAGGTCACGGACCTGGCGGCCACGTCGCGCGCGTGCGTATGCGAGAAGTCTAGCTCAGCCAGTGGACTCTTCTTCGACTTGCACGCGGCGAGGTCAATTGCCGTGTCGGCGACCTCTGCCAACGTGGACAACACGCCGTCGAGTACGCTGCGCGGAACATCGGGCGAAGCGACCAGGTACGCATACCCTCCGGCAGTATTGATGTCCCCACCGTCATACTTGTCGTGAAAATCGACGATACGGAGCTTCGAGCCATATCGACTGTTCACCTCAGCAATCAAGCTGGGTTGCACCCCCATGAGTCGAATGTCCTTGTCTCGATCTAGCGCCCAACAAACCCCATTCAACGGTGCCCCGGCCATCGTGAACACGATATCGACCTCGTCGCCTGGTGAATCTCCGAGTAATCGTTCCACCGCATCCGACGATGACGTGTTGATGATCTGTTTCGGAGACAAGGCGGCCGTCGTCAGCAGGTAACTTGCGAAGACATTCGTGCCGCTGCCCACGGGACCCGTGGCGACCCGCGACTCCGAGAAGAAAGACGCCAAGCACTGCGCGCTCTCGCCATTCGACGTCGAGACGTCGATTCCCAGACGCTCGTAGGCGTTCCCACTGGCTGCCGTGAAACCCGGGCAGTTCCGCTTCATGCTCTCTTCGAACTTCGACCGACGGTACAAAACGTGAAGCCGCTCCATATACAGAGGTGCTACCCGGACCATCCGTTGTTCAGCCGGGTCTTGCGACGGCGGAATGCTTTCCTTGGTCAGCGCCAACGACTTGTCGTGGTTCCGCACCTGGACAGCGTTTTCGAATCCGCCTCCGGTCTCCACAGCGGTGAGCAAGAAGTCCCCCTCTTGGTCCTCATACTTCTTCTCGAGTGCAGCACCGATTTGAACGTACGCCCCGCCAGGACTCCCCGAATAGAAAGTGTAGTGGCTCCGCGGTCCAAGCACACCGGACAACACACTCAACGAATCGTCGAGATAGTTGACGACCACCTCGTAGAGTGTGCACGCACCGAGAAAGAACGGCAGAACGACGACCCAGCGCCACCAGCGAGCGGAACAGAAACGCACGACGGCGACGAGGCTAGAGAAAAGCGGTGGCATGTCCCCTTCGGTCCAACGTGGTCGCGCGAGCCACGAAGAGAGACTATCCGATTTCCGACCCTCGTAGCTCCGTCAGGCAACCACCCTGGCTCGAATGTGAGCTTCTACCGAAGTGTCTCCCAAGACGCCGTCGCGGGAATGGACCAAACGCGACGGCGGCACCACGAGGACGGCGCTCCGCATCGCTACGAGCGGGGCTCGAGCCGTTAGCTCGTCGCTCGCAAGGCCTGGTCTAGGTCAGCAACCAGATCATCCGTGCTCTCGAGACCAACAGACAACCGCACGAGGTTGTTCGCGATCCCCAGCGCTTGCCGTTGCTCCGTGGTCAGCTCGTAAAATGAGATGAGCGCCGGTTGTTCGATCAACGTCTCGACACCACCCATCGAGGGTCCGACACTCGGGATCTGGCACGCGTCGATGAAGCGGATCGTGCGCTCGAGATCTCCACGGACCAGAAAGCTCACGATCCCACCGAAACCGTGAAACTGCTTTCGAGCAACCTCGTGATCGGGATGAGAGGCAAGACCTGGATAGAACACGCGTTCGACCGCCGGATGACCCTCCAAGAACTCCGCAATCCGCAGAGCGCTCTGATTGTGGTGCTTCATCCGTACGCTGAACGTCTTGATGCCGCGGATCAGCAGGTACCCCGCGTGCGGATCCAAGATCCCTCCAAAGACGCCCCGCGCATCGTGCATCGCGGAAATCAGATCCCTGGCGCCACTGATTGAACCCGCAAGCAGGTCGTTGTGCCCCCCGAGGTACTTCGTGCACGAATGCACGACCAGATCGGCACCGTGTTCGAGCGGACGGAAATTGTAAGGCGTCGCCAACGTCGCATCGACGAGCAGCTTGACCCGACGATGCTTGCGACGGATTTCCGCCAAGCGAGCCACGTCGACCACACGCAGGTACGGGTTCGTCGGGGCCTCGGAAACGATCAGCCGTGTCTCGGGTTGCACGGCATCCGACAGCGCGTCGTAGTCACCCGGTGGGACGAAGCTGTGGGTGATCCCGTACTTGGCAAGAGTAGTTCGAATGAACTGCCGCGTTCTTCTGTAGCAGTCAGAAGTCATCACGACGTGGTCCCCGGGCTTGAGGTACTCGAGCAAGAACGTCGCGATCGCAGCCATGCCGCTCCCGAACAGCGCCGTCTCCTGAGCGCCTTCGAGCGCAGAGAGCTTTTGCTCCGCGACACGAACCGTCGGATTGCCGTAGCGACCGTACTCACCCCGCTCGACCTTGCCTTGGAAATGGTCGTGGATCGCCTGGGACGAGTCGAAGGTGTACGTCGCCGTGCAGACCATCGGCATGGTCGCCGCGTGATAACCGTAGCTCTTGGGCTCACCACCGCGGACGGCAAGTGTGTCGAATCTCCCTGAATCCGCACCAGCGGGGTCGAAGAGAGACGTGTCGGTTGGCGACGTTGCGGCAGCAGGGGGGCGGGTTCGAGTCATGGACATCACCTTTCGCCCTCCACTCGAAGCTCGCCCGCGTCGCCGTGAATCCAGAGAGGTTCGGCGACGCGGCCCAGCGACTTAGGGTGAAATTTGTAATGCGCGTCACCCAAGGTGGGCCAAAGGCCGCGCCGGAGGACTCTGTTTCCTCCGGCCGTGTGCGGTTGTCAAGGTTGAACCGCGTATTCCAGTGTCGGCTCATCTGCGCTCGGCTGACCGCGGAAGGGCCGCGCTCAGCCAACGTGGCGCATGCCCCCACTGCCATTGACCGCTGTCGTCTGCGGGATCGCCAGCTCGACGTGAAGGAAGTGCTCGAGTGCCTGGGCTTGCTCGACGTTCAGATACAACCCCAACTTGGACCGGCGCCACAGAATGTCTTCAGCGGTGCGGGCCCATTCGTGCTCGACGAGAAACTCCACCTCGCGTTGGAACAGGCCGGCACCGAAGTGTCGCCCCAGATCCGCCAACCCCTCGCGGCCTTCCAGCAGCTTGTGAACTCGGGACCCATAAGCGCTAGCGAGCCGCTCCAGGACTCGCTCCGGTAGCCAGTCGTACTGTGCCTTCAGACCTGTTTCCCATTCGGCGAAACTGTCGGCGTCGATGTCACCGCCTGGCAGTGTCGCTTGCCGGGTCCAACTGCCGCCCATGTCTTCAAAGTGCGGCTCGAGCGCTTTGAGGGCGGCTTCCGCAAGTCGCCGGTAGGTCGTGAGCTTGCCGCCAAAGATGCTCAGCACCGGTACCTTGCCGTCGTCGTCGACCTGAACCTCCAAAGTGTAGTCGCGAGTGATCGCGGACGGCGAATCCGACTCGTCGTCACACAACGGCCGCACGCCGGAATACCGCCACAGAATGTCTTGGGAGCCGAGCTGCAGCTTGAAGTGCTCGTTGAAGACGTTCAGCAGGTACTGCTCTTCTTGTGCATCCATGGCCACCTGGGCTGGATCACCTTGGTACTCCTTGTCTGTCGTGCCGACCAGGGTGAAGTCGTTCTTGTAGGGGATCACGAACACGATCCGCCTGTCTTCGTTCTGCAGGATGAACGCCTTTTCGCCTGGGAACAGCCTTCGAGTGACGAAGTGGCTCCCCTTGATGAGGCGACTGTTTCGCGGTGACGTCGAGTGCATCTGTCGTTCGATCAACGTCTGAGCCCAGGGACCCGCGGCGTTCACCAAGCCGCGCGCACGCACACTGAAACGCCGTCCCGTCAGCAGATCTTCGAGAGTGACACACCACAGGCCGTCGACGCGGATGGCCTCGACGCACCGAGTGCGCACCAGGATGACACCGCCCGCCTGTTGGGCCGCGAGGGCGTTGGCCACGACCAGCCGCGCATCGTCGACGAAGCAGTCGGAGTACTCGAAGCAACGCTGAATGGTCTCGCTCAACGGGTTGTCATCGGCGGCTGGGTCGAGTTTGCACCCGAAGGAGCCGGCCAGCTTGTTGCGGCGGCTCAGATGGTCATAGATGAACAGCCCGATACGGATCATCCAAGCCGGTCGAAGATGCGGCTGGTGGGGCAAAATGAAGCGCAGCGGCTTGACGAGGTGGGGTGCCATGGACAGCAGCACCTCGCGTTCAGCCAACGCCTCCCTGACCAGACGGAACTCGTAGTGCTCCAGATAGCGCAAGCCACCATGAATCAGCTTGCTGCTGGCAGACGACGTCGCACCGGCCAAGTCTCCCTGCTCGCACAGTGCGACGGAGAGGCCTCGCCCGCAAGCGTCGACGGCGATACCCGCGCCGTTGATCCCGCCACCCACGATGAACAGGTCGTAGACGGGATTGGCTTCCTCGGCAGGCGCCGTGTTGGTCACATCGTCTTGGCTCGTGGCGTTTTGGCTCATGACGTCTCGGCTCGTGGCGTTTTGGCTCGTGACGTCTCGGCTCACGACAGCGCGTTCCAGTACCGATTGAATCGCAAGTCGGGAAGCGTAGCATCGTCGCCATCGACCACCAACGGAGAATCTGCACGGCCGCGTGGTGTGCCCGAAGACCGCGACGCGACGCTCGCAGTGCCGCCCTAAACGAGAATCGTGCATCAGAAGGCGCCGTTCGCCCGAACCCAACGGCCGTCGACAGACGGCGTCGCTCCACCATCGGCCGGCGCGGGCTGGCTCCTCCAGTCTGGGTTCGCGCCTGCCACCCCCGGGCACGCCAAACGTGGCAACCGACGGTGTCCGTTTCTCTGCCAAGCGCGAGCCCGCCCGACCGGTTCGCATGCCCCTTTCACAGGTTGGTGAGGTGCGCCTCAGAAAAAGCTGACGAAGCCCTTCCACTTGCGGCGGCGCTGGGGGTCCAAAGACGCGAGACCACCCTGGTGGCCAGGGGCAGCGGTCAGGTGAACGCATTGGTTCACGAAGACTCCGGTCGAGTTCTTGGGAGAAACCCTTTGGGAGAAGCGTCTTGGGAGGGAGCCGATTGACCACAGCTCAGCAAACAGTCGTCGTCACCGGCGCCAACGGCTTCATCGCGCAGCACTGCGTCTTGGCATTGCTGCGCGCCGGTTTTCGAGTACGCGGAACGGTGCGCAGCGCCACCAAGGCCGCGCACCTGAAGTCGATCGTGAACAGGTCCACCGAGCTCCGCGACCAGCTCGAACTCGTCGAGGCGCACCTCGAACGCGACGAAGCTTGGCACACCGTGATGCGCGGCGCTCACCATGTTCTGCACGTCGCGTCGCCCTTCCCCGCCACTTTGCCGGCCAACGAAAATGACCTGATCGTGCCGGCTACGGAAGGCACACGGCGCGTACTTCGAGCTGCATCAGCAGCGGGGGTGCGTCGGGTCGTCGTGACTTCGTCGATCGCTGCTATCGTTCACGGTGCGCCCGGAGAGCACGTGGAGACGTACGATGAAAGCCACTGGACCGTTCCGACGAAGGGCACCGACGCTTACGTCAAGAGCAAAACGCTCGCCGAGCGAGCCGCGTGGGACTTCGTGGAGCGGTTGCCACCGGGCGAACAGCTGGAGCTCGTCATCATCAACCCGGGGTCCGTTCTGGGGCCGACGCTCGACGACAACTGCACGACATCGCTCATCGGAGTGCGGAAGCTGCTCAGTGGTCGGGCTCCCGGTGCACCACGGTTCGGCAATGCGGTGGTCGACGTACGAGACGTGGCGAGGATGCATCTGTCGGCACTGACTACTCCCCAAGCCGCGGGGCAGCGCTTCATCTGTGCGGGAGATTTCGCTTGGCTTGTCGACATCGCGCGATTGCTCGACCGCCATTTCGGGGGCAGAGGCTACCCCGTGCCGACCCGAGAGGTGCCCAACTGGCTGGTTCGTCTCATCACGGCGTTCGACCGGTCGACGTGGGGGCTCGTCCACCACCTCGACCAGCGCCGCGAGGTGTCGCACGAACGAGCATTTCGAATATTCGGCTGGAAGCCCCGACCACTCGAAGAGACCGTCGTTGCCACGGGGGCGAGTTTGATCTCACGCGAAATGGTGTGAAGCCAATCACACGCACAGGGCCGTTTTCCCTGCGCTTTTCAGAAAGACACGGCTCCCTTTGCCGCATTCGAGCCCGTCGTGGGTCTCACCCGCGACCACACCAACGGGAAGGCACTGGGCGATGAATCGAGCAAGGAAATGGCTGGCAATGGTGACACTCAGCGCGCTGGGAGCCCCGGCGTGCGGTGACGACGCGACCACGCAATTCGAAGACGGCGACGGAGGCGCGGCAGTCGCCGATGACGCCCCGGAACGCGCAGCGAACGCATTCAGCGACGGCGGATCGCCGCAGCGACACGCTCCGTCGCAAACCGTCGACGATGCTGGAGACCAAGCGCGAGACACCGATGCCGCTGCGAGTAACCCGACCCACGACGACGTCAGTGCTCGCGGTGAAAGCGCTTCTTCGAAGCCCTACGGCGAAACGGAAGAAACCAACGACGAAGATTCCGAAGGTCCCGGCAAAACGTCGAGCAACGACGAGCAAGGCCAGCTGTCGGGCGGCAGCGAGTCCGCGAGTAAGGCAGTCGCCCCGTGTGCGGCAGGCAATTTCGATCACGACGCCGACCCGAGTACCGAGTGTCGACCATGGACCGAATGCGTCGCTGGCGAGTACGTGACCGCCGAAGGCTCGGCGAGCCGCAACCGCGTTTGCGCGCCGTGCCCGTCACAGACGTACAGCACGGGGCCCAACGCCGTGCAATGCGAGGCGTGGACGACGTGCAAGGCTGGCAGCTACGTCGACGAAACAGGGACGGACACCTCCGATCGCAGCTGTGCACCATGCGCGGCAGGCGAGCACAGTGTCGACGAAAACTCGGCGCGCTGCGTGCCCGAAGCCCAATGCGCGGCAGGAACATACGACGATGGTGACGGCCAGTGCGTCGAATGTCAGCGGGGCACGACCTGCCCGGGCGCTGCCGCCACGCCGACGGCGTGCGGCGCCGACGAGTGGGACGGCGGCAACACGGCCAGCGCTTGCGTCCCTCACACGGTGTGCGCACCGGGCACGCATGCGATGAACGTCCCCGACGCGGCGACCGATCGACAGTGCGCGACTTGCCCCGCCGGCACCTACGCCGATTCACCCAATGCCGACAGCTGTCAGCCCGTAACGGCGTGCGCACCGGGCACGTTCGTCGCGCTCGCGAGTGACGGCACGGAAGATCAACAGTGTGTGGCCTGCCCCAACGGAACGTTCTCGGATGTCTCCGACGCAGAGAGTTGCCAGCCATTGACGGCGTGTACGACCGGCACGTTCGTCGCCAACACGGGTGACGGCGCGGGCGATCAACAGTGTGCCGCTTGCCCCAGCGGGACCTTCAGTGACTCCGAGAACGCAGCTGCTTGCCAGCCGCAAACGGTGTGCGCGCCGGGCACGCGCGTCGTTCATCACGGCAACGCAACGACCAACCGCGCGTGTTTGGTCTGCGAAAGCGGCACCTTCAGCAGCTCGAGCAATGCGGCGACGTGCCAACCCTGGACCCAGTGCGCAGCAGACGAAGTGCAGGTCAGCGCCGGCACTGTGTGGGCGGATCGTCAATGCCGTAGCGCGTGGCCCGTGCAGTTTGGAAGCGCGGGTGAAGACGCTAACGGCACCGTCGCGGTCGCACCCGATGGCAGCATCGTGGTCGCGGGGCACGCCAGGTACGACCTCGATACCGACGCGTTCGGGTCCGGCTCTCTGGCGTTCGCACGCAAGCTGGCCGTCGATGGCAGCGTGGTGTGGACGAACTACTCGCCCGCGCAAGGAGGCGACTTCGGGGTGAGCGCCATCGACGCCGCTGGCGACGTGTTCCTCGCAACCAGCACATCCCTCGACGTGACGGGTTTCACCCATCAGCGTTCGGACATCTACTTGACCAAGCTTTCGGGCACGACCGGCAGCGAGCTGTGGACGGTACGATTCGGCACGACCGGCGACGACGAGGTCCGCGCCGTGTCCATCGATGCGACGGGCGACGTGGTCCTCGCCGGCTCGACCAGCGACACCAGCAGCGGTGTGCACGCACTGGTGGCGAAACTGTCGGGCAGTGACGGCGCGGTCAGCTGGAGCTACCAAACCGACAGCGGAGGCGCGGACGAAGCCGGCGCCGTAACCGTCGACGCTGATGGCGACGTGGTGTTCACCGGCACGACGTCAGGCGCTTTGGTGCCCAATGGCAACCTCGGCAGTGCCGATGCGTTCGTCGTGAAGC
The DNA here is from genome assembly GCA_003235365.1 of Deltaproteobacteria bacterium. Taxonomy (GTDB): domain Bacteria; phylum Myxococcota_A; class Polyangia; order Polyangiales; family Polyangiaceae; genus SZUA-265. The sequence goes on from QJWJ01000181.1 coordinate 17,235, forward strand.
TTTCGGGCACGACCGGCAGCGAGCTGTGGCTGCAGCAAGTCGGTTCGAGCGCCGCCGATCGCGACGCGGGAGTAACCATCGACGAGAACGGCGACGTACTCGTCGTGGGCTCAGCCAAAGCCGCGGTGAACGCCGCGACGTTCGAGGGCAACGAGGACGTCTTCGTCGTCAAACTCTCGGGCTCGGCCGGCGCCGTGCAGTGGACGCAAATGAGCGGCACGGCACAGAACGATTCGGCCCGTGCCATAGCACTCGTCGAAGGGGACCCGCTCGTCGTGTTCAGCACCGACGGTGACCTGGGAGACCTGCAATTCGGCAAGGCAGACGTCCTGTTGTGGCAACTGGACGATAGCGACGGCAGCTCGCGGTGGTTGCATCGTTTCGGGACGATCGCCAGCGACTTCGGAATGTCCGCCTTCTTCGATGCCGGCGTGCTGTACGTCGCAGGCGCGACGGGGGGAGACATGACCGGCCAAGGCAGCGCTGGCGGCATGGACGTGTTCGTGGGACGCTTCGACGGCGATCTGCACGCGCCTTGTTTGGCGGGGCAGTACGCCGACACGAGCGTCCCCTCCGGTTGCAGTGTTTGCCCCGAAGCGACGTACAACGCCGAACTCAACGCGCCGGCGTGCGTGGCGTGGACGACGTGCAACGCCAGCGACGAACTCGAAGCGACCGCTCCGACGGCGTTCAGCGATCGCATTTGCCGCACGAATTGGCCCATCCAGTTCGGCACGACATTGCGCGACGAAGTGTCGCTCGTGGCGACGACCAACGACGGCGATGTGCTGGTCGCCCATCACAGTGACTACAAAGGCGAACGCGATTCGTTCCTGTCGCGCCGCTCGAGCGACGACGGCACCGAGCTGTGGACGGTCCAGCTCGACGCCAGCGGCGGGGAGATGTCCTTGGCATCGGGCGAGTACGACGCGGATCGCGATGCGGTAGTCGTGCTGGGCTACGACACGCAGACGTTCGTCGCCAAGATCCAAGCCAGCGACGGCAGCCTCGTGTGGTCCTCAGACCTGCCGTCGGCCGGACTCTACGCTGCAGTGGATCCGGCCGGGGACGTCGTCGCCGTCGGATATGGCTATCTCCCCAACAGCAACAACCCAGACTTGTTCGTATGGAAACTGTCCGGGAGCGACGGCAGCACCATCTGGGCCCAATCCCACGGGTCGACGGCGATGGACCGCGGCTACGGCGTCGCGATCGACGGGCAGGGCGACGTGTTCGTCGTCGGCATGACAGCGGGCGACTTTGCGAAGGACAACGCTGGCAACAGTGATGCAATCGTACTCAAACTGTCCGGTGAGGACGGGACACTCGATTGGGCGCGCCAGCTCGGCGCGGACGATTCGGACTACGCCTGGCGCTTGACCGTCGACCCGCGGGGCAACCCGATCGTCACTGGCGCGACCGACGGTGCACTGGTGACCGGCGCGTCCGGATCGATGTGGGTGTGGAAGGGCGACGGCTCCACCGGAGAAGATCTGTGGCTGCAGCAATTCGGCGCATCGCCGAACGAGCGGATCATGGCCTTGACGACGGATCGCGCGGGCAACGTCTTTCTCACCGGTGACGCTTGGGAGCAGTGGGATAGCGATGGTCCGGTGCCCGTGGGCGGTGATGCCTTCCTCGTGACGCTCGCCGCCAACGACGGCAGTCGTCTGGATCTGCAGCTGTTCGGCACGACCGAGTGGGAACTCGGACACGCCATCGGCTGGACCGACGACGGCCGGATCCTCGTCGGCGGCACGACCACCGGCGCGTTTCATTCGTTCACCAACGCCGGGAGTTGGGACGCGTTCGTCCACGTGTTCGACGCGCGAGCCGTTTCGCGTACGACCTGGTGATCGCGGGTTGAAGCGGGCAGCCCATTGGCTGCCGCGACAACTCGCTCATCGCTCACCCAAACGAAGTCGTATTGGTGAGGGTGAGGGTCGAGACGCGCCGAACCACGAGGCGCCGCGTCTCGACCCTGTAGACCTTTCAACGTTCCCAGATTCGACCCATCGCCCGTACGCGGTGCACACGTTGGATCCGCTCAGAAGCGCCAACGTCCGCCGGCGGCGAGCCACCAGGTGAGCTCCGCGCGTGTTTCGGTGCGCGTCTCGCGGCCCCCCTCGACCTCGCCGCCTTTGAGCAACACCGTCGCGGGGCCCCCTTCGGCGTGAACCGCCAAACCCTCCCACAGCGGATGCTCCAAACCGAACACCGCGCCGAAACCCGCGCTGGTCGAGTTGCGGTCCGGAGGCGCGGCGTTTCCGTGGAAGCGCTGACGGTGCCAGGTCGCTTCGCCTTGTACGCCAAACGACAAACTCACCGATTCCAAGTCGATGAAGCGGTGTAGCCCCAGCGCCAAGCCCAGCTCGTCGTGCGTGCGCGGCGCGGCGTTCTGACTGTCGACGACGCGAATGCGGCTGAGTCGCACCCGGCCTTCGACCGTGAACCAGCGAGTGGCCGCGGTGTAGCCCACGTTCAAATGAGGGGTCACGCCCTCGCCGTCGATGACTTGACCGCGCGCGCCGCCATAGACGAACGCACCGTGAATCACCTGGGCCTCCCCACCACCCTTGCGCACCAGGCGATCATAGCGGATCGACTCGTAGTGCCGATCGGCCAGAGCCACGGTTTGCCCAGAACCCAGCTGCACGTCGTAGTTGCGGTACTCGTCGGCGAGCCGCTCTTGGATGCGGTAGTGCCGCGGGGGCAACGCCACGAGCGCGTTCTCGTCTTGCGGATGCACCTCGGCAACCAGCCCTCCACCCTCGTAGATCAAGTGGGTGACCGCGTTGCCCAAGCGCAGCAAGCCTTGCCGCGTCGTGTTCTTGCGCGGACGTGTGAGCACCACGTCTGCGCGGCCCTTCACTTCCCACGAGTAGGTCGGATGCTGTAGCTCCAACGTGCTGCCCGACGACCGCACGGTTTCGGCGTACGCGTACGCGTACGCCTCGGACAACGTCACTTCGCCGTTGGCGTTTTCGTCGGCCGCGCCGCGCAGCGCTTGCACGAAGTGGTGCGAGAAGAACGACCCCTGCAGTCGGTCGGACTCCTGGCTCGATTCGTTGGCCGCGCTGGACGTGATGACCGCGGTGCCTTCTGCCACGGCGGTGTTGACGTCCACGCGAAACTCCTCGGCCGCCGTGACGCCCTTGACGCGCGAAATGCCACCCGAACGACAGGCGTCGACGACCAACAGCCGGAACTTGGCCGTGGATTGTTTGACCAGGCTGCGCAGCTCGTCGAAGGTGAGATGGCTGCTGCCCAGGTGCAAGCGGTCGGCGTCGGCGTGTCCGGAGTAGTAGACGATCAGGGCGCTCTGATCCGAACCCTGAGCGCGAATCGCGGCACTGACGCGCCCGAGCGTGCGGCGGACCGCGTCGGCGTCTTCGTCGGCGAGCTGCACGATGCGATCCGAAGGCACGTCGGCCAAGCTGCGGAACACTTTGGCCACTTCTTGGGCATCGCGTTCGGCGAACAACAGGCTCACGTCGTCGGGTTCGCCGTGGTTGTTGCCGATCGCCACGACCCAGGTATCGCGCGGCAGCGCCTCGGCCCGCGCGGGCAACAGCGTGACCGAGGCAACGGCCAGCGCGGCGGTCCACCTGCAGCGCACCCTTCTGGCGGTTGCCCTGTCGGTCATGGCGGCTGCTTGTTGATCGAAAACCGCGTCGAGACGCAGCCCTCGGCGCACTGGGGTGCATCGCTCGCGCCTCGGGAAACACAGCTCGGTTCCACGTCCCGGTCGCACAGCACCAGGTGCAGCATCTCCTGTCCGGGCTTGCCGTCGAGCTGAATCGCACCCGGCAGCAATTCCTTCTCGCATTGGGGTAGGACCGGGTCGGCGGCGTGCTCGGGCAACGGCCACGCCGTGTACAGAGTCCCGCTCGTTTCAACTCCAACGACGGTCACCCGTCCCCCGCGGGGCAGCGTGACCACGAATCGCAGCGTCGCATCCGGCGCCACGGGTTCACCACTCACCAGCTCTTCGCTACCCGAAGCCGTCTTGCGCACGACCGCCAGTCTGAGATTGCCCTTGAGACGCGTCGTATCACGCAGGTCGCCGGGCTCGGCGGTTGGGGCATCCTCACCGGGCTTGCTCAGCATCAGCACGAGTGCCCCTGCCGCGGCGAGCGCCGGCGCGGCAACGAGCAACCCCTTGAGATTCAGCCAAGAGAAACGGCTCGCGGCATGGCGCCGTTCGTTCGCTTCGACCAACCGTCGCAACGCCGCGTGCTCGTCGTATTCCGGCACGGTGGCAAAGCCGCGCCGGAACGTTTTCAGTCGATCGTTGCAACCGTCGCAGTTGCTGCAGTGCGCCTCGACGCGCTGGGCCTCTTCGCGCCCCAGATCGCCGTTGGCCAGACCGTCGAGCAGCAGATCGGACGGGCAATCCGAACTGGCGGCGCGCACCTTCTCGAGATCTTCGAACTTCATGCGAGCCTCTCGCTGCCCGGCGCGGGTTCGAGCACGTCTCTGGCCCAGACACTGAAACGGCTGAGCAGATTGCGCACGGTACGTGAAGAAACACCGAGTATCTGGGCCGCTTCGTCGTGACCCATCCCGTCGAGGTAGACGTAGACGGCACAAGCGGCCTCGCGTTCATCGCTATTGGCGAGCAGCCAGCGCAGGGTCGCCAACTGATCGGCGGCGGGTGATGAGCGGCCCTGCTCAACCGGCGCGACGTGGCGTTCGAGCAGCTTGGCGCGGCGCTTGCGGTCGCGGATCTGGTTGAGACAGTGGTTGGTGGTGATGCGATAGAACCAACTGGTCTTGCCTTCGCCGTCTTGCAGATCGTGCTGATTGAGCACTTTCATGAAGATCTCTTGAACGGCTTCATCCGCATCCGAGTCGTTGCCGAGCAGAGCCCTGGCGCGACGCCGTACCATCGGGCCGTAACGCCAAAAGAGATCGGCAATGGTGCTCGGGTCTGCCGTGGCCATCCACGGGGGATTAGAGGGCCTGCGCGGCCACGTGACAAGTGTGCATGGGGAGGTCATCGGCACGCGGGGCTCGGTTTGCGCCCGACGATCCCACACCCACCTGTTGTGAAACCGGCAATATTCCGGCTCGGAGCGTCCGATTCGTGGTGCTTCGGTTTGGAGGTGCGCCGTCGCAGGACACCTCGCGCCCACCATCGCGAGGTGCAGGCCAGCTTTTTCGACCGAGTGCCCACGGCACCGACCAGATGTGGGCCCAGTTGTGATAAGGCACCCTGCCTCAGCTGGCCGACCGAGCCGCATAGGACTGAAGGGAAGATAATCGTCGCATGTCTCGGACCCCACTTCGCACTGCATTGACGTGGCTCGCTCTGGGCATGCTGCCATCGTGTGGCAAGAACCTCGTCGACAGCGAGTTCCAAGGGGACGCGGTGTTTCACGTCGATCAGTTCGTACTCTCGTACACTAACGGCACCGAGGCGGATGACTTCGAACACCCCACCTACGCGATGTTCTGGATGCCGGGCGGCATTCACGGAACTTCGTGCGATCTCCACGAACAACCGAACAGCAGTCGCCCGTTCACACAAGCCAAAGACGGCTTCAACCTATTCAGCCTACCCGATGATGACCTCTTGGCGAAGTCGCCGGGCGGCGCGGCGTACGGCTTCGCGCGAATCATCCCGTACGACGACCTCAACCAGAACGGCAAACTGGACGGCAACGAACGGCTAATCGGCGACACGGTCCACGCCATCATCTACGCCCCGGAACGATTGTCGGCCAAGCAATCGCCAGTCGGTTTGGCGCTGAGCAAGGGCTTTCACGTCTCCACCGGGCTGCCGATCCCCTGCGACGCGCCCCAGCGCGGTCAGGACGACTGCGACGTGAACCTCGGAGCCGCCTGCTTCGGCTCAAGCGTGTGCGGCGACGACGGCGAATGCATGCACCCCGACTTGGGTTGGGCAAACGGCTACTGTGTTTTGCCCGCGACCGTAGGCGGCTGTAGTCCCCAAGGGGCGGCGCTGTACCTCGACAACGGCCCCAACAAGGCGCGGTTCTGGATCGCTGGCTGCACCAAAAACGCCGACTGCCGAACGGACGAAGGCTACTTCTGCGACCAGCTCATCGGCGGATGTGTGCCGGATGAAGCCTTGCCGGTCGTCGTGGGCAGAGCGTCGCCCGACAAGCTGTGTGTCGATTGGACGGTGACGAGCTTGGGTGGCGCGCCATCGGATTGCGTGCCGCCCGATCCCCGCTGTGATGGGATCCCAGGCGGAGGCGAGGCACCCTCGGATCGAAGCGAGCCCAACCAGACCGACGGCGGGATGCCGCCGCGTCCCGACGACGATGGCGAGGGTCCAGGGCCGATGCCGCCGCGCCCCGACGACGGTGGCATGCCACCAGGTGGCGGGGGCAATCCGCCGTCAGATTGCGTGCCGCCCGATCCCCGCTGTGACGGGATCCCAGGCGGAGGTGAAGACGCTAGCGGAGGAGACAAGCCACCGCCCGATGATTGTGTGCCGCCCGATCCCCGTTGTGACGGGATCCCGGGCGGGGGCGAGATGCCCGGCCCCGACGGCAAGATGCCCCCAGCGCAAGACGGTGACCGAGGCCTCGACGCTGCGGCACCGGCGCAAGACCCGTCCACCGACGGCCTCGGCGACGAGGCAGACGAGTTGGGGATCTGTTTGGTCGAGTGACTGTGAGCGCGTGCTTCGAGCCACACTCACCGGCCATTGCAGTTTTCCACCGACCCATCTCGGCCCTGCGACGGGCGTGGTCAGGCGGCGAGTGATCGCAAAGTCGGGCCCGCGCATGTAGCAGGCATGAAACCGAAGGTCGCGGCCGCATGGCTCGCGGGCTGCTGCGTATTGGGCGCCTGCGGGGACGACGACACCACCGAAGATGAAGATGTCACGGCCACTGCGCCCAGTGCACCTGCTGGGCCCTCGACGTCTGAGGCGAAGAGCAGTCCGTCGACGATCTCCGGGCCCGCGGGAGACTCGTCCGAGCCAGTGCCGCCGGTAAACGGCCCTCCACCGTCGCCCGACACCCCATCACCCGGCGCAAGTACCGGCAGCAACGACACCTCGATCACCGAGCCGGTGCCTGACGCTGGCGTCGCTGCCCCCTCCCCCGCCGCGACGGGCCCTGACCAAGACGAACCCGCGACGGACACACCCAGGAGCGACGATGATGCGGGTCTCTCGATCCCCGACCCCGAAGGCCCCGACCCGGAAGTGGACGGCCCCGATCTGCAACCCGAGACCGGCGATTGTGTCGTGCCACCGCCGCTGAGCGGGGTGATCGGCTACGGCTCGAAGACGACCGGTGGGGGCAATGCAGTCCCCGTCGTGGTCGGCAGCTTCGCGGAAGCCGAAACCGCCCTCGCCAACTACCGCAGCGCGTTCAAGGAGGGTACGCAGAGCTCACTGGTGATCCGCTACACCGGCAAGTTCGACTACTCGACGATCAGTGACGTGTGTCGGCAGCACACGCTCGATTCGCAAATCCTCCAGATCAAGGAGATGGAAAACGTGACGTTCGAGGGGGCGGAGGGGTCCAGTGCCAACTTTGGCATCAAGATCAACCGCGCCAAGAACGTCATCGTGCGCAACATGACCATGGGCCTGTTGCCGGGAGGCGGTGATTCGGATGCCATCACCATCGAAGGCAACGGCACCAACGGTGACGTCGAGCACGTGTGGATCGATCACAACGACCTGTTCAGCTCGACCAAGGACGACTGCGACGGCGCCGGGGACACCGAATTCGACGGCCTGATCGACATCAAGAAGGGCGCCCGCTACATCACCATCTCGTACAACTACATTCACGATCACCAAAAGACCGGATTGATCGGTCACAGCGACTCGGACGACATGGATCGTTACATCACGTTCCACCACAATTGGTACGAGAACGTCGTCTCACGCACGCCCCTGCATCGATTCGGGTATGTTCACTTGTTCAACAACTACTTCGACCACATCCTCAGTAGCGGCATCAACGTACGCATGGGTGGGGTCGCGTTGATCGAGTCGAACTACTTCGAAAACGCCGCCAATCCCGTCACCTCCCGCTACAGCGACGAAGTCGGATACTGGGACCTTCGGGACAACTTCGTCGGCGAGGGCATCACCTGGACGACCGAATCGGATACCTTGGCGAACGCCGAAGACTGGCAGTCCACGGCTTCGTTTCCAGCGAGCGAACTGGACTATTCCTACGCGCCCGACGACGCGCGCTGCACCAAGCAGATCGTCATGGCCCAGGCCGGAGCGAAGCTCTCTCTTTAGCTGGGGCCATCGTTCACCCGATGACGCCCCGCACCCGAGTCTGAAATTCTCGCCGCGACGAGGTCGCCGCTCAGTTCATCGCGCGCGCGGCGGGTGTAGAGATGGTCATCAACGACGAACGGAGCGTTCGCGTCAGCGCGACCTGCCAACGGCAAGCGCGCGTGTTATGAGTGGCCGATGTGGCGGCTCCCCCGCAGACTCGGTTGGCTCCTGTGCGCGAGCACGTTGGTCGCTTGTTCCACCAGCACGGCGACCACCACCACCCCCGAAAGCCCCGCTCGTCGCGAGACGAACACTCCCCGAACAGCTGAGCTCCAGCGAGACGCCACGCTGGCCGAGCAACTGGATGCGATTGCGCAACGTGCGCTCGACGAATCCAAAGGTCTCGTCGCGGGCTTTGCCGTCGCAGTGAGTTACCGAGGCGAGATGATCCTCGACCGCGGCTACGGTCTGGCGGACGTGGAGCGCCAAGCCCCAGTATCGCCGAACAGTGTGTTTCGGATCGGCTCGGTCACCAAGCAGTTCACCGCAGCCGCGATCATGAAGCTCGCCGAGCGCGGACTCCTCGCAGTCGACGACCCGCTGAGACGACACCTGCCGGCCTACCCGACCCACGACCAACCGATCACTCTGCGCCACTTGCTCACGCACACGTCGGGGATCGTCAGCTACACGGACTTGCCGTGGTTCAAGCAAGTGGAAGCGCGAGCGGTACCACAGGCGGAGTTCAGCTCGCGCTTCGGTGCCGAACGCCTGCGCTTCGAGCCGGGAAGCGAGTGGGCTTACAGCAATTCGGGGTACTACTTGCTCGGGCTCGTGATCGCCGAGACATCCGGGCAAAGCTACGCGCAATTCCTCCAGCGCGAGGTGCTACCGCAGTCACTGCGCGGCATTCGAGCGTGCCCGGATCGACAAGACTACCCCAACGCCGCCCGAGGTTACGCGGTCGACGAAGGGCAACTGATTACCGCCATGCCGCTGTCCATGGCGCAACCCTATGCCGCCGGCGCATTGTGCAGCACCGCCGCGGATCTCGTCCATTGGAGCCGAGCGTTGCTCTCCGGGTCAATCGTAGGCCAGGCGAGCGTGCGGCAGATGACCACGCCCGCAGTGCTGAGCGACGGGCGAGCAACCCGCTACGGCTTCGGGCTGACCATCGACCAGCTCGCGACCCACCGGCGCGTCTCACACAACGGCGGCATCAACGGTTTCTCGAGCAGCTTGGAAGCCTACCCCGATGACGACCTGTTCATCGCCGTGCTCGTCAACACCGAGGGGCTACGGGCCCTGACCGTTTCCGAGCGCCTGGCGAGGCAGGTGCTCTCGGTCCCCATCGCGGATCTGCCGGTTTCGCCGACCGAGGCGGCAGCGGTGGTGGGTACTTACGACCTGCCCGACCTGAAGCAGACACTCACCATCTCTCATCGCGACGCGAAACTGTGGCTAACTGCCGGCTCGAAACCGGACCGGCGCACTCAGCTCCTCAACCAGGGCGACGGGCTGTACCTGCAGCCAACCATGGAGTTGCAGATCCGTTTCGAAGTCGTCGGCGACGAGGCTCGCATCGTCGTCAGTCAGGGCGGCGCCGTGCTGGTAGGTGCGCGCTCGAGCCGTGTGACGCCGGAATAGTGAGCACGTGTCGGGCTCGGCACGCGTTCAATCGCCCCCCGCACCCTCTCGCAACCCGATCAGGCGGTACACCATGACCTCTTGGTCGCGCCCCTTGACCTTGATCTTCTGCAACGCCTCGGCCTCCACGTCGGGTTCGACGCGCTGATACAGGTCCTCGGAAAGCAGAATGTCGCACGCCAGCTCCTTGGTCATGCCCTCGAGGCGCGACGCCAGGTTCACCGTGTCTCCGATGACCGTGTACTCCATGCGCTGTGAGTGCCCCATGTTGCCAGCGACGACCTGGCCCGAATGCAAGCCGATGCCCGCCCTGATTTCCGGCAAACCACGAGCGCGAAAGTCCTCGTTGATGGCCGCCAAGCGCCCGCGCATTTCCAACGCGGCGCGCACGGCGCGAAGCGGATCTTTGGGATCGGGCACTGGTGCCCCAAACACGGCCATGATCGCATCGCCGATGAACTTGTCGACCACACCTTGGTGGTTCATCACGCTCTCGACCATGCCGGAGAAGTACTCGTTGAGAAAGTCGAGCAGCGCCCTCGGCTCCATGCGTTCGCTAATCGACGTGAACGAGCGGATGTCAGAGAACAACACCGTCGCGGGCACCAATTGCCCGCCGAGTTGTTGCTCTCCGCTCATCAAATGGTCGGCTACTTGTCGCGTCAAGTAGCGCCCGAACGTCTCCTTGAGTCGATCCCGCTCTTGTAGCCCCTGTACCATTTCGTTGAAGTTCACCGTGAGCGACTCGAGTTCGTCGTTGGTGCGCAGCACGGGGGCCAAGGTGTAGTCTCCCTGCTTCACACGGCCGGCGGCGTCCGAAATGCCTTTGACGCTGCGCGCGATGCGTCCGGCAAAGCTCAGGGCAAAGCCCAGAACCACTACTGTCAAGCCACCGAGCAAGCCGAGCTGCTTCCACAGCGCGGCGCGCGAGCGGTCGCGCAATTCGGTCACGTCGTGCGCGGCGGTCAACTCGGCCACCACGCCGTCTCGCTGCAGCGCTGCCGGTTGGAAGCTCTTGACGGCCCACAGTCGCCCGGCGCGTTCCCGAAACGCAACTTGTCCGTCGGTCGAACGCAGACCGGGTGCGGCGTGATCCGTCGCGGCCGCCACGTGCTGACCGTTCACGTTCAACGCCAAGTCTGCGTCGACGCGTCGCCCCAGATAGGAAATGTAGCCGTCGGTGACGGGCGAAAACACGGCCATCGCGCCGACTTGCTTGCCCTCCGCGTCGCGGATGGGCATGGCCGACACCAGGGTGTACGCACTGCCGGACTTGGTCGTGATCGGGATCAAACCTTCGAGCTCTTTGCCCGCGAGCAGGTCCACGAAGGCGGGGCTGCTCTGCGCTGCCAACGACAGCGGACCGTCCTCGGGATTGCCCGCCGCGAGAACTCGCCCCTGGGCGTCGGAGAGCAACACCACTCGACGACGGTACGCCTTCTTCAGCGGCGTCAGGTAGCGCTCGATCGCAGCCTGATCACCACGCGCCAGCACGCGCGCGAGGTAGGCGTTCTCGGCCGCCATCACCAACGGCGCTTGTCGCCCTTTGAGGGTATCGTCGAGGATGCGTTCGAAACGATCGTTGGCGCCGTCGACGACCTCCCCGACCTGCGCCAGCAAGTCTTTTCGAGCCTGCAAGCCGCTGTACAGGGCCCCGACGAACGCCGGCACCATCGACCCCAGAATCAACACGGTCAGCTTGAGCCTTACCGATTTCACGGCGGCGAGTGTGGTCGGCTTTGATGCCGGACACAAGCGCCACGCGCCGCATCGAAAAGCGTTGCATGACCGAAGCAAAAGTGGTGGTCATGGCGTCGTGTCACGCTTGTCTCGCGCCGGTGGTGCCCGAAAAGTGCCGGTGCGCTATCGGCAAGACCAAGACGAATCGCCGGTGTTGCGCGCGGCCCTGCGAGCACACAAGGCCGGGCAATCGACGGCCGCGCTCCACGGCTACGAACGCCGGTTGCAGCAGGACGCGAGCTGTCTCGATGCATGGATGAACCTGGGCTCGCTTCAAGCCCGGGCGGGCCGAGCCGAGGAAGCCGCCCGAGCGTTTCGCCATGCCGCGAACCTGGCTCCCCACGACGCGCGAGTGTTCCGAGACATCGGCATCGGCTTGCTCACCATCGGCCGCCTTGCCGACGCGGCGCGCGCACTGGAGCACTCGGTACGACAGGCGCCGGAGCTCGTCGGCAGTTGGCTTCATCTCGCCCGCACACGGCTCGAGGTTTCCGACCGTGCTTCGGCGGTAGCGGCGGCGCAGCGTGCGACGGCCCTTCGCCACGACGATCCTTCCGCTTGGTTGCTACTGGCCCGATGTGCCTACGACGACGACAGTCCCCTGCCGGCGCTGAACGCACTGCACCGGGCCGAACGCTGTTCGCGACCGCTCCCGGAGGTGCGTGTCTTTCACTGGTTGCTATCTCGACGCGCCCGCGCCAACGGCCATGCCGTCGATTCATCCGAAGCCATCAACCACGACGCGTCCGCGCTGCTGGCTGACGCGCCACAGCTGTACGATCTGGTCGATGCTGCCCAGCACCTCGATCGACGCATGGCGAACGCGCGCTGGCTGTCCAGTGCGCGCGACACGCTGCGCTTTGCCGCCTCGGCCGCGCCCCGACAGGGCAACGTCGTGGAATTGGGAGTGTTTCATGGGGTGTCGTTGCGCTGGCTCGCTGAATGCCGCCCCGGCTCGGTGCACGGCTTCGACAGTTTCGTCGGGCTGCCCAGCGACTGGGATCCAGTGCCCGAAGGTCGGTTCACGACGGCCGGTCGCGTGCCTCGAGGCATCGATGCCCAGTTCTGGGTAGGCACGTTCGATGAACAATTGCCGCGATTCGTCGCGCAGCATCCCGAACCCATTGCCCTGCTGCACGTCGACAGCGACCTGTACGAAAGTGCACGCGTGGGCCTGGCACACTTGAGCCCCCTGCTCGCTCCCGGAAGTGTGTTGATCTTCGACGAGTACTTCGGGCATCACAGCTGGCGGCAGGACGAGTTTCGCGCCTTCGCAGAAGCCGTGAGCGAACACGGTTGGCGCTACGAAACCATCGCCGCCAATCCGTTCACGGGTCAGGCAGTCGTGCGTCTCGAAGAGTGAGTTCCGGATGATTCGAGGTTGGGTTGGACTCGAGACGCGGCACGTCGATGCGCGACGCGTCTCGGCCCAGCCGTCGCGGTGCGGCGCGCCCGCGCTCGCCCACGACGATCGTGCAGGCGTGTGAGTACGACTCCTCAGCGAACCGGAGACCAGACGGGGCCGTTCGTCGGGTTGCCGGCGCTGCTCGAGGTCACGCCGCCGAGCGGATCCCCGCAGGGGCGCGTCGAGCGCGTGTGATAGACCTCACCGGAAAACGCATCGCCCTCGATCGTGCCAGTGATCGCCGTCCCGAGTAGACAGTGCTCTGGATCCGGCGCCGGCTCGTAGTCCCCCTCGATGAGCACGGTTCCGAGCGGGTTGCCCCCGTCTTCGGGAACGACCACCTGTACACGAAAGGTGAACTTCGAATCATCGACGACCTCGAGCTGCAGGCGCTGCCACGTCTCGTCGAACCGCCCGTCTGCGGTGGTGAGGCGAGCGCGCGCTTCAGCCATGACCGTGCCGAAGCAGGAGGCGTCGATGTCCAAAGCGAAACCTGGATTGGGTTCACGCAGCACGTCGTAGACGCGCACTTCCGACAGCTCCATGGTGATGGTGCTGGGTTCGCCCTCCAAGTAACGGATCTGAGCGCTGAACTGGCGTTCCAGTGCCGCGCGCACGGAGCTGGCGGTCATGCCATTGACTTCCGAGATGTCCGCCCCGACGAGAGGACGCCAGTCTTCGAGGCACATCGCCCCAGCCGACTGCTCGCACGACTGCCAACACTCCTGCATGGTTTCGAAACTGCCGGCCCAAGGACAGCGCTCGACGTATTCGCAGCGGCCCAGCTGATTGTTGAATTGAACCAGCGACTGGACTCTGCAATCGAGGCCCACACCGGGAGGAGGTTGGTCGCACTGCGACTGCTGCACGCACTCGAGCTCCCCGCAATCGGCCACGGGTCGCAAGCGCTCGTCGAATTCGCACGATGGCGCCGCCGCCTCAGGCGCCGCCTCGCACAGCCCCACGGACCATCCAGTTGCTGCCGCGCGACAGCGCCCCCGATCGCAAACGTGATCGGCAGACAGCACGGCACAATCGGCGTCCTCCCCGCAGTGCAGTTCGCACACGTTGGTCGCCAGGGCCGTCCTGCACGACTGAGGGTCGACGGGTTGCAGGTCGGAGCACAATGCGCGTTTGCCGAATTGCAAGCATTCGGCCTCCTCGTCGCAGGCGCGCGTGCACACCCCACAGACACAGCTCAACCCGTCCGCACACCCGCCGCCACAGAACGCGAGCCAGGGCGAGGGCAGATTGGCTCCCTCACCGGGGGGTGCCGCTGGGCTACTGCCGGGGCCCATCGGGTTGGCGCCACCAGCGTCGCCGGGGTCATTGGTGGGAGCGGCTCCGCCGCCGTCGGGCTGGCTCGTCGGTGTTTGCATGACCTCCAGCCCATCCGTCCCCGACTGGCCACCTTGATTGCAGCCGAATGCCGCGCAGACAATGGGCACCGCGAACCGACTTGCGAGGTACCTTGGCCGCGAGTCGGCCCCGACCCCGTGCCGTGCCGATGCCCCGCCCTGCGGCGCTTCGTTCCAACTGCGATTCCACGACTTGCCCATGGCTTTGGTTTCCACCGAGACGCGGCACTGAGCAAGCTTCGAGTTGTCAAAACTCGCACAAACTCCAGCCAGATCAGCCCAGCAGCGTGCTAATCTGATCAAATGGACCAAGCTGCTCGGGAAATTCTCCGCGCACTGCGCGGCCAGCGCTCCCAGCAGGCGTTCGCGCGGCGCATCGGGTACCGCGGCAACCCGTCCACCCATTGGGAACACGGGCGCCGCTTTCCCACGGCGGCGGAGACGCTACGTTGTGCGGAATGCCTGTCGATCGACGTACGCGGGGCATTCCATCGCTTCAACCCGTCGATGGAGCTTCTGGCCACCGAGCAGGGCTACGACTTGCCGCACTGGATGAACCAGCTGCGCGGTAAGACGAGCGTGACCGACATCGCCAAACGATTGAACCGCTCGCGGTCTACCGTCAGCCGCTGGCTGTCGGGGAGCGCAGCTCCGCGATTGCCCGAGTTTCTCGACTACCTCGACTCCACCACCGGGCGTGTCGCCGATTGGGTCGCGCAGCTCGTACCCATCGACCACGTGCCGTCACTGAAAGAGCAATACGACGTGGCGCGCATGGCTCGGCGGTTGGCGTTCGAACAGCCATGGACCGAAGCTCTGCTGCGGGTTTTGGATACGCGCCAGTACGACGCGCTACCAGCGCACGACTCGACCTGGGTGGGCCGCGTCCTCGGCCTCGACGTCGAGCGTGTCGATCGAGGACTGAGAGCGTTGGAGCAGGCGCAAATCGTCCGTTGGTCGAAGGGAAAATACCGCCAACTGAAATCCCTCAGTGTCGACACGCGCGGCGGCAAGACGGCCTTGTATGGCGTCAAGGCCCACTGGAGTAACGTCGCGGCCGAGCGCGCGCTGGCCCCCAACCGGCGCGACGTATTTGCCTACAACGTTTGTTCGGCTTCCCGACAAGACATGGAACGCGTGAGGGAAGTGCTGCGCCGCGCCTACCTGGAATTGCGGTCCATCGTCGCGACATCCGAGCCGCCCGAAGAGGTCGCCATCGTGAACCTGCAGTTCATCGGCTGGAACCCGGACGAGCTGCCCACGTGACAAATCGCGGACCTCGGCGTAGGTGACTCACACGCCGATGACGCAGTCTATCCCCCCACGCCCTCGTATCGTCGCTACCGACTGGGGCAACCGCAACCCGTTTCCAGAAACGCTCGAACGGGTGCATACAACGGGGATCCCGCACCGCGCCGTGCACTTGGAGGTGTTCGACGAAGCGGGGCGACTGTTGGTGTGGCGGCGTAGCGACGGACGCTTGGAAATCCCGGGCGGGCACGTCGATTGGTCCGAAGCTCTACACACGCCCGAACCCGACGTCGTCGCGGCGGCCCGCGAGCTACTCGAAGAGACCGGCGCGGACCCGTCGGCGACGGCCGTAGCGGCCCTGAGCGGTCAGCTGGAGCATTGCGCCGACTTCTTCAATCAAAGTCAGAACGGACGCAACAACGAGTGGGTGCAGGTCTTTCGGATCGACGTGCGACGGTACCCTGCAGTTGGTCGGGCAGTGCCGAATCACCCTCGAGCGTTCGACGGCGGCGCGAACGACGTGCTGAGCGATGAGGGCAACTTCGAGCCGCGCTGGCTGGGCCTCGACGATCTGCTCGACTGGCTTCGAGCAGATCCGACCGGCGCGACGTCGGCGTTGAGAGCCTGCGCGGCGCGCTGGGCGCGAGGCTGACCACTCCCGACGCAACGCCCACAACGGTGCCGAAAAAGTTCCTCAACCTTGCGCGCATCCAGCCGTTCTGAGGAGCGACGGGAAATGGGCAGTCTGGTCAACGGCTACTACTGCAGGAACTGCTCCGATGTGGAACTCGCACGGCGTGGGATGGATCCTGCGCGCCCGGGCCGAGAATGGTCGGGTGGCGAAGTCTACGTCCCGCCCCCCAAGGACGACCCGCGCTCCAAGCTGTTGGGGCTCAACCAGCCCGACGAAAACGGCGGGGCGCTCGGCACGAATCTGAACCTGCGCGCCTGAGCCGGTAGCGAGCGTTCATCACCCAGCGGCCATTCCCGTCTGGGCGACGGCGTGGCAAGAAGGCGCCCTATGACGGATGCGTCAATCGCTTCGAACGCACGCCAGCGGAGGCGGCGAGACGCCTCGACCGCAACAGCGCACTGGCGCGTGATCTTCAGTCGGACACTGATCGTGGGCGCCCTGATCGGCCTTTCGTGTGTCGCCTGCGCGCGCTCGAAACCGCGGCCACAGACGTCGCCCGCCGCGACGAGCGACGTCCCACAACGAGCACGAGCGACCGAACGCACATCCAGCGTAACGCCCGCGTCGCATCCTCAGGCCATCTCACATGCTCAGGCCGCCTCAAATCCCCCGACCGAGTCGTCCGCGCCAGCGGCTGGGTCGACGGCGCCGGTGGAGACACCAACCATCGCTACGGTGGCGCCCGTTCCCGAGCTGGCAGATGCAACGGGTGAACCGCTACCCCAAACGAGTGAACGTCCGAACGACGACAGCCCTTCGTTTCGGCGCCGGCTCGAGTTGCTGGTCGAAGCGATCGCCGAGGACGACCCCCAACGCGCCTTGCCCGCGTTCTTTCCGCAACTCGCCTACGCACGAGTCAAGGCGATCGCCAAACCGGAGCGAGACTGGCAGTGGAGACTCGTGCGAGCTTACGAACGCAACATTCACGAGTATCACCAGCGTCTCGGCGCGTCGGCCGCAGGACTTCGTCTCGTCGGCGTGGAGTTCGACGAAGCGCGTGTGAAGCTGATGAAGCCACACTCCGAAGGCAACAGCCTGCCGTACTACCGCGCGTTACGTTCCCGGCTGTTGGTCGAAAAGGCCGACGGTACGACAGCGGCGTTCGAAATCACCTCGATGATCTCCTGGCGAGGAGAGTGGTACGTCGTTCATCTACACGGCTTCAAGTAGTCTCTTGCCGCGCCGCTGGTCAGAAGGCGTACCTCGCCCGCAGGTAGACGTTGGAGTCGTCTCGCAGTGGTCCAAATCGGCCGTCGCGAGGTCCATCCATGAGGTTGACGCCCAAGGTCGTCGTAAAACCGTCCGTTAGCCGGTAGCTCGCATCGACCCTGAGGTGCCGGTCCCCATCTGTGACGGAGAACATGGCAAATGCGCCCAACGACGCAACGGCGTCATCCGTCCGTCCCGTGAGGCGACACGTCACCCAATGTTTGCCATCGGGTGAACGCGCCATCGAACTCGGCTCATCTTGCCGCCACTCCGTGTAGTACTGGACGCCCGCAGTGAGCCACGAAACGAGTTCGTGGTCGTACGCTGCCAAGCCGCGAAGCTCGGAGCGATCGGCGTTCGACACGTCACTACGCTGCTCGTCGGGGACATCGTAGTACGCGCCCTCCAGCGAAGTAACTCCACCCAGCAGCGGCAAACGCAGACTCGCGCCGTACGCGCGCAGTCGTGAGTACAAGGGCTGCATGGCCGTACTGTCCCATGCCGTGGCTTGCTTGGTGTGGCCCACGTAACCATACAGCGCCCACTCCACGCCGGCGGTCGTCGAATGGACGCGCGCGGCGACTTCGCTGTGGGACAATCGCCGTGGAACCGGGCGCGGCGCGACGGTGTCCTGAGGCTCGAGGCCACGTCCCAACGAGGGCGAGTAGGGTGACAGCCGCCGACCGTCGGGAGTGACGTCGGGTTCAGGCACGGGCATCCACACCAGGTCCACGTTCACGACCGAGCTGAACCAGCCGCTACGCAGGTGGGTGACCGGCGCCTTGTAGAACTCCGACGCGCGCCCTACGAAGAACGAGACGTAATCCTTCGGGAACAAGTCGTTGAGGAACACCAGATCGCCGGTGCCCCAAGTGATCACGCGGCGCCCACCGCCGAACTCCCACCACGGCGTGATCTGCGCGTGAACGGTGGCTTCTCGCAGCTCGGGCGAGACTTCGTTCGTGATTTGATCGGCAACGACATCGACGACGAGCGCTCCCCTCGCCCACTGGCGCTCGTGACTGACGTCGAGTCGCGCCCGAGCCTCAGCCAGCGTCAGGTGCCCCCGCGATCCTGGCACAGCCGCGACTCGACTGCCGAACGCGCCTTCCGCAAAGCCGTGCACCACGACGCCGCTCGGCTCCGGGTCGAGCACATCGCCGCCGTCCATCGCATCGGGCCCCCAATCCTCCGCCGACTTCGACTCGCTCGACCAGCCCACGTCAGCCGGCGTTGACGACTCGACAGCGACGTGTGGTAGCGAGTCGCCAGACGGCTCCGATCCGACGGGGTTCGAACTCGCGTCATCGGTCGTTCCCCAACCCGGCTCGGGTGTTGGGTTCGACTCGATCGAGTCGGACGGCGCCGGACCCGGCGGGGGTTGCGCATCGGGCGGCACTGCTGGGGGCCCGGGCACGACGGGCTGCGGCTGCGCCCATGCCGTCGAACACGACAGCAAGAGCACACCGAGCCGACCCACGAAGCGGATGGCACTGGGGCACCGATGCATCATCGACGCCCGGAGAGCCAAGCCGTCGGAGGCGAACGCAAGGAGCGCTCGGTGAACACGTCGTCCGGCACACCGATGTCATACTCGACGTCGGCAAACGTGATCGTGGTCTTGCCGCCCCGAACGTTGTCGACGACCTCGATCTTCGTCACCGTCGGATGCCCACCGATCACTTGCATCGCTTTGGCTTCGATGGATCGTTGCGAGCGCTCTTTGGCGTCGAAGTACTCGATCTTGCGCGGCAGGTACGTCGCCTGATCGATGTGAGCGACGTAGTGGTGAAAGTCGACCCCGCTCGGATCCTTGGGCACGCCGCGGATCACGAAGGATTGCCCGGTCGTCCCGACGAGCGAGTGATGGTCTTCGTCCGGATTGCGACCCGAAACGTCCTCGTACAGGAAGTGACTGCCGACGAAACTCGTTCTCTTGTCCCCCGCACCGATTCGCTTGACCAGATCTAGCGCGGGCATGAACAGCCACCGAAAATCGTCGGAGCTCGGGTTCTTGTGCACGAGAAACACTGTCTTACGAAGCTCCGCTGGGCGCTCGAACACCACCAGGTACTTCTGTTGGCCCGAAGCGCCGGTATTGCGACGCAGGATCGAAAAGCGTCGTTGCTGCGTCCGCCCCGATGCATCGGCAATCGTCATCGATACCTTGGCGCGACCGTCCGCTCCGGCATAGTACGCAGCTTGATTGGCTCGGTTGACGATCTGCGCGACGTCGGGCACGGCATTGGACGAGCTGGCACCGAACAGCACCAGCGAAAGGGCGGCGACCAGCGAAAGGGCGCGTTGCTTGATGGTCATCATACTTCTCCTCCTGTACTTCGACTTGACGGGGCAACTGCCCCAAGTGAACGTTCGACAGCTCCCGCCTCGCCAAAGCCGGGCATGAACGGCAACAACGCCGTCAGTGAAAGCAGCGTCACCAGCCCCGACAGCGCCATGATCGAAGCCATCAGC
>QJWJ01000335.1 GCA_003235365.1 Deltaproteobacteria bacterium
CCTGGTGCGATTGCCAATGCCCCTCGGTCGAGGGCGGGATCTTCCCAACTGAGGGTGAACACCAACTCGTCGAGGTGGACTCGTGGTCCGTCAGCGAGAGACCTTCGGGGCCCCGAATCCACGGCCGCAATCGTAGGTGACATGCACGCCCACCACTGCAAGGCACGATCCAATCCCCGAGAGCAGCGTCTCAACGGGGGCCCGGCGTGCTCGTCCTCCGTCGCCTCCAGAACGATTCGCGAGCACTTCAGGGGAGTTGTACCCCGGCGACATCACCCTACGGCGCAATGCGTTTACAGAGCGCAGTGTGAACTTCAAACCACACCGTGGTGCCGCCTTTGCGTCACAGATCGACAGCCGGAGGCATTCGGCGCACGAGCGGCGCGACCCGTCAGTCGAGACCGCACTCGGGATCCTGCAAGCAGCCCAAGCCCGAAGCGAAGTTTTGGGTCGGACCGCAATCGCATCCCGGAACCAGAGCGCGGCACGCGGGCTGACGGCCGCAATCATAGTGACCGCAGCTGCTCGGCATCCAGGTTCCGCCTGTGTCTTCGCAGAGGGTAGCATCATCGACGGGTGCGCAGCGCCCATTGACACACGCCGCTGGCGGCGGTTCCGAGCAGTCGCAGTCGGCGGCAACCAGTCCGCAAGCAATGACTTCGCCCTCGAGTCGCTTCAGCAATTCCAAGTCGGCATCGGCGCCGACGGGGAGGTAACAGCCAACCGCTCCCAGCGCCGGCGTTTCCAGACCACACAGGTTGTTGTAGCGTAGCTCGCATTCATCATCCCGATCACAGTACGACGCAATCTCCCACTCTTCGGCCAGCAGCTCGTCGATCCCTTCGCACACCGAGCCCGTGCTCTCACAACCGCATCCGCACTCGTCGCTGAACATGCGCTCGCCCTGCTCGCAGGCGAAACGAACCAGGGCACACTGCTCGGCAGAGTTCGCCACGTAGCGGCGGTTGGGCTGGTCACATTGGACCGGGTCGGGGCCGCCGCCGTCGGAACACATCCAATCGAGGGCACCACACGAGCCATCGGGGTTGCACTCGATTTGAGGCGTTGCGCAAGACCCGTCGTCGCACAGCTGACATATCGCCGGGACGGCACACAGCCTCGGGCACTCATCGTCCGGCTGAGGTCCAGAGGTTGTGTCGCTCGTCGGTATTGTTGACGGATCGGGCTGGGCCGGTCCTGGAGCGGGTCCGTCGTCGGTTGCAGTCGGTCCGTCGTCGTTCACCGGCTGCAACGGCGTGTCGTCCGTCATGTTCGAGGAGTCGTCCCTCGACGATGCGCCAGCATCGTCGCCTGACATCGAATCGTCTTTCTTCGAGTCGTCTCCGGCAACCTGGCCAAGTCGCCCGTCGGCGTCGGAATCCGATTCCGCGCAGCCGGACACCGCGAGCAGGCAGGTCCCGGTCAGAAACGCCAACACACTGCGGCAGGCGCGGTGACCGACGAAGAAGCAGGCGGTGCGGGCAATACTGATCGGCATCTCGTGAGTATACGCCATCGAAAGCGAACAGGCCCCCCGCGCAAGGCTCGCCGTGCTCAAGTGCGTGAGGTTGCGACGTTTTGAACCAGACGCAGTCGGCCTGCGTCGCTGCCAATCACGCGATCGGACAACGGAGGCCACCGAATCAGCTGATTCGACGGCACTCCAACGCAACCACCACGCGAATTGACGACGACGACCTATCTCCGACGGCAACGAGCAGACTGCCCCGGCCACACGCCCCCCGCACGTCATTGCGGCAATTGCAGAACGTAGCGAAGCTGAGTCAAGCTAGTCACGTCGGTCGGCAATTCGATCTCGATGCGCCCTACCTGCGTCTCTTGACTGTACTGAGTCAAACGCAACCCGTCGGCGGAGGTGGCTACGCCACGTGTCTCGGGGCTTCCGGACGCGTCCACGAATTCGACGCCGAGGATCGGATCGCCGTTGCCAGTTCGCAGATCAATCGCCGAGGAGGTCAACTGCGAGTAGCCCGACAGCTTGGCGTTCGTCGCGCGATCCCACAGCTCCGCACCGGATGACTTGGCGTTGTTGATGCTGCTGCCGCTACACGGCAGGCGCGTGCACGTCGGCACCGGCACGTTCTCGAACAAGCGAGAACCGGTGACGCTTCCGCCCTGAAGCTCCACCAGAACCTCGATGCCGGTTGGCTGGAAGTCGTAGTGCCGCGCATAGCAGATCGACGACTGTTCCAACCTGCCGAACACGCTGAGATCGTGAGCCGAGCTGGATTCGAAACCGCCAGCACACCCGGATACGGGCTGCCGCGACACGCTCGTGTATTCTTCCCAGTATCGTTGCCCATCGGACAACTCGGCAACTAACCCGTGGTGTGCCAAAGGTGACCAGGTCGTTCCGATGACCGCCGAACCACCCACGCCACTGCCCAAGATGGTGATACCACCGCCGACCATTGGCGACCCCTTGCCAGGATCGACGGACGCACCATTCGACAGGGGCACACTCGTGTTCGGAGCAACGTCCTCGATGCTGATCCATTGGCCGTTGGAATCCTGACGAGCGAGCGGAATGCGCCGGGTGTGTGCCCAATTGCCTGCAAAGTAGTGGGAGGCCGGTGCCGGATGTCCGGCGTAGATGGACACGGAGTAGGTGTCGTTGTTGAAGTGATGCATCTCACTGTCGACATCCGGCGGGGGAGGCTCCGTGGGGAACTGGATCGGTGGCGCGGTCAGGTACCTGGCAATGTCCGCAGCGCCGCCGAGCCCGTAGTTGTGAGCGACGCGCGTCCGCGCGTCGAAGCTGTTGGCCCAGCTCGCGAGCACCGAACGCACGTTGGCTTCGGCGGCCGCGTCGGTGCTGAACGCATACTCGTTCCACCAGGACACCTCCGCCATGTCGATCACGATGCCGCGAGCGCCGCCCCATTGTTCACCCTGAAAGCCAGAAGCGATACGATGGTTCATGTTGAATCCGCTGGTGCGCTTGCCGTCCGGTTCTTCCACGACAGTACGATTGAAGAAGTAGTAGCTATCTCGCAGGACTTTGCGCGCTACTGGGTCCGGGCCGATCGAGTCGTTCTCCGACAGTCGCAAGTACCGCGCGAGGTTGTTGTGTTGGATGCCAGAATAGCTGGAGTCGGGGCCCAGCGACTCGGGGCACCAGCCTGCCGACGACCAACGCTGACATTCGGCCTGGTAGCGCTGCACGTACTTGCGCGTCAAGCCGACGTAGTCGTCCGCAAACGGCAGGTCGCTGGGCGAAGACGTCAATTCCGAATCGTGGCTTCCCTGAGCAAACTGCTCGAATGCCAGTACGTAGAAGCTCGATTGATTCATGCTCGAAACGATGTTGTCCGCGTAACTCCGGTCGATTAGGTGCCTCAAACCATCCGCCCACACCTCGCGGACGGCATCGCCCAGGCCATTGCTGGTCATCACCCGACGCAAATGCGGAGCCGTTTGTGCGTATACGGGCAGCGTCGCCCCCATGGCAAACCCCATGTAGCCCGGGTACGGGTTGGCGTCCGCGACGCCGTGCAAGGTCTCGTCTTCAGCGACCATCATCAAGTTGGCCATTGCCGCCGCAGCAGCACGGTGAATGAGCCCGGGAAACGGAACGGCGCCGTTTGGAATGAGCGGACCGTACGGATTGCAGGGATGGGACCAAGTGGCAAACAGCCCCCAGTATGCCGGTGCCTGAGAGCTCATCGACAGCCCAAGGCTCGGTCCAGAAGCGGTGTTGGGCTGATTCGAGGCGTAGGTGAAGGGCCGCAACACGTCCCAGCGATCTTGGGTCGGGTCGAAGCTCGCCGAACACTGCCCATTGACGCAGGAAGTCCCATTGACACAATCCATGTCGAGCTCGCATGTCTGGTTGCCGAAGAATGGAGTCCCCACGGAGCCCGCCCAAAAATCGTTGGCAGCGGTCGTTTGGATGGGTGTCTGGTTGGCGGAATCGAAGGGGAACGCGCCCAGCCCCCAACGCGCCATGGCCAGCCCCGAATCATAGCTCGACAGCAAATCCGTGTGTCGATAGGCGGAATAGACGTCCGCGGGCTTCGCGCAAGCCTCGCGGCTCGGATAGGTCGCAATGCTCGAGCCATCTGCCGCATTGCCGTCGAACAAATCCTCCGAGCCGATGCCCGCCAACACCTCGGGGAGTAACTCCGCAGCACGCACCTGGAACTTGTGGCTGACGAGCGCCCCCACGTATGGCCCACTCGAGACCCGCTCGACCGATGCATGAATCGCGGTCGCTGCGTCCTGGCTGTTGCACAGAATGAATGGCATGTACGTCGGTGTGAACGCCCAGTTGAGATTGCTGCCAAAGTCGACCTTCCACAGCTCACCGGTGCTCGTCGCGCTGGGTGCCACCTCGTAGCGATAGCGGTCCGAGTTGGGCACGAGTTGTGGAACGACCTGCGTCAGCACCCCGTTGTCGAGGCGGGAGATCGTCGGCAACGTGTTCGCGGTTTGCAGTTGGAGGAACAACGAGCGGGTCGGATGCGCTGGAGCCCATGCCCAAGTCTCGCTCGGCATGATGGGACTAGCACCGGGACCATTGCAATCGGGCGCATTCGGGGGGCACCAATCGATCTTCGTCTGACCGTTTTGGTTGGAGAATCCGTACCCGACACCGCTGGGCAAGTCCAAGTACACTCGACTGTTGCCGCCCCGAGCAGTGACGCGGATCTGATAAACCCCCGGGCGTGACAAATCGAGAGGCCCCCCTGCGGACGGAACGTCAGTCATGATCTCCGTTGGCGCACCCGTTTGCAGATTCTCGTAGAACGACCAGTTGACGAGCTTCTCGTCGGGGTCGAAAACGCGCACCAAGGCGTCGTCCACGGCGGCGCCGGGAGCCTGGTTCGGGCTCTCGACACGAACCTCCGCGCTCGTGCCCACCCCGGGAGAAACGACGTAAAACGTGATGCCGTGGCTCGCCCCCGAGTAGGCATGAATAGTGAACGGACCGAGGTGCTCGTCGCGCTGCGCAACCCCGATCCCCGGAGACAGGACGGGATTGTAGCGTTCGACCAGGTCCAGATAGCCCGTGCTCGGCGGCGGAAACGCGCGACTGCTGAGCAGACTCGCTCGGTCGAACCGCCAATGTGCTCGTAGGCCGCTCTGCATGGGCGTCTGATCCAAATCGTGCAGCGCGCGCACTTCACCGAAGTTGAGCGCGCGATCAAACACAGCCACCTCGTCCACGCGCCCGCCAAAGTGACCAGTGTAGCCGTAGGGGTAATTGGTCGTACCGATCATGAACCGCGAATTGTTCAGGAAACTGGCTCCTGGAGGGAGCGCTCGCGCTCCTTCCGGTTCACCATCGACATACAACGTCATCGAGTTGTCGCGACGCACCCCGACGACGTGAACCCACGTCTCACGCGGTACGACACGCGACGATCGCAACTGGAAAGACTCACCGTATGCGCCGCGACTGAGTGACAGTGCCGGGCGTCCTTGGTCCAAATACATCCGGTATCCCCGATACGCCGGATGGGACGCGCCCAGATTCTTGCCCAAGATCGTGCGACGCCCACTGAGCGAGGCCGAGGAAGGAACCCAAACCCAAGCGGACAGAGTGAAATCCTGGGCGTCGAAGTCCAGCCAGTTTGGATTGACGAGTTGGAGCGAGTCGTTGATGCCGTCGAACTCCATGCCCGTCGGCGCGTGCGTTGCACCGTCATCAACGTGAGCGGCGTCGGCAACGAGTGTACCGTCGTGTGGCGTTTGCCCCTGGTCTCGAGGTGTCCCGTCGTCAAAAGCCCAAAAGCCGTACAGATCGGGATCGTCGAGATCTGGGCCGAGGCTCGTCAACGAAGCGAGCTCCTGGTCATCCAACGCACGTCGCATGAACACCACGTCGTCGACGTCGCCGTTCCAAAAGTCCCAAACCCGCCAATAGTGACTCGCACCGATCGCAAAGGGAGACGAGTTGTCGAGGTTGGCCCCTGGAGCGATGTCCATTTCGCCTTGCTTCACTCCATCGTAGTACAGCGCGATCTTGTCGCCCGCACGCACGCCCGCGACGTGCATCCAACGATTGCGCGGAACGAGCGTCGGCGGCAGCAGGCCGTAATTCTCCGTTCCGCCGTAGCTGACCCTAAACCCCACTCGGTTGTAGGTCATGTACAGGCGGTAGCCGGGGTAACCGTCTCCGTTGGAACTGTAGGGGCCGCCGAGATTCTTGCCGGCGATCGTTCCTCCGCCGTTGGCGGGCACGCTCGTCGGGACGCGTATCCATGCCGCAAGCGTGAAGTCCCCCGAACCGACATCGAAGTCCTGCTCGCTGTCCATGACGACGTTGTCGTCAGTCCCGTCGAAACGAATCGCACCGTTGTCCTCGACCTGAGTCACTGCCAGTGCCTGCCCAGTCGACTGGACGGCATCTCGTTCATCCGAGTCCGCGCCCGACGAACAAGCAACCAAGAACACGCCGAGTGATCCACAAAACACACTTCGCAACACTGAATAGAGCGACATGCCCGAAACCTACTCATCCACCGACAGGGTCGCACGCACGACCAGCACCCATTGGAGCCCTCCGCTAACCGACGTTTAGCGTCATTTCACGTTGGCATGACGGGTTCACGATAAGCCCTGTTGCCGCGCGAATCGTGCGTGTCCCACGCGACCGAAGACGATGCGAGAACGCATCACCGACGCCCCCGCCGCGAGTGAGCGAACCGACTCGCTTTGCCCTGACCCCTTTCATGCAGCCGTCGATCGCACGAATGACCTGGATGTCTGCCCTCCTCATCGCCGGCTGTCGACGCTGCAGCCTCGTTGCGGGAGGCGCAACGTCCAACCGAATCGCGGAGCAAACGGCGCATTTGCGAACCGCCTGCGCGCGATTTCCCCTCCGTACGAGAAGACCAGTGATTCTAGCTCATTGAGGGTCACGTTGTCGGCGAGAACAGATCGCGTCTGTGCCGAAATCTCCAGTGTATCCCTTGACCCACAGCTATGGCTGGCTCATGTAAGCAGGTATCGCAGCGACTCTGAGCGGGTCGCGCGCCTCGGGTGCCGGCTGACGCCGCGCAGGTTTCTGGATGGTCGGGCCGCCATTCACATTCGACGCCCGACCCATCAGGACCAGCAAAACCGACGATGCATCAGCAACAGCGCAGCCATTGCTCGGCAGTGGGGTCGGCGTCCATTCGTCAAGAAAGGAACGCACGATGTCATCCCCCGACTCCACACCGCCCTCCAACACTGCTCGTCGCCATCCGCTAGCGTCTGCTCAAACCGTGAGCGCCACTGGAGCGTTCACGCGACTGTCGTGGATCCTCATCGGTCCCATTGCATTGTTAGCCTACCTCCTACACCTA
The DNA here is from genome assembly GCA_003235365.1 of Deltaproteobacteria bacterium. GTDB lineage: Bacteria > Myxococcota_A > Polyangia > Polyangiales > Polyangiaceae > SZUA-265. Next base: position 7,317 of record QJWJ01000335.1, read on the forward strand.
TCACGCACCGATCCGGCGTGGACGTCGTGGCAAAGCATTGGCTTCTGGGCCATCGTTGCGCTGCTGCTGTTGGGGCGCTACGTCGACTGGAAGGGCTTCGACGGTTCGACCATGGAAGGACGCGCCACGACCCTCGCCGACTTCAAGCGCTACGTCGCGTACCTGATGACGAGCTCTGGAACCGGTTGGCTCGCGGCCTTGGCACTGTAGACGCCCAAACCGCGCTCAGCGTCGCACGATGTGCAACACCGCCGTACGGCGCTGCAAGATGAAGCCCGAAGCCACCGCCAGGAACGGCAACGCAACGAGATTCGTCCATTGCCAACCGACACGGTGAAGCAAGTAGCCGGCGGCACCGGAAGCAACGGCGTTCGCGCCGAACACGAGCACCTCGTTGGTGCCCTGGGCCAAGAATCTCGCCTCGCCGTCGAACGCCTCGGAGAGCATTGTCGTCCCTCCGATGAACATGAAGTTCCACCCGACGCCAAGCAGCAACAAGGCAGACCAGAAGTGCAAGAACGACGTCCCAGTGAAGTTGAGCACGACACAACCCAACATCAACACGACCCCGCCAAACATCACTTGTCGCACACCTAAGCGACGGATCAACGCCCCGGTCACGAACGACGGTGCGTACATTCCGAGCACGTGCCACTGGATGACGAGAGCCGTGTCATCGTAGTGATGGTGATGGTGTGACATCGCTATGGGCGTGGCAGTCATGAGAAACACCATCACGGCGTAGCCGACGACTGACGAAATCGTCGCAGTGCGTCCCTGGGGGTTGGCAGCGATCGATGCCACGTGGCGAAGCTGCGGCAAGCGGCCTCCCTCGTCGCTCTTCGGAAGATCGAGCACCGCACAAACGCCAAACGACACGACCGCCAACACGGCCAGCGACGCGTACGTGCCGACGAACGCGTGGTCCGTCAAGTCTTTCGTCCAACGCGTGCTCTGGGCGCCCAGCAAGGCGCCCACGATACCCGCGCTCATCACCCACGCGATGGCGCGGCTTCGGTAGGCGTCGGGAACGATCTCCGATGCGGCGAAACGCGCATACGCCAGAGTCGAGACGTAGGCTCCGAAAATCGCGGCGCCAACACAAAGCAGCCAGAACTGCGCGTATTGCGCCGCGACCCCGCAGCACACGCTGCCCAAGAGGCTCGCGGCGATGCCCAAACGAAACCCTGCAGTGCGCCCAAACCGCGCCATGAACAGCGACGCCGCGAACGTCGAGAGGGCACTGCCCACGACGTACGCCGTAATAGGTAAAGTCGCCCAACGCGGATCGGATACGAGGGCGAGTCCGACGATGCTGTTGACGGTGACCAGAGCGACGGCGGTCGTCGCGCTCAGCGCCGCCAACACGAAGAGCAGGGCGAGCTTGCCTCGAAATGGGGGATGCTCCGATTGCAAGGTTTGCGGGACGTACTACGGCGACCGCAAATGTCAATCCGCATCCCCCCTTCGCAACCGCCAGCCCGATACTCGCTGCAGTCCCCCGTCCGCGCGACACGACGGCGGGAGCACAGGCGCTCGTCCGGGAGCCCGGGGGTCCTTTGCGCGGTCGTCACCGCACCCCAGCGCCCTGCGCGAACGCCATCCACGCGCTCACTCGCATGTGCCGGCGGCGATCATGTCGAAGGGATGGGACAGCGTCTCGTCCTCTGCGGCCTCAGCCTGCACCACACACATTCCGGCCTCGACCACGACGGGCCCACTCGACGATGTCGCCTCGAGCGTGAGCGTTCCCTCGACGATCTCGGGCGACTGGCCCCCATCGTTGCAGTCGTCGGGGATGAGCATTTGTGCGCGGGCGTCACCGCCGAACGTCACGCGAAAGATTTCGTCTTCGAGCCAACCGGGCAAGTCGGCGCGCAGGGACTCGGAAAGATTCGACAGCGTGGTGGCGATTCGCAAGTCGAACTTGGGCTCGAACGTTACGAGCGTGCCTGCCTCGGTGTCCTGGATCTGAATGGTCAAGCGACGACCATCCTGAGGATTGAGGTCGATCTCGACCAATGACTCGTCGTTGAGACGCACTGCCGTCGTGTCGTTACCCAATCCCACGTCGTCGATGACGATCTCTGTCAGCCCGTCTTGCAGTACCGTACCGTAGCTCAATCCGCCGACGTGCACGTTGAAGCTACCCTCGCGCTCCTTGTCGCCGCAATCTTCGGTCTCGCCACAAACCACCGAGCCCGGAATGGTCACGTCGATGTTCTTCCAATCAATGGCGTAGGCAATGGTTCCCTCGTCTCCATCGAACGTCGCACTGACGGCGTCTTCAGAAGCTGCATACGAGCCGACGATGGCGTCGCCGGAATCACCGTACGGCACTGAGAACGTCAGCGGCTCCAACAGCCCGTAGCTGAGCGTGAAGTTGTCTTCCGAGTTTTTCACCAGCGATGCGCGAAGCACACCACTGAGCGACTCGGGCAGCGTTACCCCTTCACCGGCAAAGTCCCGAAGCACGTCGAGCGTCTTCTCCAGATCGACGGTCACTTCCATGCCGGAGTCGGATAACACCATACTCATCGGGTGGTCATTTCGATCATCGACGAGCAACTCGACGAGCAGCGTGTCGTCATCTTGATCCGTGACGGAAACGCGCACCTCTGTCTCTGTCAGGGCCGAAACGCAATCGTCGTCGTCTTCGTCGCAGACTTTGTCCGGATCGAGCCAGTAGACGACTGTCGTGCCATCATCGCTCTCGACGAGATCGTCACGAAACACGTTCTCCTTGAGCGCGTCGCTCACCTCTGCCAAGCCGTCGCTCAGCGCCTGCACCAAGGGGCCCACGTCGAGCTGCAGCGGGTCCACAGTCCCGCAGCCTGAGAATCCCTGCACGACGCTGGTCATCGAGTCCGAGGTCATGCCATTCGAATCGGCCGCTTCAATCTTGTCGGCCGTCGCCACCAGGGAATCGATCGTGTCGTTCAGCAACCCTTCAACGTCCTCTTCCGTTGCTGCAGGGCCCGTGTCTTCACCGATTTCGCCCTTCTCGTCAGGGGCGGGCTTACCCTCGAGGTCGTCGGTCGAGTCCGGATCGTTCTTTGATCCATCGCTGATGCCCCCGTCGCCGGTTTCATCGCCGGACTCGTGGGTGGTCCTGTCCTTGGACGGTGCGTTGCCATCGTCGGCGCTCCCGCCGCAGCCGGCGAAGACGAACGTCGGCAAGACGAGCAATGACAACCAACGGGACTGGAACTTCAATCGCTTCACGGTGCCTCCACACTCGGTACGAAGAAACCGACCTCCAAATCGCCACGACGCGAGCGCCCACGACTAGGTGCGCCCAGCGCCGCTCCTTACGGCGTTTGTCGATCGATTTTCTCCGTGTTCATTGATCACCGAACCGTCGGGATCGCTCCAAGTAAGTGAACCACACGATACACTCATCGAACGGGCACTTCACGGAACAAATCAACCAGGCCACACCGCGCCGACATCCAACAGCACCACATTGGCCTGATCTGGATTACGACACTCGTGTCATGCCTCGTCTTGATCAGTTCACTCGACGCGTCGGGATCGAGCACGTAAGCCCGCAAACGTGAGGAGTCAGCTGTTTCGCCTCTCTCACCGAGGCCGCAGAGTTCTCTTCCCGAGAATGCTGGGACGCAGGTTGATCGCACTTGCAGGTACGACAATCGCGCCAGGCGCCCTACCCGAGATCGCGGCGCGATGAGGGCTCGCTCGCTGCATGTCACCGGGGCAGAGCCGTCACGTCCTCGAGGCAAAAGTCGAACTCGACGTAGTCGAGCGAGTCGGGCAGCACTTGCACCTGGAATGCCCGCAACTTCGTGGGGTCTGGCGTATCACCCACCGCGCCGTCCCAACAGTTGTAGTGCGCCTGATCGATGTTCACGAAGTAGCTGTCTTGCTCGGCTTCGACAGCGGAATACTCCAAGCAGTAGACGGTGCCGTCAGCTTGGCCGAGCAACGGCCAGTTAATCTGAATGCGAGGCGGATTTTGCCCGCGCATC
>QJWJ01000294.1 GCA_003235365.1 Deltaproteobacteria bacterium
ACGTCGAGTGCTGACACGACTCGCGACGTTGACGCGGACCCCGACGGCGGGGGCGAGACGCCGGCGCGTGCGCCGTCCCGTCCCGCAAATGTCCCGGGCAACGACGCTGGGCCGCACGGCATCGCAACTGTGCCGAGTCCCACTCCAGCAACGGGCAGCGGCGACCCCGGACATCCCATGTGCTTCGGACATGCCGTCGCGTGTGAACTGCTGAACGACGACGCCTGCCAGTCGGTCATCGGCTGCGCTCTGGAGGGAAGCTGTGAACCGGGCGACACGGTCAAGCAATGTGCTGGCCTCGCTCCGCGCGCCGGGTGTGAATCCGTGCCGGGTTGCATGTGGAGTGCTGCAAGCTCGCGATGTTCGGGGGAGGTCGAACCGTGCGGCAAGCTCGAGTCCGAGTCGGCTTGTGCGCCGTTTGCCTCGTGCCGGTGGCAGAGTACGGGTTGTGAGGGCAACGCCGTGGCGTGCGGCGAACTTTCGTTGACGGAATGTGTGGACCAGCCCGGGTGCACACAGGAGGCACCGACCCCAGCAGGCCCTGACGCGATGTTGGAGCCGAGCTCGAAATCCGAGCCGCGCGATGCCGGTGTCCCGAGTGCGCCCGGGGCACCCGATGCAATCGGTGACGCGTCCGCATCCGGACCGACGAATGAGGCCTCGACTAGCGCTCCCACGACAATTGGAGCCGACGCCGCGCCGAGCCCTTCCGGCGGTTTCGCGGAGCCGCGGTTGGCGCCGGCCGATTCCGCAATGTGTTCGAATACCGAGGACCTCCTGGTGCGCGAAGAGTCAGATCTCGCTGGCGAAACCTACGCATTCTCATCCGGCGACAAGGTCAGTACTCATTGCAGCCATGCCGAGCCCGGCCGAGTCTGCCTCTACGGAGTCAACGCAGAAGCCGGGAGTGACTACGCAAACTGGGGCACGGGGCTTTACTTGAATCTCTCCCTCAACGATGAACATGGCGCCCTGCTGGTACCCTGGGACGCGACGATTCACGACATCACTGGTCTGCGTTTCCGCATCGACCTCGCTCCTGAATCGAGCGCGCTCTGGCTTAGCTTCGGATTGGCACCCCTTGGTTACGACACGGTGATCCTCGATGGTGCCAGAACCGCGATCAAAACCAGTGGAGTCGTACGAGCCAGTTTCGGTGCATTCGAGGCTCCTTCTTGGGCACGAGACGACGCTCCCACCGAACTGGATCCCGCGAACATCACTCGCCTCGTGTTCCAGACGATTCCGAAGGCGGACATGAGTCAGCACTACAACTTCTGCGTCAGTGACTTCGAGTGGCTCGACTCTCAGGGCAATGTCGTCGACGTCGAGCCACTTCAATCAACCCCCGAGGCGATTCCTTGATCATGACTTGCGGCTCGTGCCCGGCCGTGCACTGGGCGAGAGTCACCCCTTCTTGTCAGGTAGGCTCGAGCTCACCAGCTTGCACAGAGCATCGAGCGTTGTTGCATCGAAGCCGCGTCGCGCTGGGAGTTCCTCCGCGGAGACCCACTCGAGCTTGGTGGCCTTCGCGCTGGCGTAGTCGGTCGAATGCTGCTCCCGCATGAGTCTTCCGATCGCCGTCGGCGGTTCCGTGATGAGCGCCCGCTGGCAGAAGCTCGGCGAGATCTTCTGAAAGGCCCTCACCAGCCCCAGCATGCGGGCGCCCGCCCCTTCGTCTTCGCCTTCCAGCTCGATGTAGATGGTTGGGACGCCGAAGAACGCCAGTAGGTCTAGCCCTGGTCTACCCGCAGTAAATTGGGCGAGCACGATTGTCGGCAGTTTCTCACGCTCCCGTTCGGTGCAGGCCCCTGTCGATCGACGACGTTGTGTGATGGACGCGGCTCGTGGGTTTGGAGCGGGACGTTGAGGCATTGCGGGTGCGTCTGCGAGGGCTGCCTTCAAGGGATGGAGATTGTATCGATGATGTAGCAGCGAGCCTGCTCACTCTGGCACCTGTCATCGTGTTGGTCTTGTCCAAGGAACTGAAGGTCGTCTACGCCAATTCGTCCTTTGAAGAGCTGACAGGATACCTTCACGACGTTTCCGAGCGCGTGGCGGCGATCGAAGCAGTGCAGGAGCGAGAAAAGCGAATCGCAAGCGAGTTGGCGCAAAAGGAGATCCTGCTTCAGGAGCTTCACCACAGGGTGAAGAACAATCTCCAGGTCGTCTCGAGCATGCTGAGCCTGCAGGCATCGAGCTGTGCCGATTCTCGCGTTGTTCGCCTGTTTCGGGACAGCCAGACGCGAGTTGGTGCAATGTCGCTCGTCCATCGAGTGCTGCACGAGTCTGGCGATGTATCTCGTCTCTCGTTTTTACGTTACCTCAACGAGCTCACGAGTGCGCTGCGGGCGGCTTACTCCCAACCCGCCCAGCAGATTGTCGTAGAGGTGGATGTAGGCGATACTCTTGTTGATCTGGAACACGCCACGCCCTGCGGTCTGATTGCGGGCGAGCTCATCACCAATGCGCTGAAGCACGCGTTTGTTGGTCGGGCTGCTGGGACGGTACGCATACAGATGAGCCAGGGCCCCGCTTCCCGCGTGACGCTGACAATCAGTGACGATGGGGTTGGCCTTCCACTTGGGGATGCTGCCAGGCCGAGCGGCCTCGGGTTGCAACTCGTGCACGCATTGACGCGTCAACTAGACGGGAAACTAACCGTTCATACGTCGCCAGGTACCACGTTTGCGATCACCTTCGAAGAAACGCTCTCCGATTCCGGCTGACTTGGCTCGACCGACTTGCGCTGCAGGCAACACGACCCCAAACCAACTCCGCATTTTTGAGATTTCACACTTTGGCGTCTTGCCGGGCGCCGCTCGTGGGCAAGGACATGCGTTCACTGATTGGGCCCGGTCAGGCCGGTTGGCGTTTGGCGGTGGTGGCATGATGGGTATGCGACATGGCCCACCAGGCAGTCTGGTCACGCTCTCCGTACGCCGATGTGTGTGCGTTGCGGCGCATTGCCTCGTCGCTGCTGTTGCCGGCAAGTGGTGCGTTCGTTACTATGTGCGTCCGTTGGTGGACTTTGACTGGGGACCAGGTCCCAAACGCGCCAGTTGGGTGGTGGCACGGCAGACCGAGGGCCTGTGCCAGCGCCAATATCTCGCGGTACCCCGCTCACGAGGACGTGTAAACGGAGGATGGCCCCGTGTCTTTTGAGAGCCGCACCTCTCCCGGTAGGGTATTGCTGGTCGAGGATGAAGGCGTCGTCGCCATGGAGATGGAGCGACTGCTGGTTTCCATGGGGTACTCGGTCTGCGGAGTGGCCGCGACTGGTGAGGCTGCGCTGCGCTTGGCGCAGGACAACGACGTCGAACTCGTCATCATGGACATTCGCCTCCGAGGAAAGCTCGACGGGATCAGCACAGCGAAAGCATTGCAGGAACGGTCTAACCCCGCGGTCGTGTTCGTGACGGCGCATTCCAACGCGAGCACTCTGGAACGGGCGAAGGCCATCGAGCCCTTCGGCTACGTCATCAAGCCCTTCGACCAGCGCTCGTTGCTTGCGACGATTCAGCTCGCACTCTTCCGCTATCGGGCTGAGCGGGAGCGGCGGGCAGTTCGCGAGCAGAGCCATCGCATGGAGGCGCGACTGGCGGCGGTGCTCAACCACTCCCATGACGGCATTGTTTCGGTCGATCATGAACGCAACGTGATTGTGTTCAATCGCGGTGCAGAACGCATGTTCGGTTACCCGGCGTCCGCCGTGATGGGCGGGTCGTTCGCGAAACTGCTTCCAGAGTCACCCGTCGAACCGACGCAGGTGCGTTCGGAAAGCGTGTTCGAGGCGCCCGGGACGAATGCGGATGTTCCGAGAATTCGAGAGGTGCTATTTCGACGCAGCAGCGGAGAGGTGTTCCCCGCGGAGGTAAGCGTTTCCCACGTGCCAGAGTCCCACGGACACGTGACGACGGCATTCATTCGTGACGTGAGCGAACGAAACAGGCTGGAGAAGCAGGTCAATCACGCTGTACGCATGCATGCCGTAGGGCGTTTGGCTGCCAGTGTGACTCACGAATTCAACAACTTGCTCACGGCTCTTCGCGCCAACGCTCACTTGCTGCGTACGAGGCCCAGTGAGGAAACCGATCAATACGTGGAAGAAGTTTTCGCAATCGTCGAACGCGGAATGGCGCTCACTCGACAACTCCTGTCGTTCACCCGCCTGCAGAACGAACAGCAGGTAGCCAGGACGGTGAACGTTGCTCAGGTGGTACTCCGTGTGCGGTCCTTGTTGGAGCGTTTGCTGCAGGACCGGGTGACGTTGGAGGTGTCCTTCCACCCGGACACTGCGCCCATTCAGGGGGACGAGTATCTCATCGAGCAGGTGGTGATGAACCTGGTTCTGAACGCTCGCGATGCGATGCCCCGCGGCGGTTCCGTTCGGGTTTTGGTGAAACCGCTGGATGTTCGGCAGAACGACTCGGGAACGCCAACACTTCACCTTCCCAGCGGGAGCTACGTTTTGATTGACGTTGCCGACAGTGGTGAGGGCATCGCCGAGGATGTTCGCGAGCAGATCTTCGAGCCCTTCTTCACGACGAAGGCTCCCGGATTGGGCACGGGTCTTGGGCTGTCGACGGTACAGCAGAGCGTGCGGAGACTCCGTGGGGACGTCTGGTTTGAGACCGAGATCGGCGTTGGCACGACCTTTCACGTTGCTTTCCCGGTTCTTCGCAACGTTGTCGCGCCTCGGGCGGGGGTTGGCGATGCCTAGGTCTCTCGGGCGCATCCTATTTGCTGACGACGACCAAAGCGTGCTTCGACCGACGACTGCGATTCTCGAGGCCTTCGGGTTTCGTGTCGACACCGCCTCCAACGCAGACGACGCGCTCTCGGCGATGCTGTCCACGGCGCCTGATGCGCTCCTGCTGGACATCAACATGCCTGGAAATGAGCGGCTCCAGCTGGTTCGGCGTCTGTCGCAGAACGGGCCGTTCGTACCGATCGTTCTCATGACCGGCTACCCCTCCTTGGACACAGCATTGGACGCCATGCGCCTCGGGGTTGTGGACTACGTGACCAAGCCACCGCAGATTGAAGAGCTGTGTGAACGCTTGGTTCGCGCGATTCAGCGAGGCAAAGCGATTCGGTTGCTAGACGATGGTGAGCGCCGGGTGGCTTTGCTTTCGGAGTGGCTCGAACAAGCGCGGGCAGCGCTCGGCGAACACGATGCTGGCCTGAGCACCTCGGCTGTGGGTTCGAAGTCGGCCGCCCCTGAAGTGAACTACGAACGCACGCTTGTGGATCGTCTGGCCAACCTCAGTGCCAGAGAGCGGTCGGAGCTGTCGAAGCGTGAGCGGGAGGTGCTCACGGAACTCGCGAAGGGCAGGCCGGCACGGCAGGTTGCGGACTCATTGTCGTTGTCGGTTAATACCGTGCGTGCGCACATCCGCTCGCTGTTCGTCAAGTTGGGGGTCAACTCGCAGGTTGCGCTGCTCGCCAAACTGCACGGCACGAACGGGTCGGAGTAGGTGGCTGCAGAGGCGCGAGCGTGGTGGCCCTGGTGGCCACCACCAGGCTGCTCCGAGGCGCACTCCACGCGCGGGGGTTCGCGGAGTAGCCCGTATGAGTCAGCTAGATCAGACGATGGGTTAACCAAATCTGAGTAGCCCAATCGGGTGCAGCTGGTTCACCCGGACGCCCCGTCGTCTCAGCATTGATTAGTGTCAATTGGTTGCTCCGGGCTGATGTGGTGGCAGCGCCGGAAACCAGGTGCCGTTCTGATTCAGCCCAGTTCCGGGTTGGCGCCAGCCACTATCCGCGCGGAGGAAGCTGCCGTTGGTTGCTGGTAGAACATCATGGGGATGGTCGGTTTGGGCGTTTACGAGCGAAGATGATTCCGGAGACTGTCTTAGGTTATCAGTTGCAGCCCCAGTTGGCGGTCGTGCAGGGCAGGCTGCTGGAAGTGTGGAGGCACGCGCAGGTCATCGACATTCGAAAAGCCGAAGGGCGCGACGCAACCGCCGCGTTGAGCGAGCTTCCGGGGATTGTCGCCGCTGTCGTGCGTGAGGCGTGCGTGGTGATGAGCGAGATCGTTGCCGACTGCGAAGCGAATCCCCCGTCTTCCCGTGTTCACGGACGCGAAGAGTGGGACTTGCAGTCGCTGCGAAACTCGTATCTCCCGTTCGAGCAGGTGATCGACACCACGGTCGAGTCGAGGCTCGGCTCTTACGCGGTGGTGGAAGAAATGGCCTTCGTCGCGCAGCTCGAGTTGAACCAACGTCTCGAACGCCTGTTGCGGTTGAAGGAGACGCATTCTCCTGCGGTTCGACTCGGCGAGTGTGACGGTGCGTTGCGTCGGACTCGGAAAGCCCTGGCCGCAGTTGATCGCGCCGTCTCCAAGGCCGATGGGGTCGAACCGCTCTTGGACTTCGAATCCGAGCTCGTGACGTCACTCAGGGTGCGGGGCGCGTACGTGAAGCTGCGGCAACGACTTCGACCGCTCGAGCACGACGACAACCCCGTACGCGTACGGTTGCGGTTGGCGGGAACTCTGATTGCCAAGGTCGTTGGTTGGGATGCGTACGCCCAGATGCGAGTCGGTGATCGTCTGATGCTCAGGGACTTGCAGACTCGTATACTGAGCTGGCTGGGAACCGAGCAATCCACCGCCGCAGGAGGCGAGCAGTTGATGGCGGACTTTGCGGCTTTTGGTGAGCTGTTGTCTCTGGTCAATCGTCGCCAAGAGCTGGTGGAGCATGATTGCGCCGCGCTCGAACGAGCGATGGAGGCGTTGGAGGGAGGCAGGGTGTCGGAGATACCGGCGCTGGTCGCGCCTGTCAGGGGGCGCTGCCGGAACGTCGACGAGCTCCTGGATCGCACGACAGAATCTTGTGCCGACGAATGGCAGCAGGCGATCCGTACCGCGCTGCGAGAGATGGGGCGCCGGTGTCAGTGAACCCAAACGCCGCGGCACGGGATCATCTGTGCGAGCTAGCGCGAGCGGGCGCGAGTGGAGAACTCATCTGTGCTGGGGCCACCGTGGAGGTGCACGTGTTCCTGCAAGATGGATCCATCGCATGGGCAACCGACTCGACCCACCCATTCGCGTTTGCGCGTCACATTCAGAGAACACAAGGGATTGACGCGGCGACGTTTCGCCAGGTTGTCGAAGAATGTCGCCGCGAGCGCCTCCAGCTTGGGGAAACACTCGTCGCCTGGGGACTCGTTCCCGCGGATGGGATTCGGCAGGCTCTGCGGCACCAGATCCAGCTGGCTTTGGCTGAACTCGTCAGACTCGGCAGCGCCCAAACGCTGTTCTTACGTCGAAGTTGGCGCTACGACTCCGCGTACACGTTCAGCTTGGAAGAGTTCGGAGGCTTCCAGACGTCCCCACTAGCGATGACAGGAGCGTTGGTGGGGCAAACGTTGACGCGACGATTGACTGAGTCGCTCGAAGGGTTGGCCTGGGTCGAGCTGTTCGATGGTCGAGAGCTGATGGAACGAACTCCAGCGCGAGACCCAGTCACGACGCCGACGGAGCTGTTGACCCACACGGTTCTCTCGGGTGCAGATTTCGTCGCACTGCGTTCGACCGGTGCCAGCTTGGCTGGATTGGCGCTGAACGAGGAAGGCCGCAGCCTGTGGTGCGGAATCGAAGCAAGCTCGACTTTTGGCAACGCCGTGGCAAGCCTGCTGGCCTTGGGTAGGGCCGTGCACCCGCTACCTGAACGTCCGCTCGTCCGTTCGTCGGTGCTGCAGTTCGCCGGAGGCGACGGTGATGACGTGATGCGGGAGGTTCAGACGTTCATGGAACGGGCTCCCGAGGTGTTGGCCGCCGTGGTACTTTCGGAGGGTGCACAGTCGCCTGCAGCTGGTTTCTGCAGCCCTGAGTTGAACGCAGAAGACTGCCTGCAGATCGTCGATCGGCGCAAACGGTGCTTCACGATAGGTTGGCCAACTCCAGCGGCGTCTTCGCGGCTGCCTTCATTTGGCTATCGCTTCCGGACGGTTGCGACGGGGGAAGCGCATCTCTGGTGTTTTGGGGCGGAGTTGTACCGCACGGGGGAATCGCTCTGGATATTCCTGGACCGGTCTAGTGCTCAAGGTATGGGATGGGCGTGCCTGGCGTCGCTTTGCCGTTCAGTCGTTCGCCTGGGCGCAGGCGACTCTGGCTCGAACGTCGAGGAACTCGAGCGGTCGGAGTTGTTGTTCGAGGCAAACAGTCGCTAGCCGAGCTTCGGTACAGGAAGCGGGGGCGACCCGTACGCAGCGTATGCGAGATGATCTTGGAGCAACTCGAAGACGGCATTGCTGGCCCCACCAGCACGCGCCGGTGGGCTTGCGGAGCCGTTCTTCATTGGGGGCGATGTTCGGAAGTTGGGTGGCAGTCGAGCCGCGGGAAGTGTAGCTGTGACACGGCGCCGTTGTCGTTTTGAAGCACGACCCGCCCTGAAAGCCCGTACCCGATCAGTCTTTCGACCAAGCGTACACCGTGACTGCGCTGCGTTCCCAGGAGGACCGGGGTTGGATAGCCGCGACCGTTGTCGCGGTACGTGATGCACAGCTCGTCCGTGGAAGAAGTAACGGTGATCGCCACGCACAAGTTGGCGTTCATGCCACTATGCTTGAGGCTGTTCGTTGCCAGTTCTGCCAGCACGAGTGCGAGTTGATGAGCGAGCTGGCTCGGAGCACGGGCTGAGTCGCCACCAACCGTCAGCGCGCTTGGGGATTTCGAGGCGGACAGGGTTCCCTGGACGACTTCGTGGCACAACGCCGTCAGTTCGATCGGTCGCCACCCGGAAGTCGACAGCATGGTGTGGACAGCGGCAAGCCCTCGAACGCTCTTCTGTAGCCGGTCGAGTGCCGTATGTTCTTCCGGCCCGACAGCAGCGATTTGTTGGCCGATGAGTGCAGCCAACGTGGCCAGGTTGTTGCGCACGCGATGGTCGACTTCTTCCAGCAATAGGTCTTTCTGTGCGCTGAGCTCTTGGAGTTCGTGCTCACGGGCCTTCAACTCGGTGATGTCGGCGGCAGCCCCCATCAATGCGGGCGTTCCATCTATTTCCAGAGGGATGACCGAAGAGGCAGCCACGCGAATGGAACCGTCGTGTCGCCGCAGTCGCAGTTCGACGCCTTCGGCACGGCCTTCCTTTCTCACGCGTTCGATCAATGCATCGCGCTGTCGAGCGTCCTCGTAGTAGTCGGGGACGCGCGCGCCGACCAGTTCGTCCAGGGGTATCGCGATGAAGTCGGCAAATGCCTGGTTGGCGTACAAGATCGTCCCATCGTCGATGCGGGTGGCTGCCACGGGAAAGGGCACTGTGTCGCTGATGATGCGCAGTCGGCGCTCACTCTCCCGGACGTGATCCTCGAGCTTCTTCTGAACCGTGACGTCGCGGGAAATGCCGAACAGTCCACAGATGGTCCCATCCGCGTCCCGCCAAGGAAGCTTCGTCGTCAGCACCCAACGTTCGACCCCCGGCGTGACGACGCCACCCTCGAGCTTGTTGATCAACGGAACACCCTCTTCAATCACTCTTCGATCGTCACAGGCTGTGCTCTCGGCGATTTCTGGCGGAAACAGGTCTTCATCACGCTTGCCCGTGATCTCGCTGGTGGGGCGCTCCAGTAGTTCCTCGAAGGAGTCACTGAATCGGACGAAGCGTCGTTCTCTGTCTTTGAAGTAGACGTAGTCGGGCAAGTGGCTCAGCAACGTTCGCGTGACCGTCGCATCGTCTACCGCTGGAGCGCCCTGTTCCGACAAGGCCTGCTCGAGAGCTACGACCCGTTGCCGAGCCGCCGACAGTTCTTCGAGGAGAGCTTGTCGGTTGGACGGCGGCGCGGTGCGGGACATCTGTCGAGGAGTCTAACCCTTCGGACGCCCAGGGCAATCGAGGCAAGTTGGAAACGACCAGCGCCACTCTGAATCCCTGGATGATGACGGGCGTGTAGCTCACGCACACGGGGTGCTACCGAGTGGGAGGTTACCGCCTGACCGGGTGCGACAGGGACCGGTCGAGCCACGTTGTGGTCGATGACGCCCTCCGCGATTCAGCTGAGGCCCTCGAGGGCTCTTCGCAGCATGTTCGCGTCGACGGGTTTAATCAAGCGCGGCACGGCGGCAAGCGACTCCGGGATGTTGTAGCACTCGCTATAGCCAGACACGAACACGCAGTGCACCCCCGCGGTAAGCAGCTCCGCAGCGAGCTCGAGACTGGTGCCATCCCGCAGCCGTATGTCGAGCACGGCGACCTCCGGCTGGTGCTGCTTCAGCAGGTCCCGCGCGCGTGCGACTGATGGCACTGGGCCGAGCACCTGAGCTCCCCAACCGCTGAGCAGATCTTGGACCTCCAGGGCAAGCAGAACGTTGTCTTCCAAGACCAGCACGTTCACGCCGTCGAGATCCATGCTCAAGCACCCCCCAACCGAAACCGCGCGACGTGAGTCAATCGGCGAGGTTCGAAGTTCGACGACAGGGAGCCGTCCAAGTCGTGCTCGAAGATCCCGCGCACCAGTCTCAGTCCGAAACCCGGCTGAACCTGAGCTGGCTCCGGCACTCGCGCCTCCAAGGGTTGGTTGAACTCCTCATGCCAGGTGAACACCAGCCGGTCACCATCGAGACTGCAGGAGACCTCGACCTTGCCGCCTCGCGCCGAGAAAGCTCCGTGCTTGGCGGCATTGGTCGCCAGCTCGGCCAGCGCGAGCGCCAATGGGGTGGCGGTCGTGGGATCAAGCAGCGGGTTAGGGCCTTCAGAGATGCGGTTCGTCCAATGCGATGCGTCGACAGGACCGACTACTTGTGTGACCAGACTGTCGAGGTGAACGCCGTGCCATCCGCTCGAGGCCATCAGCTCGTGCGCTCGAGCCATGCCCCGCAGGCGTGTCAAGAACGTTTCTTGGAACGCGTCCAGACTGCTGGCCACTCGGATGCTGCGGCTGGCCAGCGAGAGGATGGTGGCCAGTGTGTTCTTCACTCGATGATCGAGCTCTGCCAACAAGTACTCACGTTGGCGCGCTGCCAGTACTTCATCGGTGATGTCGACCGCAGACAGCAGCACCGTTTCCGCGGACAGTGGCATGACCTCCACACGATGATGCCCTGGCCTCGAGGCACTTCGCGACAAGTAGCGTCCCGGAGCGCCCGTTTTGAAGGTGGTTTCAATCGTCTGGATCGCTGCGGCGCGATCTTCCTCGTGGATGAAGCCGTCGATCTTTTTTCCCACGACCTCGATGACCTCCGACCCAATCACGAGCGCGCGATTGACGTATTCGATCGTTCGGTCGCGATCGATCAGCAGGATCCAACCGGGGGAACCCTCGACCAGCCTGCGAAATCGCTCCT
>QJWJ01000269.1 GCA_003235365.1 Deltaproteobacteria bacterium
TCGTCGAAATGGTCGCGACGGTTCCGAACGAAACGGTCGCGGTGTAGCGCGGCAGCGAAGAACCGGGTCGGTAGATGAGAAACCCGAGCGTCAGCGACCCAACGGCATCGCCCGACCCAGACGGGTTGCACATCGGGATGGTGATCTCGTCATCGGCGGTGACGACTGGCTGGAGGAAGTTCGTCGGGGCGTCCAGCGCGCCCGCGTCCAGCGCGATGACGACATCGCCGTCGACGACACCGGGAACCGTGACGGCCTCGTAGGTGACGGTGTTGGCGGCAGCGGTTCCTAGCGTGACGGTCGCGGTGACAGGGAAGATGTCGACGCTGCTGCCGCCTCCTCCACTGCGGTCCAGCGCGACGTACGTGTTCGCCGCAGTCGTGTCGAGCGAGCCGACCGACATGATGAGACTGCGCAGGTTGATCTTGCGGTACCCAGTAGCCGTCGCGACGGATTCGATCCGATAGATCGCGAAGTTCGTCTCGCGCGCGTCACCTCGGAACAGGATCATGGTCCCGCCGTCGATCGAATCGAGCCAATCGGTCATCGTGACGTTATTGGCATTCACGAGGTCAACATACAGCTCATCCGTTGACGCGAAGTCCGCGCCATTCATGCGCAATAATCCGTTTCCAGGATCTGCGTCGACCGTGCTGGTCGCGTAGGTCCACGGGAAAGTCTCTCCGCCGGGAGGCCCATCAGCGCCCGTGACACCGCCGCCTAGCAGCTCGAGCAGATAGTTGATCTGCATGACGTAGCCATGCGTCTCGTCCTGCTCGGTCGTCTCACCTACGAAGATGGGGTAGGCGCGAACGTCACCGTGTGCGAACGCAACCAGCACCTTGCTCTTGACTAGCGGAAGCTGCGTGTTGTCGTTCGCAATGGCCGTGACTTCGATGCCGTAGGCTTGCCCGAACCCGGACGGCAGCGTGAACGTAGCTGTCTGTCCGTACGGGGTGCCACCAAGCGTGATGGTCGGCGCCGTAACAGCAGAGCTGTGCGTGCCGAAGATCCGCCACGTCGCAGACTTGATGCCAGTGACATCGGCGATGCGACAGATGATGGTAGCGCCAGCAGCTGCGGGCTGGAAGGCGCCAGGCGTGCCGAACGTGCCGGTTCCTGGATCGATTTCGAATTCAGCTGAAGCCATTAGGTAGCCGTCACCGTGTAGACTGTTCCGGTGGAGTCTTTGAAGCGAAGCGTTTCATCGGTACCGCAGAATAGCGCGATTCCGGTCTGCGGAGTCGGCACCTGCGAGTTCGCCATCGGCAGCAGCCGCAGCGCTTCCCGCGCGACCGACTGCGCGATCGCGAGTACTTGGATGCGCAGCACGTACATCGTACCGTCCGCGTTGCACGTGATCGTGTAGTAGCCTGACACGTCAGGCGTGAACCGCTGAGTCGCGCCGGACGAGCTGGACAGAGCTGTTCGCGCCGCGCCACTGCCGCTCGGAATCGCCTGTCCCCACGTCGTATTCGTCGGTGACCCCGTTACGCTGAGTGTGATCTGCTCGTTCATGAGATAGCCGGTCACGTTTTGGTCGACGGCCGTGTCGCCGTCCACCATCGTGACGGTCGCGCTGTTCGCTAGAATGCCTGCCATCAGATCGTCTCGTAGGGGGTAAAGAATGGCTGCGTGTAGTGGTAGCGGGCGTCTACAATGGATGACAAATGGAGTCTTCCGCCAGCAAACTTGGACCACACGAGGGCGCTGGTTCCAGACGCGGCCTGCGCGACCCATGTTTGCCCATGGTTTAGCGAAACGAACAGAAGCCCGTCAGACATCACGCCCCAGATGCCGCCGTGTGCAACGAAACCGTTGAGCGTTCCGTTGATCTCTGGTGTCGTCACGTTGCTGACGGTCGCCCATGATGTTGCTGGTGACGACGACGCCAACACCGTCAGATTCGCGCCTGACGTGTCCGTTTTGCACACGTACCAGACGTTCTCTCCGGCGTCGAACGCGAGTCGCGCGCCAGTGGTTGTCGTTACGCCCAAATCCACAGACGACCATGACGTTCCGTTGCTGCTGACGAAAACGCCGCTCGTGTTCAAGTTCGGCATCGCCACGAAGTAGCCGTTGCCGTAAAGCACGTAGCTGAGGTTTGCGCTCGTGAGCCGCTGACCGCTCCACGACGTTCCAGTCGTGTTCCATTCGACGTACCCGTCAGACCAAACGGCCACGAGTACGCCGACGTCGGGAGAGTAGGCGATGGCGTTTGCGCGCTTCACTCCGGTCGATGTGCCTGCGCGGTTTACAAGCCCGTAGCTTCCGCTCGGTCCAGACCATCGCAGGTAGCCGGCTGAAATCCCCGCTTGGCTCTCAAGCCCCCACCATGCGTTGTCATCGGGTCGCGATCCAGCCGAGTAGATGCCGTTGATACCGGTCATCGTTTGACCGTGAGCCGTCCCGGTCATCACCGGCTCGGATCCTTGTGACAGCAGCACGTTTGACGTGTCGCTTGTTCCGTTAGCGCCGACCCAATAGACGCGCTTCGTGCCAAGCGACGAGTCAACCAGAAACGAATCAACGTCGAAAACGGGCTGCGCTGGCGTCACCTGCGTCAAACCCATCCATTGCGCTCGCGCAAAGTGTCGCTGGTTGTTCGCGATGTAGTTGATCTGCGTAGGCGTGAGCAGTTCGTTCGTGCCCCACGTATCACCGCCGCTCTTTGGGTCTCTGTAGACTACTGTCATCAGGGTCCGATCGCGGCCGTTCCTATGCCGCTAGTTCCAAGTGGTAATGTTTTGCTGAAGGCCCAATTCCACTGCGTGAAAGCCGGAAGCCTGCGAGAAAGCAGGTCCGACAAATCGACGTTCAAGAGCCGCAGCAGCTTCTTGTCGGGTATTCCACAGTCCTCATCGACGATGACGAGAATGCGGGCGTGGTCGGAGTACCAGGCGCCCGCGCCGTGCTTGTCGCGCGGATCTCCGCCGTTGTCTCCGAGGTCGAATGTCGTGGGTCCCGGATTGATGCCGGGCCAGTAGGTTCGCAGCGCTGGATCGTCCAGGCTGTCGCCGGTGAATCGGACGATTTCGACGAACGCGTCACCCAAAAGCGCGGCAACCGCGGCATCCATGTGGGCGGGGTCGTTGCGCGTGGCCAGTTGCCTGGCGTAGCACTTGGCTCGCACGTCATCGTCGGTGTCGTCGGAGAATACTGCGATCCCCATGACGTCGACGAACGCCTTCAACCCCTCGTCTGCGCGTCGCGCGAATGCGTTGTGGTAGAGCTTCTCGGTTGCACGCATGAGAGCGCCGAGCTGCCGCGCTTCCGCGAGGTTTTCGGCGTGCAGGTAGCCGGATCGCTCTTTTGAAAACGCCTTGCCCTGCCCGGTCTGAAGCGCTCGGTAGAAGCCCCAAGCGTGCGGGACAGCGCCGTCGATTGGGTCGTCCTGCTTCCAGACGCTGCAACCCCATCGGTCCGGAGCGATGTCGTCGTCGACGAATGTCAACGGCATCAGTAGACCCTCAGGAAGAACGTCT
>QJWJ01000152.1 GCA_003235365.1 Deltaproteobacteria bacterium
CCAGCCAGCGGCGTCGCCGCCCAGCTGTGCCCCTTCGTGTTTGGCGATGCCCACGGCTACCTTCGACGTCTTGCTCAGTCCAGTGAACTTGCTCTTGACGACATTGAACGAGCTGCCCGCGTCGAGTTGTACGCGTTTGGTCTCGGTAATGCGCCGCCCGTTGGCAAACCACGCCGCGTAGTCCAACTCGAAGATGAGCCGGATGGGCCCTGCGGCGATCACGCGGGACGCCTTGTGATTCTTGGACACGAATAGCTTGTTGTTGGCCCAGATGCCGAGGCCGCCGCAGCCGCGCGTCTTGCCGACCGAGTAGAAGTCGCCGCCCTGTCCGTGGTCGTCGTGGTAGTCGCCGGTGAGGAACCAGTCGTTGATCACCCGCGCCGGATTCTTCTTCACCCAGGCGTCGACACCGCTCGAGACCAACGGGTCCTTCTCCGCAGTTTCCAGCGCTTCGCCGTACATGCGCGCGGCGAGGAGATCATTCTCCCACGCGAAGTCGTCGAAGCGTTCCCGGACAAAGCGTCCGTAAACCTTGTACTGGTCAGCGCTGGCGGGATCGCGTGCGATCTGTGCGATGCGGAACGTGCGTTGCGCGGCCGGTGCGAGATCGAGCTGAAACACCAATTCGTCGGGCTCCCCATCGGCGTTCTCGTCGACCCACTGTGACGGAACCGAGGCGCCGTTCTCGTCGATGACGCTGGCCGTCATCGGGTCGAAGTTCGGGGTGATTGCCGCGAGTTGGTCACGACGCACCGCGACGGTTTCTGCCGCTCGGGGCAACTGTGCCGGATTCGCGACGAGCACCTGCGCCAGAGTTGGACCCGTCGGTGCAGGGGCAGGCGTAAACGTTGGTACGGGGGCTGGCGGAGCTGCCGTGGCGCTGGGGGCGGGCCCTTCCGGTGCTTCGGCGGGCTGTGCGCTCGAGCCGCAGCCAGTCACAATCAGTGTAAACCACAAGGCATTCCGACGATTCCCACCAGTCATGGCGGCGACTATCGCAAAGCTCGTCCAGCCTGGTAAGGGTCATCAGTCCGCTCCACGGGCGAACGGTCAATCGAGCCGACGTGGGGGAGTTGTGCGGCGGTGAACTCCTGCCCGCGCGTGCCGCGGCGCAAGATACTGAACGGGGAGTCCCGCTTCAGCGATCGCAGTGGTGTTCCCCGGTTGCGCTCGACTGGTGTTCGTAAGACAGTGGTGGTCCAATGCAAGTGGCTGTCAGGAAATCCAGGTATTCTGGGATCGGATCTGACGCTTTCGGGAATGCGCTGTGTGTCCATCGGTGCGCCGTGGCGATCCCGCTCTTGTGCCCTGCGTGACTTCGAGGATTGAGCTGCAAGGACAGAATTAATGAATCATTCAAAATACTTGGGTCTCGCCGGCGTGGCGCTGGTAACGGTTTGGGCATGTGGCGACCAGGGCGAACAAAACGCCATCGAGCCCGTGGTGACAGACACCACCCCGTCGTCGACGGCACCTGGGCCAATCACCACTGATTCCACGACGACGCCCAACCCAACCGTCGTCCAGAGCAGCTCACCGATGCCGATTACGCCCGGGCCGAACCCGACGACGACGAACGTTGGAGTGGGCCCCCAAGCGACGGACACGACGAATCCCGGGCCAGCGACAACGCCGGGACCAACCGGCACGACCGGTACTCCGGCGCCCACCACCACCGATACTTCCGGTCCAGTCGACACTGGGCCGCAGGGAGCAGGAGGCGCACCGCCAGGCCCAGAAGGCGCTGGGGGTACCCCGCCTGTTCCCGGGGCAGGTGGAACGGCCGTCGTTCCGGAGCCGGTGGGACTTCCTGACGGCTTCGTCGACCCCGGCGTGTTTGCCCCGGATCTGGATGGGTTCTACTGGGAGGGGACCTGCGTCGGAAATGGCGGCGACCCGAGGCAGTGCGCGCTTGCCAATGACTTCGATCCCAACAACATCGGGGGGTGCAAGGTCAACCTGCCGAAGGAGATCACCGTCCATGGTGATGCGGCTACCAAGTACGTCATGGAAATCGAGGTGCGCGGCCTACTGGGCAGCCGCTGCTATTATGGTGGCGTTCGCCGTGCTGGAGACAAGCCGGCGGATTTGAACGGGCCCAACGACGGCTTCTACATTGGCGGTACCGTCCCCGATAACTGGTGGAATTCCTACGAAATTCACGTGATGGGCGGTCCGCAAGGAGAACCGGACACGTTCTACTTGAACGCGTACTACGACAACAAGTCGCCTTCGATCACGTTTGACAAGACGACCTGCACCCGGGAGGAGATCCTCGAGGTCAACTACAAGTTCGAGATTGCCGTGATGGGCAACAGCACGTTGCTGTTCCAAATCAACGACCAGAACTGCCAAGCGATCATGAATTGTGGCAATTACAACGATGTGAAAGAGTGTCCAACGTATCGTACGGTGGATCTCGTTGGCATGGATCCTCCGGCGACCTTCGAGCAGCCGCCGATTAACGCAGTCGGCGGAAACAACTACTATCCTCAGTGGGCTTACTTCGACGTCAAGAGCGTCCGGGAGGCGGAGTAAGATCGCCGAAGTTCAGTCTTACTCAGAGTAGTGGTTGAGTTGCCTTTCCTGTAGAACCTGTGAGTCGCTCGCGGCCGCGAGCCCTGCACTCCGGGTGATGGTTGCGTGAGAGGAGTATCTTTCGTGAAATGCTTTGGCGCTAGGCCCTCGCGCGTTGCGGTGGCCACTGGGTTGCTTTGTTCTGGTTTCGTCGTTTCATCCGTGGCGAAGGCCGAGAAGACGCTCGTCAAGACTGACAGTTACGAGATCTTTACCGACGGGCGAGCTGGCGGTTTCGTCAGTTGGGTTTACGGTGACGGTCGACCGCCACCGACGCGTGCAGTCGGGACCGACGCGACGGGGCAGCCTGCCGTCGGCAGCTTGTGGAATATTCTTGGGGGAGAGCTGGAGGCCCCTGAGGAGACGGAGCTCGAGGACAACCCCACCCTGGCGGAGGCGGGGGCGATGAAGCAGGGCACCATCAACATGATGCGGCTACGCAGCGGGTTCATCGGTAACTCCCTGGGCTTCGGCGTTCGCGCGCCCGTTTCGGACCTGGTGACGGCCACGGCGTACCTGCAGTTTTGGACGTTTGTCGAAAGCCCCAACCGCAACAAGGCCCTTCCTAACCCTGCAGATCTCAAGCAGGGCTACGCGATGGTGGACGGCCCGTTCGGCAAAGTCCTCGCCGGTAGGGCGCGGGCCCTGTTTTCCCGGGGGGCGACCGACATCAACTACAAGTACGCCCATGCCTATTCCGTGGGTTTCCCGGCTGCACTCGACTCCACCGGGCCCACACGCGGCATGATCGGCTTTGGCGTGATGGGTAGCGGTTGGGGCGGCACGGTGCAGTACGCCACCCCTGAACTGGCAGGGTTTCAGCTGACCGCGGGCATCTTCGATCCGATTCAGAACCAGGCGGCGCGCTTCACTCGAACCAAGTGGGCGCGGCCCGAAGCGGAG
>QJWJ01000334.1 GCA_003235365.1 Deltaproteobacteria bacterium
GTGACGTGCGGGCCACCTGGCCCCGCCGACTTCTCTTGCACCGCGTGACGAGCTGAACGACAGTGCCGGCCGTGCGACGCGGCGTGATTGCGACTCTGTGGCTGGCGGTCGGTACGACGGCGTGCGGCATCGGCGACTGCCCTGCCGTGACGGCGCCCCAGCAGCAGCGCGCCCCCCAGCATCTGGAGCAAACGGGGCTCTACCACGACTGGTCGTCGCGCAAGCTCGCAAACGGCGTGCGGACGTACACGCCCCGCTTCGCGTTGTGGGCCGACGGCGCCGTGAAACGACGCTTCGTCAAGCTCCCTGAAGGAGCCACCATCGACACAGCTGACATGAACGATTGGCGCTTCCCGGTCGGCACTCAGCTGTGGAAGGAGTTCTGGCGCGACGGGAGGATCCTCGAGACGCGCTTACTGCAGAAGTACGGTGCGGACGATGCAGATTGGCTGATGGCCGCATACGTGTGGAACGAGGCTCGAGACGATGCCACGCTCGCGTTCGACGGAGCGTCAAACGTGCTCGGCACCGACCACGACGTCCCAGCCGCGAGCGACTGCTTGGCGTGCCACGCGGGCACCAAGGCAAGAGTCCTCGGCTTCTCGGCGATCCAGCTGCCCGCTACCTCCCAGCGTTCCAAGGGATCGGTCGACGCGAGTTGGGACATGGCGCAATTGATCGCGGACCGGCGACTCACCCACCCCCCACAGCGCGAAATCAGCCTCCCGGGGTCGCCACTCGATCAGCAGGCTTTGGGGTATTTGCACGCCAATTGCGGCAGTTGCCACAACCAAGCCCGTCCGACTCGTGGCCCCCTGCGCTGCTATGATCCAGAGCGAACGCTCGATCTGTCCTTGCGCGTCGAGCAGCTCGACAGTGTCGAGGACACACCGACACTGCGCAGCGCACTCGGTGACAACCTCCAACCCGGCAACCCCGATGACAGCGCGATCATCGGTCGATCCGCGCGGCGATTCTTCCGCCACATGCCTCCACTTGCGACGGAGGTCGTAGATGAACGGGGTCTGCGCCTTCTCGAAAGCTGGGTCGAAAGCTTGGGAACCAACGCACGTCGAGGGCGAAGCGTGGGCGAACGACCTGACTCGCGCGAGTCGGACGGCGGAGGACTGTAGTCACTGCCTGGACGACAACGGCGATGCAACAAACCGTCAGGGCGCAACGTAGAGCAGTCGGTGCCGACCGAGCTGAAGGAACACCTCGTCGTAACCTGCTTCGCTCAACGCATACAGGTCGAACACCAACGTCTGCGTCGCTGGTTCGTCACAGTTCTGCACCGCGTCTTGGCGCTCGAGGTGCAAGACTGTCTCGGGGTCGTTTCCCGAGGCCTCGACGGGCTCGAAGCACAATCGGTAGTCGGCGACCGTGCAACCGTCCGCGTGTGTGACGTCGATGGTCAGGTAACCGTCGTTGATGGCCACAGTGTCGTGCCGCTCGTCCATGTCGCCCGAATCGCCCTGGCAAGACTCGACGCCGAGGATCGGGCAATTGATTTCGGTGCACGAGCTCACGACGCCCTGCTCACAACGGCACGTGTTGCAACTGTTGGGATCGGGGACGGAAGCGCCGTCGAGGTAGAGCTGCCCCCTTACCTCGCACGAACCGGCCAGCATTTCGCAATCGAGGCGTCCAGCAGTGCATTCACACGTCGCACCATCGACGTCGATTGTCGTGCCATCGGCAAGTGGACCGCCTTGATCGGCTTCGCACTGGGGATCCGGGCAGGCGACGAAGTCACAGCGCACCTGGCCCTCGACGCAGCTGCAACTACGACACGGCCCATCGGATGGCATGATCTCCCCATCATCGTAAGTCTTGGCGTCGAGTTCACACACATCGCAACCGATCTCCACGCACGCCAGAGCTCCGTCAGCGCACGAACACGTTTGACAATCCCTCCCCGTGTCGACCTGCTCCCCATCGGCGTAGACGCGTCCGTCGTACTCGCAATCAGAAGGGCACGCGCGCTCAGTACAGCTGACGACGCCGTCTTCACACTCACAAGCGTTGCAACCGTCGTCGAAGGCCTGTCCATCCGGGTAAGTCACCCCATCGTAGTCGCACGACCCGTCGCACGCGATGTTCACGCACGCCACACTGCCTGCTTCACAAACGCAGCGTTCGCATTCAGTCTCGCTCGGAACCGCTGCACCGTCGGCGTAGGTCTCGTTCCCCACAGCACACGTAGTCGATTCACAGTCCCGTGCATCACACGACACGAAGCCGTCGGCGCAGACACAATCGTTGCAGTCCACTTGAAACGTCTCGCCGCTGGCGTAGGTATTGCCCTCCCAATGGCATTCGTCGCCCACCGCGCACGTTCGGTGCGTGCACGACAACTCGCCATCGGCGCAGGTGCACGTGTTGCAATCGATGTCGATACTGTGTCCATCTTCGACAAAGCGACCATCCGTCGCGCGACACGGCTCGTCGCAGCGGCCGCCACAAAGCAGCTGCCCGGCGTCGCATTCGCAGCGTCCACAGGCGCTGGCAATCGAGTCCCCGGCGTCGAGCCAGCGGCCATCAGCGAGTTGACAGGCATCACCGGCCAGCGTGCAGTCATCGATCGCTTCGCACTGGAGTCGACCGTCGGTGCAGGTACAAGACTCACAGTCGATTTCGATCTCGTCACCGTGTCGCAACGTTTCACCGGCGTCCGTGCCACACGTCTGCAGCGGGCTGGGCGTGCCACACGCGACCTGGGTACAGGCGAGACCATCGGCCCTGCAGGTGCAGCTGTTGCAATCGTCCTTCACCGATTCACCGATGAGCAGGAAGCCGTCGCGAAACTCGCAACGGCCGGCAAACGTCTTGCCGCCACAGCCTTGGCTCCCCAGGGCTGCCAGTACCACGGCAAACATGAGAGCCGCCGCGCGCCAACCGCCAGACATATTTGCGGCGCTACTCGTACACATCAGGCAACTTCCAAGCATCCGTCATCGCTCCCGGTGGTTGCACCAACCTGTGCATTCCTCGTGCCAAGCAGTCGCCGGCGCCGCGCGCGCCCGATGGGGACAACGCCAGCCATCATCCGAAGCGTCGCGAGGATTT
The DNA here is from genome assembly GCA_003235365.1 of Deltaproteobacteria bacterium. Taxonomy (GTDB): domain Bacteria; phylum Myxococcota_A; class Polyangia; order Polyangiales; family Polyangiaceae; genus SZUA-265. Next base: position 3,070 of record QJWJ01000334.1, read on the forward strand.
CGCCTGTGCCAGAATGTGTCACCACACACCGCGACGTCAAACGTCGCCCCAGTTCCCCGACCGCAGCCAGTCCGCCAACCTGTGCACCACCAACCTCTACACCGTCAACCCGCGGCACGTCGCACAGCGGCTGCCAGCGCCTCATAGGGCTGACACCCGACGACGCGCTGACTCCCGATGATGAATGTCGGAATGCCGGAGACGCCCGCCCGGCGCGCCTCCGCCTGTCGAGAGTCGACCAAATCCAAGAAGGCGGGATCGTCGGCAGCGGCCACCGCGAGTTCACCGGACAACTGCGCTGATTCTGCGAGCCCTCGGAGCACCTCATCGGCCTCGAGATCCGCGCCCTTTCGCCAATGGGCATCGAAAACCAGGGCGCGAAACTCCTCCAACCTCCCGTGACTGCGAGCAAACTCGGCCAGCGCCAGGGCGCGCCGCGAGCTTTGGAGGCGGTTGGGCGGGTCGAGCCCCTCCACGCCGAACTGTCTGGCGAATCGACGCGTCCGGTCGTGAAGAGCGGGCAGGTCTACCGGTCCAAACAAGTCGCTCAGCGGCCGTCCCCCGCGCGGGGTCCCGGGGTGCAGCTCGAAGCCACACCACTCGAGCTGCAGGTCGAACTCCCCTACCAGGCGTGGCACGGTGCTCTGCTCGGCAATGAAGCAGAACGGGCAAACGAAGTCGGTATACAATTTGAGCGGAGCACCCATGAGCGCAGAGTACACGACGGACACGCAACCGGGCCAGCCCTCGTCTCTCGGCTCGATCGATGACTCACACCCGCCATGCAGGGACCGTGCGGGGGAGCGCGAAACCGAAGTACCCGCCCCCCAAGTGGTCCGACACGTTCACGAGTGATGGCCAGAAGACGACGCTCGACGTATCGTCACCTCGCCGCTGCCATCAAGCCCCAAACCGCCGTGATCCGATGAAGCTCCGTACTCTACGCGCTGGTGATGAAGCCGCGCTCCTGACGTTCCTCGAAGCCCGCCTGGATACCAGCATGATCGTACTGCACAACGTGGAACATTCGGGGCTCGAATACTCCCCGAAGCCATACTGCGGACTGTACGTCGCTGCCTGCGAGGGCCCAGCGATCCGCGCCGTCGCGGGCCACGCTTGGAACGGCATGTTGCTCGTGCAAGGCGAAACGGGCGTGGAAGAAGCAGCGCGCCGCGTCGTCGAGGTGTCGCACCGGCCGGTTACCGGTCTTCTCGGTCCTCACCATGCCGTCGTCGCGGCGCGCTCCGCTCTGAAGTACGAACGGCGGAGCACTGCCTACGACGAGCTCGACCTGCTCTTTGCTTTGGATCTGCCGAAGCTGAACACGCCGGGCATGGTGGAAGACGGCAAGGCGAGCTGGCGCTTTGCCGCAGAAGACGACCGGGCCGGGTTTCTCGTCGACTGGCGCCTGCGCTACGAGGCGGAGACCCTGGGTTTGCCCATCACGGAAGCCCGGCGAGACAAGACGCGCAGTAGTCTCCTTCATGCGGGCGCCCAACCGATCTACTTGCTCGAACACGAAGAGCGTGTCGTGAGCATGACGAGCTTCAACGCCGAGACACGGGGGGTCGTACAAGTTGGGGGAGTGTGGACGCCACCCGAGCTGCGGGGCAAGGGCTTCGCCCGCGCAGTCGTCGCTGCGTCGTTGTCGTACAAGCGACGAACCGGGGCCCATCGCAGTATCCTGTTCACTGGCGAGCACAACGTCGCCGCCCAGCGCTCGTATCGGTCGCTCGGCTACGAGCGCATCGGTGAGTTTGGGCTCGTTCTGTTCAACTGACAAAGCGTGTGACGATTGGTCTAGCCCCGGTCGACGCTCTCACCTGGAGTGGCTGGCACTTGGGGCACCGTGACAAGCTGCGACGGCGTTTCGGGATGAATCTGGATCGGATCTCAGTCGTTCAGTGACTTGGCACAACGAAAACCGATACCGTGACTCATCGCGCTGGGAACCTGAGCGTAGCGAAACGCCGGATGTAGCCAAGCTTCGAAGCCGCCATTCCAGCCGCCGCCGCGGATCACCCGCCGTTCGCCCGTCTCAGGTCCGGTCGGGTCGTTCTGGGGCGCCGAGCCGTAGGCCCCATCCCAGTCAGCCACCCACTCCCAGACGTTGCCCACGACGTCGTAGGGACCAAAACGTGAACGGCCCTTCGGGTACTTGCCAACGGGTGCGAGCGTCGCGTAGCCGTCGTCCTGCTCGTGTAGCGCCTGCAAGGGCACACGATTCTTCTTTCCCCAAGCCATGCACTGCGCGTCGCAGGAGTTGAGGTGCTCGGCCGTCGGCTCATCGTCGCCCCAGGGGTATACCCTGCCATCCGGGCCGCGCGTCGCGTACTCCCACTCCGACTCGGTCGGCAAACGTCGCCCCTGCGCCTTGCAGTAGATGTCCGCCATGTCCCAGCTGACACAGTTGATGGGGTAACTCTCCTTGCCCTCAACGCCGAAGGTGCACAGCTCCGAGTAGAGCGCGACCTCCTGAGGCTTGATGCTGGGCCATTGGTTCTCGTTGCGCGGCCGCTTGCACTTCCCCTGATCCGAACAGCGCTTGTAGCTGCCAGCAGTGACCTCGTGCGAGTCGATGCAGAAAGCCTCGAGCTTGACGTTGTGAGACGGCTTTTGATTGTCGGGGGCGTCGGGGGCGTCAGAGCCCTGAAAGAATTGCCCAGCGGGGATCAGCGCCATGTCTGGCGGGCAACTCGGCGCGGCAGCCGCGATACTGGCTGCCGCCGAGGCGGCGCTGACGCCGCTAGCATGCTGCGGCGGGTTGGACGCGGCCGTCGCACCGGTCGCCGGCAAACGCGACGCAGTGCTGGGACTGGATGGACCGGCAGCGGCATCCGTCGGCGGCGCGCTACCCGATCCGCTCACCAGCCATACCCCCGCCAACGCAGCGAGCGCGATCACACCACCAATACTGATCAGCGCCGCCTTGCCCGAGTTCGCCTTGCCCGAGTTCGCCTTGGACGCGGGGCCCGCGACGCTGGTCGGCAGCGCGGGACGCGGTGAGCGCTGGGCAGCGCCCAACGGTCCAGCAACGAGCTCACTGGTGGAGCCTTCGGGAGCGAGCGCGGTCTTGGCGTCGACGATGGCTCCCGACTGGGCCGCGTCCAGCGCGCGCAAGAACTCACCGGCGCTGGCGTAGCGCTGTTCAGGTGACACGGCCAGCGCCTTGACGAACAGCGCTTCGAGTGCTGAAGGCAGCGCGACCCCCTTGCTTCGAGGCGTCGGGCGACGACTGGGATCGCTCGTCGCGAAGCCCAACTGCACGAGATCGTCGCCCGCAAGCGCCTCTTGACCCGTGAGCAATTCCACGGCCACCAAAGCCAGCGCGTAGACGTCCGTCCACGGCCCCGTCGCTCCGTGGCTGCGCGAGAACTGCTCAGGCGCACCGTACTGGGGAGTAAACGACGTGATGCCCACACCGGTCTTGGCCAACGCTGCCTTCATGTGGGTGTTGTCCGCCACCATCTTGGCGACCCCGAAGTCGAGCAGCTTGATCTGGGTGTCTGCTTTGCGCGCATCACCCAGTACGAAGAAGTTGGCGGGCTTGATGTCTCGGTGGGCCACTCCACTCGAGTGGGCGACTTCGAGCGTTGGCAGGACCCGCCGCAAGAAGCTCGTGACCTCGGGTACGCTCCAAGTGGGGGCGCCCTCCGTCCATTCACGATGCAAGACGGCGTCCAACGGAGCACCGTCGAGCCACTCGAGCACCATGTAAGGCATCCATGCCCCCGCCGGGGTCACGTAGGAGCCAACGTCGCGCGCCTGGACGATGCCCACCGTCTTGCTCGACAACTCGGTCAGCAACTTTCCTTCTTGGATGAACTGGTCGACGAGTTCGTCCCGTTGCTGAGCAGGAGCGGACGACAACCCATTGAAGAACTTGATCGCCACGGGCTGCTGCCAGATCGTGTGCACCGCGCGGTACACGACGGCGAAGCCTCCTTCGCCGACGAGCTGCTCAATCTGATACTTCTCGGCAACGACCTGCCCGGCGATGTTCAACGGGTCACTCGACATAGGCTCGGCCTGCTTTATGCCACAGATCGACAAACGGAAGGAAATTCATCGGGGTAGCGGGGGTTCACCGCTCGAGACCACTATCCCCCGCTCGGCCAAATCTGCGAGCAAACGCGCAATAGCCTCGAGCAGATCGGTGTCCATGGCAACCCCGTGTACTTGGCAACTGCGAACCACGGCTCGACGTAGGGTATTGTCCGCCATCAGCGACTCGACCACATCTGCAGCAAGTGGCGACAGTTCGAGCTGCCGAACCTCGCAGTCCGAGTCTCGATGCACCAACACGGCACTGCGCGTCGCGACGACGCGGGCGTCACGAGTACCGGGCAACGGCTTCTGAAAGACAGCATGCCGCAAACGCAACAACCGACATGCGGGACAGAATCGCAACGTGACGTCCAGGTGCAAGGACGGATCGCCCTCGACACTGATTGCATCTGGCAGCGCCGCTACCTCGAAGCGCGCCAGCTCGTAGCGCGCCAAGTCGTCCAGCCAACGCGGCAAGCTTTCATCGTCGTTCCAACTGGCGCAGCGGTGCTCGTAGAACTCACGACAGATGTCGCGCAGGTACGGACTGCTCGGGCCCGGACGCTGCAAGAACACATCGACATGCGCATCGATGTCCTGCCCCAACACCGCCGTAGTCTGCGGGAGTGCTGAGCTGATCGTGCGTCGAACGTTGCTGCGCACCAGCTCGCGATAGATCATCAGCCGTGACCACTGGCGGATGAGTTCGGCGCTGTCCTTCGCACCGACGCCAAGCGCCACCAGCCGCGTCAGCAACGCTGGATCTTCGGGCCCATGACATGCGCTCCCAAACACGACTTGCCACAACGCCAACTCGGAAGGGTGCAGCCCTGACACTCAGCCCGCCCCCGTAGCTGTCTCATAGACTTGCCGCACACTCGCCACGGATGCCAGCAGTTCACCCAACGGAGGCACGTCGTTGTCCCACTCGAGCAGAACGGGACGAGGCCCAATCTGCCGCAAGGTGAATGCCAAGAGCTCGAGCACCTCTTGGCAGACGGGCGCCGAGTGGGTGTCGAGCAACAGCCCGCTCGCGTGGTGGCTGTGTCCAGCGACATGCAGCTCCACGACCCGCTCCAACGGCAATTGCCGGACGAACCGCAGCGGGTCGAAACCGTGATTCACCGAATTGACGAACACGTTGTTCACATCGAGCAACAGTCCCGCGTCGCTATTCTCCAGAATCGTCCCAATGTAGTCGACCTCGTTGAGCTCGACTGCCCCCGGATGAACGTAGTAGGTGATGTTCTCGATCGCGAGTGGGACGCCCAGAGCGTGCTGGAGCCGGGTGATGCCGTCGGCGACCCGCAAGGCCCCCTCTCGACTGAAACGGGCCGGCAGTAGTTCGTGAGCAAACGTACCGGCATGGCACGCGACGCACAGGTGATCCGAGTGAAATGGCGCCCGAAGGCGCTGAAGCTCCTCGCGCAGCTGTCCCAAGAAACGCTCGCCCGGCCGCTCAGCACCGGCCAAGGACAACGTCAGTCCGTGGGAGGAGATCGGATAGCGCTCGGAGATTTCAGACAGTGCCGTGGGGTAATACCCTCCGCGACCCATGTAGTTCTCGGGCGACACTTCGAAAAACGCGACGTCCAAGTCGTCGGCATCAATCACCTCCTGGATGAACTCCCAACGCAGTCCGAGGCCGACCCCATTGGGCAGCGCGCGCCGATCGCTCACGCGCAGGTACCGGCACCGCAGCCTGCCTGGCCGGGTTTCTTCTTCACGACCTTCTTCGTCTTGGGGGGAGCTGGAGGCGGCGCCGACGAGGACTCTGGAGCGGCGATGGCCTTGGCGTCCTCGGCGGTGGACTCGACTTCGCCTACCTCTTCTTCGGCGTCTTCGTCGGCCTCGGCGTCGTCGCTGACTTCGGTTTGGGTCGTCTCGTCGGCAGCGGTGACAGCACCTTCGTCACTCGCGGCCGGCGCTTCGGTTTCGGCCGAGTCATCTGATGGTGCGGGCACCTCTTTGGCTTCGACGGCGCTGGCCGCGTCTGGCGTGGAGCCCCCGCATGCGGAAACCCCGAGCGCGGCGAGAGTGATGGCGAAACTCCGGAAATTCAACGTCTGCTGCATGCCCAACTCCTCCGCCGAGCATAGAGCAGAAGGTGCGGACCGGCGATGGGCAGCGCGAAGATCCCCTGCACCCAGGCAGAAGACTGACTCCCCGACCTACTCGGCTGCGGGCGGTCGTCCCTGTCAACAGGCACAGGTCCAGCCAAAATTGCGCCGCACGCGAAGTCGCAAGCCCTACGCCCCCCACACACCGATACGCACACCGAGCCACAGTTCGACACCCGCCAGGCACTGGACAATCGTCGCGTCGACGGCGTCGCCTCCCACCTCATCCCCACGCGGGGATCAAGATCCGTCCAGTTCTCTGAGCTGCTGGTTGACCTTCTCAAACCACTCGCTCTGAACGCGTTCGTCTCGCACAGCGGAAGTCTGCTCGTCGAACTCGTGGTTCTCATCGAGAAGCTCTTCCATCGCCTCATCGACCAAACGCGTGAGCTCCTCCGAGATCTGTTGCTTCGCATCATCGAGAGACGAGGAGCTCACGCGAAACTCACTCATCGTGGTGCGAGCGGCTATGCTCTGCCGACGTGCGTGGATCTCGGAAAGCGCGAAGTGGATCTGTTCGTGCTGCAAAACGTAGGGCTCCGACTCGGAATCGTTCTTCGGGTTCCACCAGGAGCAGTTGCGATCCATGTGCGCGACGAAGCCGAGTCGGTCGAAGCGACCCGTGAACGTCGACGTCCCGTCCGGATCGCGACGCTCTTCGATTTGGTAGGACGTGTCGGGCGTGGTCACGATGAACGTGCAGGTCAACGCCCCCAGCTGTTCTGCGTGGCGAGCAGCGCTCGCCGGCGGTGCGGAAGCCATGAAATCAGCGCGCGTCAACGCGCGGTACCCGATCAGATCAGTGCCTGAGAGGGCGCCAGGTTCTACCACTCCCGCTTTGGGCGTGGCGTATTCCGGAAGTGCCGAACAGCCGCGGAGCCACGGTCCCGCACCCAAAAAGGCGAGCACGACAATCGGGCAGTTCTTCAGTCCCCCGTTTGGTGAGGGCCCGAAGAACCGCCCCCATTGCGTTCGCTTTCTCGACTCCATTCTCTGTTGCATCGAATGAGCGTTCGCGAATCGCGAACGCTCATTCAGCGCCCCCCAAAGCGAACCCACAGTCCAAACAATCCAGTGTCGCATCGAGTGTTGCTTCAACCTTAGCAGTCCATCGCAACGCGTCTCCCCGCAACCCGACTCGCAATGACGAACGTCCGCAGTGGAGGCCAATGGCGCACCTCGTCGGGCATCAAGCCATGCGGACGCCACGGTGGCCCCGAAAGGCGCCTGCCCCCGTTGGGGTGACCTTTCGGGGCAATTCCAGGGCAAGCTGATCGGTTGCTCCAGCCCCGCCGTCGCGCTCACGAAATTGCAGGTGATTTCGGAGTGCCAGAGCATCCTCGCGCGGAAAGCGCCGGCAATTCGCCTCGCCATCACGTCACCGCCAGAAGCAGCCCGCATTACGTCGGAGCGCGTCCACCGGCACTCCCGGCACGTTGCGTCGCGCCAGAGGCTCTGCTAGCACCGGCCGGTCGCGACTGGCCTCGTTCGCCGGTCGCCATGAATCGCCCATGGATCGACGGATTTTCGACAGCGAGGGCACCCTGCGCCCGGGGACGATGGCCACCCGTGGCTCATTGTTCCAATTGTTTCGAATTGTTGCGACAGAGTTGGCACCTGGGGTGCGAGCGCGGCTGTGGGTGTTGTCGCTCGTCGTGGCCGCGGCGTTGACCGACGCGGCCCCAGCGATGGCCGAGGCCAACGACCACCACGCCACCGTGCACACCATCTACAAAGGGCAAACGCTGGGCATGATCGCCAAGCGCTACCGAGTGTCGGTGGGCGCCATCGCCAACGCCAATGGGATTAGTTCGAGCCACCGCATCAAGCCCGGCGACCGCATCGTCATCCCGGCCCGAACTGACAAGTCTGGTGACGACGCCCGCGGCCAAGCCGAAGACCTGCTCGCGGGGCGAAAGCCCAAGAGCAGCAAGGTGGCTTCCAAAGCAGCCGCGAG
>QJWJ01000278.1 GCA_003235365.1 Deltaproteobacteria bacterium
AGTTGACGTTCTACGGCGTCGGTTCCCTGTTGTCCGGCGGCGGCTCGGCGCCGGCGCGAAACGACGCGATGGGCTGGGTGCGCATGGTCAACGACTTCCGCGAGCAGTCGTTGGCGTCGGAGACGAAGATCCCGATGATCTACGGTATCGACGCCGTACACGGTCACAACAACGTCAAAGGCGCGGTCATCTTTCCCCACAACGTCGGGCTCGGCGCCAGCCGCGATGCCGAGCTGGTCGAGCGAGTGGGACGCATCACGGCGCGTGAAGTGGCGGCGACGAACATCGACTGGACGTTCTCGCCGGTGTTGGCCGTAGTCGATGACGAACGCTGGGGGCGCACCTACGAGAGTTTTGGCGAGTCGCCCGAGTTGCCGCTGTTGCTCGGTCCGGCGATGATCCGCGGCCTGCAGGGGGAACGTCTCGGCCAGGGGCCGGCGAGCGTGCTGGCGTGCGCCAAGCACTACGTCGGTGACGGCAACACCGAGGGCGGTGACGATCAGGGCGACAGCCACGTCGATGCCGAGCGGCTGCAGCGCGACCTGTTGCCGGCCTATCGGGCCGCCATCGAGGCCGGCGTCGGCTCGGTGATGGTTTCGTACAGCAGCATCGACGGTATCAAGATGCATTGCAACGGGCCGCTCATCAACGACAAGCTCAAGGCCGAGCTCGGCTTCAACGGCTTGGTGGTGACCGACTGGGAAGCCGTCGAGAAGCTGCCCGGCACGTACGCGACGCAGCTCAGCAGCGCGATCAACGCCGGTGTCGACCTGGTGATGGCCCCGAAGGTCCACACCGGTTTCGTGCCGATCCTCGATTCGCTCGTGCCCGAGCGCGTGCCCATGGATCGCATCGACGATGCGGTGGCGCGTATCCTGACCGTCAAGTGTGAACTCGGCATGCTCGACGAAGATCGCTACGCGCGTGACCGCTCGGGCAGCTTGCGCACTGATCCGGACCTGCTCGCCGACTTCGGCTCGGAAAAGCACCGCGCGGTGGCGCGCGAGGCCGTACGAAAGTCCCTGGTGCTGCTGCAGAATCGCGGCGACCTGTTGCCACTCGACAAACACCAGAGCCATGTGCACCTGTCGGGGAGCGGCGCGGACGACGTCGGCAGGCAGTGCGGCGGCTGGACCATCAGCTGGCAAGGGGGCTTGGGCCCCATCACCGACGGCACCAGCGTCCGAGCCGCGTTGGCTGACCTGCTCGGCGAAGAGCGGCTGAGCTACTCCGCCGACGGCAGTGACGTTCCGCGCGACGCTCAGATCGCGGTCGCGGTGATCGGTGAGAAGCCCTACGCGGAGATGAACGGAGATTCGAACGATCTGAGTCTCAGCGACGAAGACGTTGCGACCGTCGAGCGGTTGAAAGCCACGGGGCTGCCGCTGGTCGTGATCCTCCTCAGTGGGCGGCCGATGATCTTGGGCAAGGTTGGAGAGCTGGCCGACGCCGTCGTGGCGGCGTGGTTGCCGGGCACGGAGGGCGCAGGGATCACCGACGTGCTGTTCGGCGACTACCCATTCAGCGGCAAGCTCCCCCATTCGTGGCCGCGTTCGATGGCGCAGATCCCCATCAACGTCGGGGACGCCGACTACGATCCGCTGTACCCATATGGGTTTGGATTGACAACTCCCGACACGCGGACCGCGCCGTTGACGGTGCCCGGCGTCAGCCCTTCGAGTGCTGTCTCGGCCCCGTCAGAGGCGCCCCTGCCCGCTGGCGTTCCCGCCCAGCAGCCTCGCGATCCCGACCAGCCGCCGCCACATCCCGCGGCGGGGGGCGTCCCGGTGCCGTCGCCGCAGCAGTGATCTGGCGCCAATCCTCTGGCTACTTCTACTCCACGGGCAACTCGCAACGCACCGGCAGCAGCGGCCCACGCCGACGTTGTTGCGGTCAGCGCTCCCGCAGCCGAAAGAAGCGCTCAACACGAGGCTAGCCTGCCCGCCGAGTGCTGTGGTCTTCCGCCACTGACGTCGATCGAGCGTTTGCAACGCGTGCCGAGCTCACTGCACGTGCCGATCTGGCGTTCGCAGCCAATGCAGCCACCGTCACGGCTGCGCAACTGGGGATTGCAACGCTTGCAGTCGGCGCGACTCGCGTCGACCGTGCGCTCGACAACGCGTGCAGTCGCGGGTCCACCGGCTGTATCGCCCTTTGCAACGAGTGCAGAGGCGATTCCCACGCACGCACCGCGGTCGGCAACGGATGTAGGCGCCTCCCGGCAAGTTGACGGGGGATCGGCGGCCATCACCGAGGTGTCAATCGCTCGACGACCAGGGCGAGACGACAGCTTGGGCCCCCTTCGGGCTGATGTAGCCCCATGCTGCCGCCAGCTGGAGCGTGGCTTGCGACTCGTGGAGCTCTCCGAGCGCCCGACGGACGCTGAGCCGATCATTGCCAGCGTTAGGGATAAATCACGCCGCTGCAGTCGTGGGTCATCATGCCGGCTGCGGCCATGAGGTACAGCGCCCGCAGCGCCTCGTGGAAGTAGCCACGACTGGGATTGTCCTTGAGGTAGCCGAACCACGCGTCCGACGTCGCTTGGTCGACCGCGATGGCGGCGAACGCCAGACCACCGGTTGCAGGATTGCTCGAATAACCAGCGCGTGGTTCTCCGTCGAGTGCGTGCACGGCGCGTACCTCCGCGATGCCTCCGATGCTGTTCACCCACGCCGCGAGCTTCTGCAAGTAGGCCGCCGCGGTGGGATCCCCCGACCACATGTAGTCCATGCCCACGCGCCACGGCGTGCGCACGGCGTCCCAGCCGTACAGCTCCGGGTCGGTGTACCAGTCGCAACCGGTCGGTGGCGTGCTGCCGTCGAGCTCCGCCCAGTTCGGCACCAGCCCCGTCGCGGGATTCGCTGCCACGTCGATCAACTCGTAGGCCACGGCCGGCATGCCATTCCACGTGTCGGCGCGTTCGGGGACGTAGGCCGCGAAGGCTCGATAGTGTCCCGGCGAGAAGTAGCTGTGGTTCACGCAGCGTGATCCGCCGAACGAGTCGCCCGGTTTGAGGTAGATGCCGCCAGCTGGCGTTTGCACGAGCTCTACCCGTTGAATGGCGAGCAGGAGCGTCGTCGCGTCGGCGGCGTAGTCGTGTCGCCCACCGCTGTTGGGCCACTGACAGCTGGCTTTTATCAGTGCCAGCGCCGCGTCGATGTCAGCGTCGGCGGCGGCGTTGTCGCCGTCGCGCGCCCCCTCGCACCCGCCGCGGCGCCAGTGCATCAGCCCCGCGGCGTCGCGATTGTCTTTGTAGTACTGCCACAGCCCGTCGAACACTTCCTGGTCACCGTGGTAGGCCGCCAACAGCATTCCATAGCCGATACCCTCCGATACCGTGAAGCTCGGGTCGTCGGAGCGCACGCGGTAGCTCTCGCCACACGATTCGAGGTAACCACTCTTGAAGGCTTCGTAAGCCGCCTGAGCGTCGGCAACGCTGACCGTGG
>QJWJ01000069.1 GCA_003235365.1 Deltaproteobacteria bacterium
ACCCGGGCGCCAGAGTTCGACGGCATCATGCCGCCCTTGTTGCGCGAGCTTCTGCAGCGGCGCGGGGCACACCTTGGAGAAGCCGCAACCCGCGTCGTGCGTACAGCGTGCCTGCTTGAGGGAGAGCTGGACGTGGCTTTGCTGTGCGAGTTGTGCGACTTCTCACGCGGTGAGCTGCTGGCGAGCTTCGACGAGCTTTCGCGCGCTGGCATCCTGCAGGCGCGGACAGCACGGCCCGGGCAATGGCAGTTTGTTCACGGGCTCGTCCGCGAGGCGTTCTACGCTGGACTGGAGGCGACCGAGCGGGCACAGCTGCACCTGCGCGCCGCCGCAGTTTTCACGGACCGAGCGGCTCGCGGCGGGGGCTTCTCCCTGGTGCAAGCCGCACATCACCTGCGTCAGGCGTTGCCGCTGAGTGAGCCAGAACAGGTCGTCCACGCCTGCCGTCGTGCAGCCCGTTGGGAGGCCGCTCAGGGCGCGTGCCTGGACGCAGCGCGCTTGGAGGGACAGGCCTTCGAACTCAGCGAGCAGAACGACCTCGGTTCACCGCGCGATCGCCTGGCGCACACGCTGCGCCTGGGGCGGCTCTACCTCGCCAGCGGCTTGTTGACCAAGTCGATCGGAGTGTACACCCGAGCCATCGAACGCGCGCGACGGCTCGAGAGACCACGTATCCAGGTGGAAGCCGTGTTGGGGCTCAGTGCGGCGCTGGGCTGGGGCCGGCACCCCAACCACGCGGAGGAGCGACCCCTCATCGAGGCCTTGTCGCTGGTGCCTCCGGACTCGTCAATGCACGCCCGTCTGTTGGCGCGCCGGGCAGTGTTGCGCTCCTATCGCGGCATGGCGCCGGACGAAGTCGAGATGGCGAGGGAGGCAGTGCGGCTCGCCGCCAAACATCGCAGTCCACGCGACGCGCGGGCGTGGTTGGAAGCCAACCGTGCCCTGCACTGCGCCTTGCAAGGTCCCGCTCACCTCGAGGAGCGCGCGGAGCTCGCCCAGCGCCTGCTCGCCCTACAGGAGCAGTATGGCCTGACTGAGCACAACTACTCCGTGCGTGAGGAGTTGGCCGGCGAGCGCTTGATGCAAGGGGACCGAGCCGGACACGACGCCCTGCTCGCGGGAGGGCGCGCGGCAGCAGCGCAACATCCCCAGTTCGCCTGGCTGCACCAGGTGGCTTGCACGGCACCGGCGATCCTCGAGGGTCGTTGGGAAGAGGCACTGCGAAGGATCCAAAAAGCCGCCGAGGTCGGCGCGCTGACTGAGAGTCCGCAGGTGCGGCCTGCAGCGCTTGGTCAGGAGCTTTCCATACGCCGTGCTCAGGGGCGTGCGGCGGAGCTCATCGAGCAGATCGTGCCGGTCGCTGCGGGCTTGGCTTGGGTTGGGGCTTACTCGCAGGCTGCGCTGGCCGCGGTGTACGTCGAGGCCGGGCATCATGACACGGCCCGAGCGGTCTTCGAGCCACACGCCGACGCTTGGCTCGCCAGGCCCTACGACAACGTCGATGATTGGCTGATTACGGCCGCCGAGCTCGCCTGGGTGAGCACCCGCCTCGGTGACCAACATCGCGGCGCGCAGATCGCAGAGCGGCTGCGGCCTTATGCGCATCTGCACGCCGTGCTACCACCGGTGAACTTGTACGCCGGCCCGATCGCTCGCAGCCTCGGACTGCTCGCTCAGCTCCGGGGAGACATCGAAGAGGCGTTGGCCCTGCTGGAGCGAGGACGCGCCGCTTGCACCGCCATCGGCGCCACCGTCATGCGAGATCTGATCGACGCAGAGCTCGAAAGCCTTCGCCAGACGCTCCCCGCAACTCCTTGTGAGCAATCGGCCCCCACCGCGGAGGCCTCACCCCTGGCGCCCCAGGACAGGGGCCTTGCCCCAACGGACGTCACCGTACGAGAACCGCGTGCAAGCGACGCGTTCATCCGTCGCGGCGAGGGTTGGCTCGTGCGCTACCGGGGGCAGGAAAGCTTTGTCGGCAATCTCGTGGGGGTTCGCTACCTCGCAGAGCTACTTGCACACCCACAAAAGTCGCTGAAGGCCCGCACCCTCGTCGAGCTGGTCGCCGAGCGACGCTCCGACTCAGCTCCCGAAGCAGCGGCGGACGCCTCTCTCAATCTCCACGAGGCAGAGCGCGGCGACGAGGCGATCGACGAGCAAGCCCTGGCCGCGTACCGGGACCGGCTGAGAATTCTGGACGAACAACTGGAGGAGGCGGAGGAGTTCAGCGACGTGGGGCGCCTCGAGCGGCTAGGGCTCGAAAAAGAAGCGCTGCGAAAAGAGTTGTCGCGAGCGCTGAACATCTTCGGCCGCCCCCGCGCCATCGGCAGTCGCGACGAGCGCGCCCGCGTCAGTTGCACGCGGGCTATCCGCAAGGCGCTTGCGCTCCTCAAGAAGTCCAACGCCGCCCTTGGAGAACACCTGGAGGCGTCCATCCGCACCGGCTACGAGTGCAGTTACGCCCCAGCGGAGACCGTCGAGTGGGATTGCCAACGCTGACGGCTGGGCTCTGCGGGAGATGCGGCCCGCCTCACGCACGATGGGTGGGCGGACCTCCGCATCCGCCGGACCTTCGCGTTGCAGCCTCACCTCGTTTCAAGCTCTCCGCCGATAAAGACTACGGCGACCGTCCATCATCCGCGCCCTGCTGTTGAACCTGGCGGTCGGCGGCGCTATGCAATGCAGCGCGAAGCTGGTGCGCCGACGTCCCACAGGAAGCGCAGGTGATGAGCTTCTGGGAGCGCTGGCGGAACCAGCAAGAGCTGCTGCTGCGTTGCTGCTAGCCCGCTCAACCTCCTTGGAGAACCCCACGCGCGGAAGAAATGAGGTCTTGGTCGTCGATGGGGGGGCCAGCGTTGGGGTTCGGGTTGGGCGGCCCCTGTGGCGTCAGCGCCGTCGGTGCCGACGTGGGCTCTGGCTGTCCGCCGATTTCTTCGCACGTTGACCGCATGGTCTCATTGCCGCGCGGGTCGGGGGAGATCCCCGAAAGCATGCACAAGTGGTTCTGCGGGCAGTCGCGGCGCCGACGGCACTCCAGACCACTGAGCGGCAAGCAGCGGTCCAGGGCGCAGCCTTCACCGCGCGCGCATTGCTCGTCCTCGGTGCATGCAGTGCACCGGCCGTCGATACACGCGAGGCCGAGCCCGCAGTCTGCGCTTTCATTGCACGCGGGCGCCATGTCGAGGTCGACGTACATGCCTTGCCATTCGTCAGGCGCGCGCGGGAACCAGCGAGGACCAGCGGGCACTGACGGCGCGGCAAGTGGTGCTGCCCGTGCTGGCTCCGGCGCGGGCAATCTCCGAGCGACGTCAGGACCGACCACCTGCACCCGAACAGGAGGAGTTCTCAGGTTCGAGCGTCGTACGGGTCGGGTTTCTGTCGGTTCGAGAAGTAGTAGCGATAGTGCGCCGGCCACCAGACACCCAGCGGTCGCAAGGAATAGACGTCTTGTTTTCATTCGTCAGACCACGGCCAAAGGCCGTTTGGAAGTTCGTAGGGGACGGCGTCGCGCATGAGCACTTGGCCAATGGAAGCGATGGGAATGCCTTCTGGCCAATTGTAAGGTGCGTCAGGGGCAGCTCTATCAGCGAGATACGAGCCACGCAGCTGACGCATGAGGTGGACCGCCTCGGGATCCGTTACGAGTAGGGAGTGACCTGCAGTGAGCTCTGTTTCAATGGTATCGATGGCGATGCTGTCGACGGGCCAGGTGTATTGCATTTCCAGCGGCCAGGGCACGTGGTCTACCGCGAGGTGTAGGGCCCCATCCATTGGCGTGCCCGCTGCGTAGAGCTCGAGGGCGCGCTCGTCGAGGATACGGAAGACTTGAAAAAACTCCGTGGCGTCGAGCCCCACTTCGCAACGGCGTCGCGAATATTCGCTGCGAATGGAGTAGTAATTCTTGTGGTCGGCAGTTGTTGCCCCCTGACACTCGAGTGCGTCGAGAGTACGCAGATTGATTGCAGCGTCGAGCTTGTCAGCGAGCTCCCCTGGCAGGTCTCCCGACGTCCAAGGAAGGTGCCGATCCGCCTTGCCGTTGGTCCAGCCACCATTGAGCCAATATCGACAGTGACCGTCGATGCCTATCGACCTGTTACCCAGTTCGATGAGCACGGCGTTGGCGGCGGGCTCGTGAAAGTAGTCGGGCTCGTAGAAGAAGCGCAGCCGCAACCGATTACTGCCATCACAAATGGGCTCGTCAGGTTCGTTGGGGTTGGACGTGGGGGCTACAGGTTCGCTTGGGCTCGAGGTGGGGACTTCAGGCTCGCTTGGGCTCGAGGTGGGGACCTCAGACGCATTGGGGGTAGTGGCGGTAGGGACTTGGGCGCCCTCTTCGGGGGCGGCCGACGGGGAACCACACCCCGGCGCAGCGAAGATGCTCAGGATGACGCTGGCGACGCCGTGAGCGAGGGACGTCGCGCCGGGATGGAGTCGATTCATGGAGGACTACAGTTTCGGGTACGCATCGCGCTCACGTCGTGAATGCCCGCGTAATTGGCCGCGAACGACGTCGAAGCGCGGCCGTCTTTCTCAGAGACCGACGTGTATGCGCTGTTCCAGGGCTCATCGAGTTGGTTGAGACCGGTTCCGGATGGGTAGCGGGTGAAAACAGAAAGTTGGGTCGCCCAGTGCAGGCTCGTGTTGGAGCTGTAGTCGTCGAACGTGCCATCTTGGTTGGAGTCGTAAACGTCCCACAGGAAGCGCAGGTGGGTGATCTCTTTGCGGGCCTCCGGAGTCGCCGCCGTCGTCACGCAGTTGTTGGTGGCCCCTGCGTAGGATGTCGCTTCGACGTTGGTGTCTGGCCCCGGGGCCCAGTTGGCGCCAGCCGGCACATAGCAGTGCGTCGAGTTCGAGCAAGTGGTCGGCGCGGATGAGCTGCTGAGCCAAAATGCGATCGTGCCGTACAGAGATGCAAACGACTCCTCGAAGCCAGCAACGCCCCATTCGTAGGTGCCCCACCCGTGCCCGCCGTTTCCGTCCCAGTCGTACTGACATGTGGCGCAAGTCCCCGCGGAGTTGGTGATTGCCCAGGTTCGTTGCCAATAGTTCGCGATGTGACCGAACTCGTGCATGGACCGACCCTGTGAATTGAACGCAGCGTTCGTGTCCAGCTGAATTCTTCGACTGGGGCTGACTGTCTTGCTGCTTGACGCAAACCCCAGAAAGCTCGGTTGGTCGTCCTGGAAGCCGCGCATTTCGATGTTCGTCACCGTACCGGTGAACGCGGTACCGGCGGGCGCCAACACTTGGCGCCACTGCCATTCGGTTTGGAAATAGGCGTTCCAGTATGGATCCGCGCTGCCCGAGCTCAAGACTCTACTGCCGATGTTCTGCGGGACGCCCTGAGTCGTGCCAGAAACGACGTTAATCCAGGGGGTTTGGCTGCTGTGCGTGCTACCATCAACGTGAGTCAGGCGAAACACGTTGTTCTTGTGGTGTGCCCACCAGACGACGAAGATCTGAGTCGGGTTTGGGTTCGACGCCGTTCCCGTCCACTTGACGAGAAAATTGCCCGAGGTCTGGGTTGACCCGACGCCGATTTGGACGTTGTTGTTGTCGCGGATTTCCATCACGACATTGGGCACGGGCCACATGATGTTGTAGGAAGTTTGCGGGTATCGCGTGCCCGTGCAGTTGACCCCGGTGAGAGTGGGGCAATAACCACCGCTTTGGTTCAAGCTCCATGCGCTTCCCGAGATCCAACCGGCGGCGGCATGAGATACCGAGGAAGCCGATAGCGCCAAGAGCACCGTCGCCAACTGGATCAGCTTCCGGAGTTGTGAACCACTCCCCGAGGTGGTCATTGGGCACCTCCGGGGGTGATGCCGTTGTCCAATTGGGCGGGCAATATTGTGTCCGAGGGCAGCGGCAGGGCTAGTGTGTAGGCGGACTCCGTGTACCACTCGTCGGCGGTGAGCTCGCGCCACAGCCCCCCGGCGACCTGGACGTGCTGGATGGCCTCCAACACGTCCGATACGTCATCTCCTACGATCGCAGCGCGCAGCCGTAATGCATAGAAGCCATCGGGGAGGTCGGCGCCGGCGCTCGTCGTCGTGAGCGTATCGCCCCCGCTTCCTCTGGCTGTCCCTTCGGTGACCGCGCTACGCACCATCGTCCCCCGGTCGTCCAATATGTCGAATCGCCAGGACACGCCAGCGTTCTTGCCGCGGTTGAGGTGCAGGTCAGCGTGGTAGTCGACACGCTCTCGGCCAACGGCGGAGCGACGCACCATGTCGGGTACCAGCTCGAGTTCGCCGATCGCCTCCTGGCCGAGGCAGTCGTTGTGGCTGGTGCGTTCGATACTCGCCGAAGCCGGCAACGCCACCTCCGGCGCGACTGCCGCTTGGCTGGACCTCAGTGGCCCGAAGGTTGCCAACGTGACTCCGGCGCTCGCGCCAATCAATAGGACAGCAGCATCAACGATGCTTGCGGTGTTTGTGGGTTTTTTTTTTTTTTTTTGTGTGTCTTGCTCTGGTTGTCTTGGGTTCATCTGGTCGCTCCTACGTGAACGAAACCAGAGCGGGTGAATGGCACGGGTTTGAGCGCAAAGCAAAATGAAACTACTGGATGTCTGCTGAATTGCGCGACCTGTTTAGTTTACCTGTTTAGTTTACCTGTTTAGTTTCGGTAGCGGCGATGTGGAGGGCCTGGAGTCGGTGCGGTAACGGCGATGTGGAGGGCCTGGAGTCGGTGCGGTAACGGCGTCGAGAGGGTGCCGTGGCTGCTCCGCGCCTATGCAAAGTGGCGGTCACGCTACCAACGGCGATGAACTCGACCTGCGCTTCGTGCCAGCGCTGCCAGCGTTCGAATGCTCGTTGAGCGGGGATGTTTCACCGAGAAGCAGGCTGTGGAATTCGCGAGCTGACGGGAGCGCCGACTCGCAGCCGTCGGACTGCGAGTCAACACGAGCCCGCCGATCGCGGCCTCCGCCTGCGTCGGCTTCACCCGGGGAGTTCCTTGCGGGGTGTCTCGGAACGGGGTGGCACGCGCTGGTTGAACATGGAACCGTGGGCGCCGCCGGCCGAGCTCACTGGGTCGGCAGCGACATCCACTCGGTGCGTCAGGCGCGAATCGTCGCGCTCCGCCCCGTTGGCACACATGTCGGTGGGCAAGCGGCGCTTCAATCGCGACGCGCGATGCCGTGGGCACACTCACCGAGCTCGCCCGAAAAGAGTTGTCGCGAGCGCTGAACATCTTCGGCCGCGCCCGCGCCATGGGCAGTCGCGACGAGCGCGCCCGCGTCAGTTGCACGCGGGCTATCCGCAAGGCGCTTGCGCTCCTCAAGAAGTCCAACGCCGCCCTTGGAGAACACCTGGAGGCGTCCATCCGCACCGGCTACGAGTGCAGTTACGCCCCAGCAGAGAGCGTCCAGTGGGATTGCCAACGCTGACGCTACGCGGGGGCTCGGCCCGCGCCACCCACTATGGGTGGGCGGACCTCCCCTGCCGTGTAGGGCACGCGCGGGTGTCTTACAGCCCTAGGCAGAACTCACCCACCAGCATCTCTTCCGCCTGGTAGTCCCTCGCCCCGGGGCACCCCTTGTCTCCAGTGACGATGAGACTGGCCTCCGAAACCCTCACGAGCACCTCTTCGCTGCAGGTGAGCTCCGCACACAGACCCGGCAGCAGCTCCGCGATGGTTTCTCGGAAACTCATTCCGTCGGTCTTCACATCGAAGCCGGGGACGCTGGAAATGTTGGCGTTGGTGCACGCGTTGAGCTCATCGGAGCCGAGATCGCTGCTGATGTCGTTCCAGTCACCGACGCAACTGACGATCCTGTCTTTGGCGCGCTCCCGTGCGGTGTTGGCTTGTATGCCACCGTGCTTGCCGGCGGAGTCACCGTTGACGAGCACCACCTGCTCCCGCACTACGTTCGCGAACAGGTCTTGTGTCTCCACGATCGCGCTGAACGTGTATGCGCAGTGCCGAACGCGGTCTGCGTGGGCGTTTCCGGCGAAACCCACGCCAACGGCGAACAAGGACAGGGTCGAAGCGATCTTGGTACCAATGCGGGTCGTGTTCTTCATGGATGTGCTTTCTGTTTTGGAGCCGCTTGTGGAGCGGCGGCTCGAATCTGGACAAGTGGTGATCGAGGCCCAGTGAGACCTCGAGGTCGCTTGACGCGGCGTTTCTCCGGCCCGCCGTCGAGGACGGCGGGCTGCCCGTGGCGTGCCGTGGGGCAACCGGCGCCGGCGCTTTCGCTCCCTGCCTCCCTTGCGTAACCTCGGGCGTTACACCCGTAACCCGGGTCGAAGAGTCGGGCGGGCGGCCACGTTACAGAGCGCCGCCGCGCGCGACTTCGAGCACCACGAACAACGGGGCAACGCGACGGCTTGCCTCTCCGCACCTCGAGGTTCGGGGGCGCACGTGTGGGCAGTGTCACCCCCAATGTCTGCCGGCGACGCGCCGTCGCTTGACCGCGTGCGACCAAGAGGAGATACTGCCGGCGAGGGGTCGCTCGAGGGGAATACGGGTCCCTCGTGCGTACTCAGTCGCCGTTCACCAACGGCAGGCATCACTGGAGGGGACCTATGACGAGAACGAGAACCACGCTTGTGATGGCAGCAATCGGAGCTTCGTTGGCATTTGCGCCGCTTGGAGTCGCCGAACCCAAAGACAAAGCCAGTCCTCCGGGCGCCGTCAAACCGCCGAAAGAGAACAAGAAGGTCGCAAAAGGGGAACAGAAGGCCGAAGAAAAGTCCGATAAGGGCGCCGGGCATGGCCAAAGCAAAAAGGGCCCCCTGACACCGGGCGCTCCCGACCCGGCGTCGGATGACGAAGCCGCGGGCAAGTCGCCCGATCATCCTGGCGGGCACGGCGACGCGCGTCCCGGCAAGGACGGCCAGCGCTGGTCGGAGCTCGTCAAGAAGGAGAAAGACGGTACGCTGACAGAAGCAGAGAAGAGCGAGTTGGACGCCATGCGCGCCCATCCGACGCTGGCTCGTGGCGGGGCGGCGCGCAAGGCGCGGACCAACGAACTCGAACAGAAACAGGCGTCCGGCACGTTGACTGACGAAGAGAAGGGCGAACTCGAAGAGCTACAGAGGAAACAAGCGCGCATCAAGGAGCTCGACAACAAGCACGCCAAACGCAAAGCCGATCGTGAGAAGCGCCGACTCGAATCCAAACGCGAAGCACTGAGTCGCTTTCCCGGCTACGCGAAGAACGCCCCCGCCCGTGACGAATTCCAGAAGCACGCGAGCCGCCTCGCGAAGCTTCGGCGCGCGAAAGACTTGGCGACGGCAGAAGAGCGCACCGAGCTGGTCGCGCGCATCGACGAGTTGATCACCAAAGAGAATGCACGACACGAGAAGTGGATGACCAAACACACGGCTACCGCAGCCCGAGGAGGCACCCCATGAGACTGCCCAACTGCTCCTGCGCCTGCGTCCTATTGGTATCGCTGTTGAGCTGCCAAAAGAATGAACAGGCGACATCCGAGCCCGCAAAGCCCGTCGAAGTTCAGCCGGTGACCGAGGAGGTAGTCGCCCGCTCGGACATTCCCGTCCCGGAGGACTTCGAAGAAGCGGCATACGCTCAGATCAACGAAGACAATCTGGACGAACAAGTTGACGCGCTCGAAAGCGAAATCACCAGCGATGGCGAGTAACGCGGGGCCGTTCACCGCAGATCTCCCCGGGCAAGAGTAGTGGGGGTGCCCCCTTCCTGCCCGCCGGAGGTTTGCGTGTCACGCTAGCGACCCGACGTGAAGCGCTGCACCAGAAGTGAGGACGGAATCACCACCGAGCCGATCACAGCGCTCATTGCGGCAGAGACTCCGCCGTCCTGCAGTTGGACTGCAATGGCTGGGGCAGCAGAAACACTCGGAAGTGAGAGGGGACCGGGCTAGTCGACGGGCGCGGGGCACGTGCCAGACGCACGGCCAGACATTTTCAGTGCGCCCCCTCCCTCGTGAGCCAAACTCTCGAGCATCTGCGAACGGCGCGCCTGGCTTGCCAGTGCGCCCAATCTGGGGACGACCAACAAGGTGCGCGGACTCAAGTCGAGCCACTCCGGGGGAGCTGGCTCTGGCCCGGCGAGCTGCGCGATGTATCGAGCGAGCAGGTGATCTCTTTCATCGTTCAGTCGTGCCGGCTTGTCGCCGATTTGTCGGGCGAGTTGCCGCAACCGAACGAGTGATCGACGTTGAGAGGTCGTGAACAGGCCAGACTGAGTTCCAGTCAGTGCCAGCGCCACGTTGGAGGCCAGTGTCTCGTCACGCCACAGGCGATCTCGGTTGGCTTGGGTCTGAATGCCGCTCGGGAAGCACAGCTCTGCCGCGTAGAAGAACGGCCACACTTCCTGGCGAACGGGAGCCCAGACCCCGTCTCCGCGCGGATCGTCCTTCCATAGGTCGAGGAGGCTTCGACCTTGCCTCTGTTCCTGCGGAGGCGGGGCCGAGCTCCCCGCGGCGAGGTCGAAGCGGCGAGTCCGCTTGCCCACCAGGACAGTCGCGGCGCGAACGGCGGGAAACAAGTGGCGTGTCACGGCTCCCGCGCGCAGCGTGTCGTCATCGGTCAACAGTGGCTCGATCCCCGGAACCGCCCGCGCCTGGCGCAGTGCCAATTCAGCCTCGAAATCGTCGTTCAGCTCTTCCAGCACGCTGGGAGGCAGCCCTGCCAGAGCGATCCAAATCGCCTCAGCTCTTGGCTCCTCCGCCACACCGCGAGCGCTGACGGGTATCAACCAGGTGTAACCCGCCCAACTCCGCTGGTGTCCTTCGTCGGTGGGTACCTGCCTGGAGCAGGCAAGGGCCAGGGACATCCACGCCGCCACCGTTGCCGCCTGCCGCAGCGGCCCGCTCATCGCTTGAAAGCCGAAAACTCCACTCCGTCACTGCCAGTCCCGCTGACCGTATCCTCAGAAACGGAGAGGGTGAGGGTTATTGCGCGGTGCCCGTTGCTTGCCGGGCAGGAGATGCGGACATCTTCCGCTACCGTGATATCACACTGTCTGCCGCTTCCAGAGGCTCGCCATTCTCCACCCAGACCCCCGAACTTGGAGGCGGCGTTCGAAGCCTTCGAGAACGCTAGTGTGCCGGACAGCTCAACCCCTGCAAGCCGGACGGGTTCGGGTCCGCAATCGAGGCTGCCGTTGGTGTCTGACAAGTCTGCTTGACAGGTGACGTCCCCCGCCTTGATTTCCCAG
>QJWJ01000538.1 GCA_003235365.1 Deltaproteobacteria bacterium
ACGGGTTTCGGCTCGGTCGGCTGGACCCGCGAGGGTTCCCCGCCGGCACCATCGTCGCCGACAGGATCGGGATTTGGCGAACCCGTGGGTCCGTCGTCTTCGCCAGCGACTGGATCAGGCCCCGCCGGCTCATCGTCTTCGCCGTCGATCGGACCGGGACCCGAAGCACCGCCCCCGTCGGGCATCATGTCCGCCGGATCGTGTGGGCCGTCACGCCCGCCAGGTCCGCCGCCAGCGTCCGTGGAGGTGTTTCCCGGTTGCGGTCTCTGAGCATCTCCGTTTGGAGCGTCGTCGGAGGATGAGTTTCGATCAGTATCTTCGGAGTTTCCGTCACAGGCGATCAGGCAAGCCGCGACGAAGAGCGACCCCGCCCATTTGGACACCTGAGCGCGAAGGAGCGAATGCGACACGTGAGGACGAGCTCGTTTGAACATTGATGAGTTCCTGAGGACGCATCCTTAGTCGATTTCATGAGTGTCTGCCAGACGCGTCTCATCCGAGAAGTCGTGTGTCGCGATCGATCGCTCTCCCTCCAGTTATCGTTTTAACGTACCGCTCGAGCGGACCCGTGACCTCTGGCCGTGCGTTGGTTCAACCCACCTCAACGCTGGGCATGGTTGTGATGGTCTGCTCCTACAGCCGTGTGCCCAGCGGCGTACGTGCCGAGGCACCGCCCGCCCCTTGGCGTCGCTTCCACGCTGGACTGGGCGCCCAATCCCTCTCGCCAGCGCTTCCCCGTTTCGTGAATTCGTGAACGCTAAACCGTAAAACGGCTCGCGTTCTCCCGTGCCGCAAGTCGTCGTGGACCTTGCGGCACGGGAGGGCGAGGTGCCCGCTCGATGGCGCCCGTCAAGGACGGTCGTTCTGGACGTACGACTTCGATTCGAACTTCCCGGAATAGTAGCGTCGGACGTAACCAATGCGCGCGTGGCTCAGGTTGGTCGTACCACCCAGGTAGTGGCACAGGCCTGTGCCGAAGTCTTCGGCTGGGTTTCCGTTGGCATCTTGCGTCCACCCGGCAGGGTGAATTGCCACGGGGCCTAGCAACCGAGGATCACTGTCGTTCCAGTTACCCGCGACGAAGACGCCCGAACCGGAAGTGCCGTGACAACCACGAGCCGTCACCCAGCGCAGGCTGTTGGGCAGATTGCTGTAGTTGCTGGGGGTCGTGAAGTTCACGCGCTTGTACTTGGTGTTGCTCGAGTTGCCGTGCTTGTAGGAGACCACGGGCAAGAGTTGGAGTTTGGTGCCGCCAGGGCTGACGTAGTGAAAGTTCTGCGACGTGCCGTACTTGCCGTAGTGGTCGTAGCTATCGTCGGGCATGTAGGGGTTGTAGATGTGGTCGTATTTACCGTGTGCGAGCTCCGCGATCTCGTGGAACCACCAGATCTCGGCGTTGCCGGAAGTCTCGCTTTCGCTGCTCGAGGCCACCTTCACCCAGTTGTCGGAGGCGGACGCTCGGTTGGGGCAATAGATGAGCGCAATGTCGACGTTGTAGGTCGTGATGTCGCAGTTCTTTCGACCATAGGTGCATCGCGAGACGAGGTAGCAAGTGTTCGTCGTCTTCTTGTACCCCTCTGCGGTGGTCATCTTGTCGTAGACGTAGTACGCCGGCCATTCTCCGATACCGGGGTTGCCAACGTAGGAATCGTAGATCCGCTTCTGGTCGTGGAACTCGTTCATGTTCAACGAGGTGATGTCGTACTCCTCCACTCGGAACTTGGTCGGGCTCGAATCCGAGTAGGCGTTGGGCACCATGTCTTCATCGACGCAATGTGCGGCGGTGATTGCGTAGTGGGGTGAGATGAACGTGGCGCCACACATCGACTCGTAGTCCCAGGCAGCGCTCCAGGTTTCTCCCCACGGCCGGACCGCGCCAACCGACTTCGCCTTGCGACCGCGCCACGACTTCACCAAGTGAACTCCCGCTTGTGCGCTTTCGGTCGTCCCGATGAATTTGGAGGAGAATGGTTGCTCGACTTGGTCGACTTCGAGCTCGTCGACGGGGGCGCCGCAGCTGAGCACTGCGATCAGGCACAAGCCCATCGCAATCGCCCCCGAGATTCGTCTGCTTATTTGTGTGTTCATGACATGACCTTCTTGTTGTGTGCCATGGAGGACCGTCGTCGCCCCTTGCTGACAGCGTGTGTGATTGGTTTTGGGTGTGAACCGAAGGGGGCTATGACCCCTCGTCTCACGGAGAGAACCGGACTGGCTCGAGTACTTCTGCAAGGGCAACGCCATCGCCAGCCGTGGAAGAACTCTTCCAGCCGAGCGATCGAGTAGGCACCGTTCGAGGGGCGTCACCCCCCTGCGCGTGATCGCGCGCTTGTCCGAGAAGGAACGACGCTGTTTCGCGTTCGGGGGGCCGTCTGGCGAGGCGTAGCTTCAGCAGCGTCCACGTTGCCGACACACCATCGCGCCAGCGCAACTTCTTGCCTTCACGTTCGGATCGCGGCCGATAGCTGATTGGCAGTTCGGCGATCTCCACGCCTGCGCGCCGAAGCTGCGCGGCGATTTCGAAATCCAGAGAAAACCCCTCACCGACGAGGCCCAGCTGTCGTGCGATGTCCGTCCGCAGCAACTTGTAGCAGGTGGCGACGTCGGTCGTTGGCGTGTCGTAGAGCCAGCGAAACAAGGTGGACAGTCCAACGCGCCCCCAATGATAGGAATCACGTCTCGCGGCCGCGCCCCACAGCCGAGAACCGAATACCGCACCGAGGTTCTGTTCCTCGGCCATTGCCACCAGCCGCGGAATGTCGGTCGGATCGTATTCTCGGTCAGCGTCTTGGCAAACGACGTACTTGCTGCGAGCGAGGGCGAGCCCCGTACGCACTGACGCACCCTTTCCTCGATTCACTGGCTGCAGCAGGACCCAGAAGCCGTCCCCCCGCCGCCACTCCTGCCCGCGCTGATGCGATGAATCGTCAGTCTGCTCGGGTGAGAGCGAGATCGGTCTCAGTCCGCAATCGGCTGAGGGCTCGTTTGTTGCGGTGGTGTTCGCGCGTAGCAACTCACGGGTGCCGTCTGTCGAGTTGTTGTCGACGACGAGCACGACCTTGTTCAACGGCAGCTGCCGGACTTCGTCCAGCACGTCCAGGATGGTATCCTTCTCGTTGAAGCAAGGCACGACGACGGTCAACAGGACGCCTGGAGTGGTGCCGGCGCCCGCTTCGACGTGGAGGTCCTCTCGTTGGCTCAGTCGTTGTGGGGACACTGCTATTCCTCCGTGAACTCGGTGCGCGAGTTAGCTCAGGGCAACGCGGCGCTCGACCCCAGCCGGGGTGGCCTGGCTGTTTTCTCGAGTCAGGTGCCAAGAGATGGTTCGGCAAAGGCCTTGTTCGAACGAGATGGACGGGGCCCAACCCAGTTCTCGCCTCGCCTTGTCGGTACAGAGCATGCGGTGCTGAGTGTCTCGCCGCGAACTGCCCAGAACGACGGGGTTGAGGCCCGAGTTCATCAGAGTGAGGATGCTGCGGACGACGTCCAACACCGGCGTTCCGACGCCGCTGCCGAAGTTGAACGGCTCGCCGCGCAACGAAGGCGTGGCCCACAGTGTTTCCGCGAGAGCCAAAAAGCCCCGAACGGCGTCTTCGACGTAGAGGTAATCGCAGCGCGGCGTTCCGTCGGAGCGAATGATCGGTGCGACGCCAGCCGCTGCGCTCTGAATCACCCCCGGGATCAGTCGCGACGCGTTGACGTCGCCGGGACCGTACAGGCAACTGCACCGCGCGATGGCGACGGGCAGGTTGAAGGCCGTGGCGTATGACTGGGCGATCAGGTCGGCACAGGCCTTGCTCACGTCATACGGATTGCCACCTTGCAGTGGAGTCGTTTCGGCGAAGGAACTGACGTCATCGCGACGATACGCCCGATCACTGGACGCGATGACCACGGAAACGCGCGGACTCGACTCACGACATGCTTCCAGGATGTTGCAGGTCCCGCGGATGTTGGTTTCCAGAGTCGTCAAGGGGTGACGCATCCCCACGTCGACCACAGCTTGACCCGCCAGGTGGAATACGTGCCCGACGCCGTATTCTCGAACGACCTGTGCCATGCGCGCGAAGTCCGTCACGTCGCCTTCCACGACCTGAAGCCGCCGGGACGCTTCTACCGATCGGAGCGCTACGGAGCCCGGACGGATCAGCGCTACGACCTTGGCTCCACGTCGCAGGAGTCCTTCCGTGAGGCGGCTCCCGAGGAAGCCGCCGGCACCGGTGATCAGTGCTGTTCGGTCTTGCCAAAACTCCACTTGTCTCGCTGCTCCGCGATCGTCTGGTAGCCCAGGCGGCTTGACAAGTCATGTCACGTTGTCGGTGACAGCGAGGCAGATCGCTGCTTCAGCTAAGGTTGGGGGGTGAGTGAGGGCGTGTTTATCGTTCGCGACGTTCGAAGTGCTACCAGCGTTACGTACAACGTTAACGCTAACGCTTGATGGGTGTGGGGTTGGAAACGGTTTGGTTGATACCCGCCGTGCTCGACCGGTCCAGATGACCATGGTAGTTGGCCGATGAGGTTTCTGAGTGTCAGATCCAAAGGCCTGGTGAATGTTCGGCGCAAAGGAGGAGCACCGCGTGCTGCGAGCGCTCGTTCAGCGCTACGCTCAGCGTCATTCCCTCAGCAGCCAGGAGCGCAACGTTCTATTGTTGGCCGTCATCGGCGCTCACGACGGCGAGATCGCGGACTCGCTCGCGTGTTCTCGAAACACCGTGGCAACTTACTGGCGCCGAATCTTCGAAAAGACGGATGCGCGCGGCCAGAAGAGCGTGATCGCGCACCTGTTGCGCTGGTCCCTCAGCCTCGCTCCCGCCCGTGAGCAACCCGTGTCGGAGGTTGTGCCCCGTCTCGAGCAGTCATGAGCCTCGTCGGGCAGTTCGCTAGAGCACCGATCAGCTTGCCGCCGCACGGAATTGCCCCGAAAAATCGCCCTAGGATGGGTGAGGGCGTTTTTCGGGGCCACGTTCGGGCACGCTTGCTCGCGGTTCGGTGCTCTAGGTTGTTGATTTGTCGCGGCAATCAACATGATTGCCGCTCTTAGACGTGTTCAGCAGGAGGTGGTTCTCCGAGGCCGCGAAGGCACGCCCTGTGCGGTGGCGTAGCGTGCGGGGCTCTGGCCGACGACTCGCGTGAAGTCTCGTGTGAAGTGCGATTGGTCGTTGTAGCCGAGGGCAACCGATAGATCTGCAAAGTTCACGTACTCACCACGCACGATTTGGCCGGCGGCCTCGAGCAATCGGTAGCGACGGATCAGCGCCTTCGGCGGGATGCCCACGTACTGTCGCATGAACCGTTGCAGGGTGCGTAGACTCACGTTGGCGTGTTTCGCGAGCTGTTCGGCGCGTGTGATCTCGGGGTCGAGCTCGACATGATCAACCCATCCTTGCACGCGTCTGGCTTCCTCCGAATCGCGGCGTGTGAGACCGAGCAAGAACCGATCGAGCTCGCTCGTCAGGGCGCCGTCGTCGTTGCCGTCTGCACACGATTGGCGAAACGCGTCAGCGTCGCGGCCAAACACTTCCACGAAGGGTAGCGAGCGGTCGACCAACTCGTGCAGCGGCCGATCGTAGAACGGGGCGAAACCCGCGCTACGAAAAAGGATTCCAAACGCCGCGCCGCGACCTTGGAGCAGCTTGTCGAAGCGCCGCGACGCGATGCCGAATACGCGACTGCCGTCAGCTTCGATAACCGCGTTGACTGCCGGCAAGGGCAAGGTCTGTTGTGGGCGAGGCGGGCGGTCGCCCAGATCCCAGCGCGCGAACCAATAGTGCCGGACGTGTTGTCGCAGGCGCGGGTCGGGCGTGTGCCGAGTCAGGGCGACGGACTCGGCGGCACCCTTGGGATCGAGTACCGCCCCGGCCAGGAATCGTCCCTCCCTGACGCGTTTGTCCAATTCATCCGGCACGGCGTCAGTGTAACCGTAGGCTGAACTCAACCCAATTGGGTCCGGGGTCGTGGCTCGGTCGGGGGTGCCAGAGCCCACACCGGCCGAGGTTTTTTGGCCAAGGAGAACGAAGAATGACCATACATCGAGGCGGTTGCCACTGTGGCGCCGTGCGCTTCGAAGTCGAGGCGGAGCTGACCGGTCTTTCCACCTGCAACTGCTCGATCTGCGGCAAGTCTGGCGCGATCATGGCTTTCGTCCCGAGGGACAAGCTGCGCCAGACCCAGGGGCAGGACGCCCAAACCGACTACCAGTTTGGCAGCAAGACTGTGCACCACGCATTCTGCTCGACGTGTGGAGTGCGCTGTTTCGGCACCGGCGAGGGCAAAGACGGTGAGCAGTGGGCGATGGTCAACGTGCGTTGCATCGACGACATCGACGTGCATCAGTTGGAGATCTCCAAGCGTTTCGACGGCAAGAGCCTCTGAAGAACCACGCCGGTTGGACCCCCCAGTAGCGGTGGCGTATGCTCGGCGTGCATGCGATCGCTTTCACCTACGGGATGTACCCTCGGCGTTCTCCTGTTGCTGAGCTGCTCGGCGGACGAGGCACCGCCGGCACCGGACACGGGACCCTCCAAGCCCGGCGGCGGTGTCGGACCGATCAAGGTGGGGGCGTTACCGACGGACGAGTTCGTGCCCGACGTCATCAACCCCGTGGGACCCACGTCCTCCGACGAAGCCCTCCCCAGGCCCGAATGCCAAGGGACTTGTCCAGACTTGCCCGCGGCGCCGATCGTCGAACAAGGCGCGTCCGTCACTGCGGGCAATCCAGCCGAAGGGTTTGCCGCGGCGAGTGGCTCGGGCGTTTGTTTGTTGGAACCGCCCGACGGGGCGCTGATGCCGGCCAACTGGAGTCCGCCGTACTTCGAGTGGACGGGCTCCGATTCCGTTTGGGAAGTCACCGTTTCGAGCCCGCAACAGGCCAACGAGCTCAAGGCGTACACCAACAAGACGTCGTGGCTGATGCCACCGGAGATTTGGTTCCCGTTTGCCGCCAACAACGACGAAGCGCCGGTTACGGTCACCATTCGCGGCAAGAGCGGCATCAGTAGCAGCACGACGTTTTTGATCGCGCCGGTGTTGGCCACGGGAAGCATGGTCTACGCGGCCCTCAACGACCTGAGCTCGATGAACCCAGACGCGTCGTGGCTCGAAGGGCTCAACGTCGGTGACGTCAACACCAGCGAAGCGCTGCGCACCGAAGACGTGCAAGCTGCCGTTCCGCGTGACCAAGGTGGCAACCTGGTTCGCGATAGAGATCCGCGTGTGACGTGTTTTGGCTGCCACACATCCACGCCCGGTGGGCACGAGGTGGCGTTCACGGACACGTACCCGTGGTTCGGCGTGATCACCTCCATCAACGAAGAGAGCGCCGGTCAGACCCCCGATTACCTGACGGACTCGGCAATCGCGACCATTGGACAGCCGTGGATGGGAATGTCGACGTTCTCTCAGGCAGTCTGGTCGCCCGGCAATCGGGTGATGATCAGCAGCCTGGGTGTGGGCGACTACGACCCGACGCGCACGGATCGCAAGCCGTGGCGTGTCGAAGCGAGCAATCAACAGGACGCGGAGCTCGCCTGGTTCGATCTGGAGACGGACGAGTTCGGTGGCTCGCTCTCGGAGAACAGCGAGGACGCCGCCAACGCGCTGCTCGCGTCGTTCGGCACGACGTTCGGCTACATCGAGCGCAGCGGTGATTCTCGTGGTGCCATGGCTCCCGATTGGTCCAACGACGGCTCGCGCATCGTGTACGTGTCCACTGACTGCGGCAAAGACGGGCGTCTGGGCTGCGGTCAAGACGAACAGCTCCCCGCAGACACCGAAGCCGATCTGTACGTCGTGCCCTACGCCAATAGAGCCGGTGGACAAGCCACGCCCGTCGACGGCGCTGCCGAGCCAGGCGTTTGGGAGTACTACCCCGAGTTCTCCTCCGACGACCAATTCATCGCGTTCAATCGCGTCGAAGACTACAAGAATGTGCGCGATCCGGGTGACCGCGGGCCCCACGCTCGCATGTACTACAATCCCAATGCAGAGATCTGGGTGATCCCGAGCAACGGCGGACAGCCAGTGCGTCTTGCTGCCAACGATCCGACGTCGTGTGATCCCCGCGGCGGTAGCAGCCCCGGCGTCTACAACAGTTGGGCCAAGTGGTCACCTCGCGTAGTCACTTCGGTGACCGGCAAGACCTACTACTGGTTGATCTTCCAATCGGCGCGAGACCCAAGCAGCACGTTCAACTTCCAAAGTGACAACTTCACTGCAACCGGCGCCAACTCCCAATTATACCTCGCGGGGATCGAGGTCGTCGGAGGCCAGATCACCAAGACGTACCCCGCCGTTTACATCTGGGCGCAAAACCCCGACACCCTCAACGTGACTCCAGCGTGGGACACCTTCCCCATCCCCCCGCCATCGCTGGTCCCGCGCGTGAGGTAGCAACGCGCTCGGACGACGAGCTTCCGACGTGCTCATGACTTGAGCAAGTCCTCGGTGGCGGTGGTTTCGCAACGCGTCAGCGATGGCCCAACGAGCATCCTGACGGTTGCTGCACACACGTTTCGTTCGAGGCCGAACGGTGCAACCGTTGCCTCGTATACGTTTTGTTCGAGATCGAACGGTGCAACCGTTGCCTCGTATACGTTTTGTTCGAGATCGAACGGTGCAACCGTTGTACTGCTGCCCTGCGCGGGCGTCCGGGAACGGTCGCACGCTGACATCGAGCCCAATTCGTGCGCGCAGCAACCGACGAAGGGTTTGGAACACGTCCAAAACGAGTGCGCAGCAACGGTGCGACCGTTGCTTGGCAAACGTTTTGTTTGCGCGGAACGGTCTGGCCGTTCCCGGGAGCGAGAGTCGTCGCGAGTCTTGCCGACGCCCGTTGTGAGTTGCGGTGAAACACGGTGTGGCGCCACGCGCAGAGCGAGCCATGCCTGAGACACTAACCAGTTCTGACGCCGACACGTTGGGTCGTTTCAGCGGGGGTGGGAACACCGTTTCGTTCGCTTGGGAGGATTCACGAGGCCGGCGCTCGCATGGGTCGGTCTCGATGAGTTGAGTGCTCGGTGTCGATTCGTTGAGGTGGCTAAAATTTATATGGTGAGCTGCTTCGTCGTATTTGGGTCGTGCTGGGGTCAGGTTCGTTCTCGCGTGTGTTGGGTTGCTGCAGAGGGTCGGTGTTATGCTGCAGGGGGTCGGTGTTATGCTGCAGAGGTGTGTATTTCTAAAATTGGAGTTGTACTAATCTGGTTAGTCGAATAGCTGTGGGGCTTCGTCGCCGTGTTGCGGCCTGTGAGTGGGAGCGAGCAAAATGAAGAAGCTTCGTTTGGTGGTGGGCCGTTCTTTCGTTGTGAGCTTGGGGAAACACTGGAAGGAACACGCGAGGTCAGTGGTCTTGCTGCTGGCCCTTTGCCTGATCAATGTGGTCGGCTGCTCCAAGCCCGCGGAGACTTCGCAGCCGGTCGAGTCACTCACTTCGGCGCTGGTCGCCGAGAGTTGGCCTGTCGACGGTTTGACTGCGCTCAATAGCGTCTACTTCAAGGATCGAACGGAGTTTGCTGGAAACGTTGCAGTAATCAACGGCGTTTCTGGTCCGACGTTGTCGTCCGGGGCCAGCCTGGTGCTGGGTAGCCAGGCAACCTTGGCGGGTTCCGTGCGCGCAGACGTTGTTCAACTACAGGGTCAATCGAAAGTGACGGGTGACGCTCAGTTGAACAACCTGAGCGGTAGCGGTCAAGTCTTGGGCACGGTGACGACCGGACTTGCCTTACCCTTGCCGATTGCGGTTCCTGCCTTGCCGACCACAAGCCCAGGTACGCAGTCGATCGTCGTAAACAACAGTCAGACCGTCACACTGGCGGCGGGGGCCTACGCCAACGTGACGGTTCACAACGGCAACGGCGGTATCCGGTCCAAGTTGGTCTTGTCCGGCGGTGTCTACCACTTCGCTTCGCTAACGATAAACAACGACGCAGACTTGAGGTGTCAGGCCCCCTGCGAAGTGCGAATTGGCGGTCGCGCCTCCATTGCCGACCGTGCCTTCGTCGGACCGGGCTCCAATCCCGTCGTGGGCCCCGGCAACGTGCAACTGCTGGTGAAAGGGAGCAACCAGGGAGGGTGGCCGTGGTCGATGCCGGCCGCCGTCCGTTTGACGAACGACGTCGAGCTTCGAGCGTACGTGTTGGCTCCCAACGGAACCATCTCGGTGGGTGATCGCGTCGAGCTCGTCGGCAAGCTGGTAGCAAGAGACATTCTACTGGGGTTCGACGGTGAGACGCAGGGGGTTCAGCTTCCCATCATCTTGGAGCAACCGGTGTCGTTAACCGTGAACGTCGGCCAAAACGCGCAGTTCGATGTCGTCGCGCAAGGTGACGGATTGAACTTCCAATGGCAGCGAGACGGTGCGAACGTCGTTGGCGCAACCACGGCAACGCTGTCATTACCCACGGTCAGTGCCTCGGATGATGGGGCTGTTTTCGTCGTTCGAGTGTCGAACGAAGCGGGAACCGTTTGGAGTTCGTCCGCCACGCTTGGGGTTGCCGCTTGTGCGGGAACGGACACGACCTGTGATGGTCAAGACGACGATTGTGATGGCGTTGCCGACGATGACTACGTCGTGACGTGTCAAGGGGATGGGTTGCTGACATGCGTTGCCGGGGTCGAGACGCCGGTGACGTGCAGCGACGGTGACGTTTGCAACGGTGAGGAGACGTGCGACGCGGGGCAATGCGTCGACGGCGACGAGCTTGTGGTTGACGACGGCAATCCGTGCACGACGGACTCGTGTGATCCAGTCGGTGGCGTGAGCAACATCCCCGTTGCGGCTGGGACGAGCTGCGCGGACGGCAACCTGTGCAACGGCGACGAGACGTGCAACGCGTCAGGTGTCTGTCAGGGAGGAACCGCGCCGCCAGTGGACGATGGGAACCCGTGTACAGCGGATTCGTGCGATCCGATCGGTGGCGTGAGCAACATCCCCGTTGCGGTTGGAACGAGCTGCGCGGACGGCAACCTGTGCAACGGCGACGAGACGTGCGACGCGTCCGGCACTTGCCAAGGCGGAACGGCGCCGCCAGTGGACGATGGGAACCCGTGTACAGCGGATTCGTGCGATCCAGCGTCGGGTGTATCGAACGTCCCTGTAGCGACAGGAACGAGCTGCGCGGATGGTGATCTTTGCAACGGTG
>QJWJ01000426.1 GCA_003235365.1 Deltaproteobacteria bacterium
TGGCGGGGCTGCGTCGACTTCGCCGCCGTCCATGCCGCCGTCGCCCATCATGCCGCCGTCGCCCATCATGCCGCCGTCGCCCATCATGCCGCCGTCGCCGGATCCACCGTCGCCCATCGGCGCGCCGCCGTCTACGTCCGTGCCGTCGTCGGTGGTGTCGTCGGTGGTGTCGTCGGTGGTGTCGTCAGTCGTGTCGTCGGTGGTGTCGTCAGTCGTGTCGTCGGTGGTGTCGTCAGTCGTGTCGTCGGTGGTGTCGTCGGTCGCGTCGTCCGTTGAAGCGTCGGCGCCGTCGTCGGTCGCGCCTTTGTCGTCGGACGTGCTGTCATCGCCGCAAGCCGGCAGGCCAGCGAGCAACAGACCCGTGAGCAATGGGAACAAGTGGGATGAGCGCATAGTTCTTCAACCTCGTGTAAGCAAATGTGGGTTCGGAGTCAGGTATCCCCGACCCCCAGCAGGTGGATGCCTGCGCGGCCACCTTGTAGCGCGGTTGCCCACGGTGGTCGAGCAATCGTACACCCGCCGCGCGAGGTGCCGCGTCGCAGCAAATCCCCTGCTTTTGGATTGCAGTTCGGGCAGACTGCGCAACACCGAACGGAACAGCCGGGCAGTCGACGTGGATAGCTAACGCTGCGAGAGTGCCGAGAGATCGCGCGGCGTCGGCCGTTGACTGGATACACTTTGCGAGCTTTGGTCGCGTGGAATGATCGTATGGCAGACAAGTCATAGCCTGTGGCTTCCTGGTGTTTCACAGATCGACATCGGTTGAACAGCGCGCGCAACCGAGGTAGGCGATGGTGCGACATTGTCTGCAGGTGTGTTGTTCCGCGGTGGCCTCAGTACTCTGCTTCTCGCGACACCACGAACGCGGGACGCTCGCCCGCTCGCACGCGCTCGATGGCCTGGGTGAACATGTGGACGGCGCTGGGCACGTAGTCGGGGATGAACCCGGCATTGTGCGGCGTGATCAGCAGCCGCGGACAGGTCCACAGGGGTGAGGTCGCCGGCAATGGTTCGTCGCTGAAGACGTCGCAGGCGGCGCCTCGCAAGCGGCCTTGCTTCAGGAGTTCGACCAGCGCCGTCTCGTCGACGATGCCACCGCGAGCGACGTTGACGAGCACGGCCGTCGTGGGCATCGCTTCGAGCACCGAACGATTGAACATGCCCCGCGTCTGGGAGGTGAGGGGTACACAGAGCACCACGTAGTTGCAGCGAGACACGGCGAGACGCAGATCGTCGGTGCCGTAGATCGCGCTGACGTGTTGCGCGGGCCTGGCGGTGCGGCTGACCCCGACGACCTCGAGGCCCAGCGCCGTACACGCGGCGGCCACTCGCAGCCCGATGGCGCCCAAACCCACCACACAAACCCGCTGCCCGACGACTGAAGGCGCTGGATACATTCGCCACGACCGTTGTCGTTGTTGTTCGAAGGCGCGCGGCAGATCACGCGCCAATGCCAGCAACAGCGCCAAGACGTGATCGCGAACCGCGTCAGCCGTCATGGTCGGACAGTTGCTCACGATGACGCGTTCGCTCAAACCCACCGCGGGAAACAGTGGGTCGACGCCGGAACCCGCGACGTGGAGCAGGCGCAACTTGCCCGCACCGGACCAATCGATGCGCGGCGGGCGGCCGATCAGCAGCCATTCGATGTCTGGCAAGTGGGCTTGCAGCTGCCGCTGGTCCGGCAAGAACGTCGCGGTCAGCTCTACCGCCCCCAATTGGCGGCTGACGTCTCGTTGGGTCGCATCGTCCAACCTGATTGCCACGTGTACCGACGCGCTCATCGCCCGAGTATCGCTCACTCGCGCTCGATGAGGTAGTGCTGGTCAGACCCGTTTCGTGGCATACGACTCGACGATGAGCACATCGCCCCTCAAGCGCCGCGGGTTCATCGGGATGCAGATCGCACCCCTGGCTGGATCGGAAGAGCAGGGTCTGCTGGTGCGCAGCGTCGCCGTCGGATCTTCGGCGCAGCACGCAGGCATCGAGGCCGGTGATCGATTGCTCGCCATCGGGGAGATTCGGGCAACGGAAATGAATGCCGTCCGCGCCGCATTGCGCGGGCTCGAGGCGGGGAGCGAGTTGCACGTGGACGTGTTACGGGGTCAGCAGGTCTTGCGCTGTGTCGGCGAGGTTCGGCCCTATCCCACGGAGCTGCACGCACACGGTCGGATCGAACTCGGACAGGTTCAGGTCGCTCAAACCCGGCTTCGGACGGTGGCTCTCGTGCCAGACGGGCCGGGACCGCACCCGGTGGTTTACTACTTGCCTGGCGCCCACTGGGCGTCGGAGGAATACCCGTTCGAACCGCAGCACCCCGTGCCGTCGCTCTTGGGTGAACTGGCGGGGCGCGGGATTGCGAGTTTGCGCGTCGAACGCTTCGGGATGGGCGACAGCGACGGGCCCCCGTGCAACGCAGTGGACTTCGAGAGCGAGTACGCGGGTTACCTTGCTGGCCTGGGTTACCTCGAGCAAGCGCCGTGGTGCGATCGGCAGCGCGTGGTGTTGCTCGGACAGAGCCTGGGGACGATGGTGGCACCCTTGCTGTGCGTGGATTCGGCTGCCGTGCTGTCGCCGCGCGCCGTTGCGCTGTTCGGTGCGTCGGCGATCCCCATTTCCGAGGGGTTGCAGACGGCGCTACGACGCTATGCGGTGGTGCAGCCGCACGTCCCCAAAGACAGGATCGAGCGCCAGTGTGAGCTGCTGCGCGCCATCGTGCAGAACGGTCAGACGCCGAGGCAAGCCTTGGCGACGCGCCCCGACCTGTTGGACGTTCGCCCCGATCACTTCACGGACGACACGATCTACCGGCGCACGGTCGCCTTCTACCATCAGCTCGAACGACAGCCGCTGCAGCAGGCCTGGCAGCGCATGGCAGTCCCGGTTCTGGCGATGCATGGGGACAAGGACTGGATTTGCGCGTTCGAAGACGCAGCGCACATCGCTCGGTCTTGTCCGTCCGGGCAGGCCGTCCAGATCCCCGACACCGATCACCAGTTTGCAGCCGTCGACCCCGAACGACTCGTGGCGACCAAGCCACTGACGTTGTCGCCGGTGATGCTCGAAACGCTCGAGCCGTGGCTGAGCGACGTGTTGTCGTGAGCGGTCATCGACTCATGCGAGTCTGAGGGACTGCACCGCTCGACGTTGGTGCCATGATGGATTCACGCGCCGTTGATGGTGGCTTGCCGCCAGCGTCGCACGAGCTTGAAGACGACGAACGCGCCGAGCCCAGCGACTGCGACGCCCAGGGTTCCACTGCCCAGCGCCAGCTGGAGCAACGCTTGCGACCACTGTTCGCCGGACAGCACCTGCTGAACGTCGATCTGGGCCCCCCCGACGAGCGCTGCGCCGATCTGCAGCTCCAAAGCGACGAGGAATGGCAGCGTCAAGGGGTTGGAGATCATCGTGGCCGCGAAGGCGAGCGCCGCGTCGAGCCGCAGCGGCAAGCACACCAACATGACCAATACGCCGTGCATGCCGTACAAGGGGCAAAGCCCAACCATGAGCCCGACGCCGACGCTGAGCGCCACGCCGCGCGGCGACAGGTGACTGCCGCGCAGGCGCGACCAAAACATGGCCAGAGTCGACTTGGCCCGTTCCTTCAGCTGTGCCGCAACGACTTTCAAGCTGGCACTGCTTTCAAGCTAGCACTGCTTTCACGCCAGTACTGCGTTCGTCGGTGTGTTCGGTCCCTCGGCGCGACCGAGCAGAGGGGTTGGGGATCGACTCATCGATTCAGCATAGCGGTTCGCCCCGCCAAAGCTAGACCGCGTTGCGCGGTAGTCCGGTCAGACTCGCAAAACGTTGCTGGGGCGTACTCATTGACACCGAATGTCCTTCGGGAGCGTCTTCGTCTGAAACAATCGCCACCACGCAAACAAGTGCGGTTCGACGGCGCACGAGTGGGTCGGCGCGCACCGGTTGCGTGTGGGGGCATGAATGCAGAGCCGCTTCTGCCACGTTGCTCGAGATGTGGGGTGCGCCTTTGGGGATCACGGCGACGGCTTTGCTCCGGCTGCGTTGGACTTTGCAGCCCGCGGTGTGAAAGTCGTTCGTCGGACGTCGCGGGTGCTTGGGGTGGAACAGTCTGCTCTGGTTGCGCGCCCACCGGGCGCCGCGTAGCGTAGGGACGTGTCGCCGAACGGTATCTGGTCTCGTCACGGGTCGTCGAATGCCGCGAGCAAACACCGCCCAATACTGAGTCGTTGCTTTGGCGGTGCGGCCGTCTTGGGCCTGCTCAGTTTGGTTTCGGGGTGTGCAGGCAACTCGGCCGGCGAACAAACCTCGACGACCAGCTCCGGCTCCTGCGCGACGGCCGAAGATTGTCGGTCCGGCGTGTGCGCGTTCGACGCGTGCCGCACGGTGTGCTTCTCCGACGGCGATTGCGGCCTCCTCGGCGCCTGCTTGGCATTGCCAGGGGGTGACGGCGTGTGCCGCCTGCCCGAAGAGCGAGCTTGCAGCAAATCGAGCCAGTGCCCCGGAGACTTGATCTGCGCGTCCGATGAGTCGTGCCGCGTACAGTGCGAGGACGATTCGGATTGTGACGTCGATGGTCAGCACTGTGATGGTCGCGCGTGCGTCGCCAACGAGCCGCTCCGTCAGACGACGGGTCAGCGCATGTCGAGTCTGCCGGCAGCGGACGCGGCCGTGAACACTCTCCCCGACGGAGGGATTGCGCCGGTGATGTCGGCGCCGACGCCGGCCGGCACTGCGACGTCGATGCCGGTGGGGCAGACGCCCGCAGGCACGACGTTCGGCGATCCCCAAGCGCCGGCGATGTCAGCCACGGGCGTGATGGCGCCCACTCCACCCCAATGTGGCAACGGGATGATCGAAGGAGCCGAGGCCTGTGACGATGGCAACGACCTGCCCGGCGACGGTTGCTACCAGTGTCGTATCGAGCCCACCGCCTGCCCCGAAACGGGGATGTGCGTGCGGACCATCATCTGTGGTGATGGCGTGCTCGATGGCGGGGAGCAGTGCGATGACGGCAATGTCACCGGCGCAGACGGCTGCAGCGAGGCGTGTCAGCTCGAGCCCGGTTTCATCTGTCGACGCCCCGGAGCGCCGTGCGAGCAAGCCGGCGATTGTGGCGATGGGGTGATCAGCGGGCTCGAACTCTGTGACGACCGCAACTCGGACGACGGGGACGGCTGCAGCGCGAGCTGCGAGCTCGAGATCGGGTGGACCTGTACCCCCGGTTTGCCGTGCGCGCCGACATGCGGCGACGGCCTTCTGGCGGGGACCGAGCAGTGTGACGACGGCAACGACCGCGGTGGAGATGGCTGTTCGCGGTTTTGCGCCGTCGAGCGGGGTTTCGTTTGTGATGCGGGAGGCCCGTGCAGGAGTTCGACGTGCGGCGATGGCGTGAAAGAAGGCTCCGAAGCGTGCGACGACGGTAACGACACCGTGGGCGACGGTTGTTCGTCGGATTGCCTGCTCGAGCCGAGCTGCGGCCCCGATGGGTGTGACACGACGTGCGGTGACGGCTGGGTCGACGGCAGTGAAGAGTGCGACGACGGCAGCCGACTCGACGGTGACGGCTGTGACTCCAAGTGTGGCATCGAGGCGGGCTACCTGTGCGTCGCAACGACGTCGGGCAAAGAACCCGAATGGGTTGTTTGGTCCGGGCTTGCCGACGTCGCGACGAGTGAGTGCTCGCCGCTGTGCGGTG
Source organism: Deltaproteobacteria bacterium (assembly GCA_003235365.1). Taxonomy (GTDB): domain Bacteria; phylum Myxococcota_A; class Polyangia; order Polyangiales; family Polyangiaceae; genus SZUA-265. The sequence continues at coordinate 5,678 of QJWJ01000426.1, forward strand.
ATGGGGTCGTCGTCACTGGAGAACAGTGCGACGACGGACTGAACGACGGAGCGTACGGCGCTTGTGCTCCTGGTTGCCAGTACGGGCCGCGCTGCGGTGACGGGGTGCTCCAAGCCGACTTCGAAAGCTGCGATGACGGTAATCTCGCGGCGGGTGACGGCTGTGACGGCACCTGCACCGAGGAAACAGTCCGCTGAACGTCGGCGCCAGGGTTCCGCGTCGTGCGTCCCGGTGCGTCCCCGAACTGCGGTGGTGCGAGTTGAAGTTCCCAGTCGCAGGGCCCCGTGTCGTGCAGGGCCCCGCGATCGATCAGTGACGTTGCCTGCTGGGCCTGTTGGGCTCGAGCTACTCCGCGGGTTGCAGGGCGTGCTCGGGGCTGGAGGCGACTTCGGCTTCGGGCTGGGTGGCGGTCGCGAACTTGGCGCAGCCGAGCAACCACAGGCTGACCAAACCGTAGCTCGCCGCGACCGCGGGCGACTCGGCGACGCCGATTGCCTCACCGTGCATGAAGCCGAAGAAGGTCAGCAGTGTGCCGGCACAGGAGAACGCCGCCGCCTTGTAGAACTGCCGTTCGATCACGAACACAGCAATCGCACCGAGCACCAGGCCACCGAGGATGGCGCCGCCGCCGAGCACTTCCAAACCGTGGTAGAGCACGCCGGTTTGTGCCATCGCGTCGAGACCGACGGTGTGGGCGTTGGTGCCAGCGGCTGCCAGGGCGTTGTCGATCTGCAACTTGCCCCACGCCGCCAAGTGCGGTGCCAGCGCGAGGACCACGGCCGGAGCGTGTCGCTTGGGGTTCTCCTGAAAGGCCTGGGCGCCGATCAGCATGCCGATGTACAGCAAGATGGGTGAAATCGCGACGACGGGAACCAGCGCGAGCAGCACCGCGATAACACCGAACCACGACAGCAAGATCACCGAGACGCCCGTGGCTGCGGAGTAGCCGATGCGTCCGCCCATGGCTTTCCAACCGGGATGACCGATGTAGACGGCGTTGATGAACGGATTGCCCATCATGCAACCAATCAGGCTCACCACGCCGTCGGCCGTCAACACTCGGGTCGTCGGAAAACTGTCGCCAGCGACCGCGGCGCTCTCGACGTTGTCCATCGCTTCGACCAAGTCGTAGATGCCGAAGGGGATTGCCGTGACGAGGATCACTCCCAGGAACTCGAAACCAGAGAAGACGTGGCCAACCGCGGGGATCGGAAGGGAAAAGCCGAAGTTGCTCACCGAAGCAGCGAGCCCTTCAGCGCTCAGCCCTCCGAGACCGAGACCGAACAAGTTGGAGCCCCAGGCGACAATCGAGCCGACGGCAATGGCGACGAGACCGGCGGGGACGCCGCGGAAGTAGCGAACGCCGCCGAACCAGCTGACCATGATCACCGCAAAGCACAGCACGCCGATTGCCGGAGTCATGAACATCTCCATTGCGGGGCGCAGCGAAATGAACGCGACGGAGACTCCAGCCAACGTGCCCAGCAAGGCGGCGCGCGGCGTGAGCTTGCGAATGACCGGCGCGATGAACCCGCCCACCATCAGCACGAAGCTCTGAATGAACACCCAGGTCAGGCCCGCTTCCCAACCGCGTATCGGATCGCCGGTTTGCGACGCGATTGGTAGCATGATCACGAATACCACGACGAACATGTGTGGCACGCTGATGCCCGACGGCAACGCGCAGACATCGCTGCGCCCCGTCTTCTGCGCCAACTTGTAAGCCAAGCGCGCGTAGTACAGCGTGCTCAGGCACATCATCAGCCCGGTCGCCGGCAAAATCCGACCGAAGACCAAGTCGTCGGGCATCTTGAGTACGAATCGCAGCAGGCCTGTCAGTACGAGCAGATTGACCAGAATGTTGGTGCCGAACCCGAACAGGGCGTTCCAGTCCCCGGGGGTCCACAATTTGGGTTTGAACGTTTCGGTCACGGTTGCCTCCTAAATTGACGTCAAGCGATGGCTTCGAGCACGCGGGCGGAGTCGCTGACCCAGCCGAAGATGCCTCCTTGTGCTGCGACCATGCGCAGTGCCACTTCGTGAAACTCCGGGAAGTACGACGCGCAACAGTCCGACACCACGACGCAGCGGTAACCTCGGTCGTTGGCTTCCCGCACAGTCGTGTGTACACACACCTCGGTGGTGACACCGCACACGAGCAGCGTGTCGATCTGGCGGTTGATCAGGATCGACTGCAGATCGGTTGCGTAAAATGCGCCTTTGCCCGGCTTGTCGATGATGGGTTCACCGGCAATGGGTGCCAGTTCGGGGATGATGTCGTGCCCCGGCTCGCCGCGGATCAAGATGCGACCCATGGCACCCATGTCACCGATGCGCAGTGAGGGCGCTCCGCGGCTCACTTTGGCGGGTGGGGCGTCGCTCAGATCTGGGCGGTGCCCTTCGCGGGTGTGAATGACGAGCATCCCTTTGGCGCGCAGCCCGTCGAGCAATGTCTTGCAGGGGGCGATGGCGCGGCGCAGCAGCGAGACGTCGTTGCCCAGCGTTTCCCCGAACCCACCCGGTTCGACGAAGTCCCGCTGCATGTCGATGATGATCGCCGCGGTGTGCTGAAGCGAGCAGGACAGCGCGGCAGGTTTGGCATCTATGGTTACGTTGGTCATGGGTTACCTTTCTTATCAGGTCCCGGTTTGCGAACCGTGGCGAAGAGTTGGGCACTCGATGCCGGCGTGGCCCCGCAAGACATCCCCACGTCGCTTGGGTCGTTTTTGGGGCTGGTCCCACGCTGTGGCGAGCAGATCGGTGCTCTGGGGATGAGGAGAGGTTCGGTGAATGTGAGCGCTTCGGCTTGGATTCACCGGTGTTTCATGACGCTTTCGACAGGTACACCGGGTCCGAGGTGTACTGCAATGGCTTCCAATAGACAGCGGTTTGACGCTGGTGACAAGCGCCATTTCGCGGGCACCCTGCTGCCCGGTGCAGCGCGCTGACGGCGGCTGTTTGCAGGTTTACAGAGTCTTGAGTACTTCGGTGAGTTGCTCGGCGAATGCGGCAGCAGCGACCGGCAGGACTCGACCGCGGCGGTACGCGAGATTGAGGCGAGCGTCGGCCAACCCCCAGTCTGTCAATGGAACCGCGACCATTCCGGAAACGTCGGGCTTGTTGCCGATTCGAAACGAGAAGCAGACGCCCTGGCAGGTGCGGGCAAACACCTTCGTCGCTTCGATCGAGTTGGAAACGATCGCCGGTTCGAATTCTGCAGCGGCGCGCTTGAGCGCGGCGTCGATCAAACTGCGAGCGGCCAGGGTGTGATCAGGCAGGGCGATGGGGTATTCCACGCAGTCGACGAGGCGTAGCGTCGAACGACTGGCGAGGGGGTGTTCCGGAGCAACCAACGCACACAGCGGTTGGGTCACGGAGGCGAGCACGCTGATCTCCGGCGTATCCGGAGTTTCGTGCGTCAGCACCAGATCCGCCTGGTCGCGTAGCAGGGCTTCGTTGATGCGCTGGGGACCTTCTACCGTGACGCTGAAGCGAATGCCTGGGTGCTGACGCTGGTACTCGCGAATGGCGTCGGGGAGCATGCGTCCTGTCACTGACTCGGCGACGGCGATGCGAACCTCGCCGTGGACCAGCCCTTTGAGGCCCTCAATCTGCTCTTCGACCTGACGCAGTTCCTTCATCGAACGTCGCGCAAAGGCCAGAAAGAGCTCGCCTGCGGCGGTGGCGCGGACGCCGCGCGGCAGACGTTCGAACAGCGGTGATCCCAGCTCGCCTTCGAGGTCGAGGATCCGTCGGTTGAGCGCCGAGGAGGCGATGTGTAGCGCATCGGCGGCTTTGCGAATCGACCCGTGCCGCGCAACGGCATCGACGTAGGCGAAAATCGGTGGGGCCTGCAGGCGACTGCTGGACCCGGGTGCAGTGCGTGCCGAGCTCGCCGCTTGCTGGGAGGTGTTGGACTTCTTACCGCTCGTCACGCCAGCCTCACCATGCCACAAAGCGTCGAGGGTCGCGACATCGGCGATCATTCGCTCGTGAGGACGTGCGAGGTGCGGCCCCGGGCCGTGCACCTTGTCGTTGCCGACTGAATTCCACGTCGGTCGCCAACTGCCCGACACTCGTGCTCGCCCGACAAAGCGAATAGTCTGCCGTCATTCGGGAAGATCGAGAGCTTCGATGATGTCGGCGAGTTGCTCGTCGTCGAGGGCTTCGAGAGAGAAGGGGGGCATGTCCCCTCCATAGCCGTAGAATCCGCCGTGGCGGACTTTCTCGACCACGATGATCCGGCGCACGCGCGGCGTGTAGTCGGCATGCTCGATCACGAAGTCCTCGGGGAGTAGCGTGATGCGATCGCTGAGTCGCCCCGCCCCGGTGTGGATCTGTCCGTGGCAAGACAAACAGGTGCGGACATATGAGTCTTGCCCGCGCGTCGCGTCGCCCCGCGGCAGTTCTTGGGGTACGGACACGACGGAGAACGGCTGGGCCTCAGCCCGCCCTGGCTCCAGGCTCTCGAGGAAAGCGTAGAGGGCTCGGGCATCGTGCTCCGTCGCCAGCAGCGGTTCGGGCGCTGCCATGTAGGCGGCGCGGCACCCGTTGACCGCGTCGAGCAGATCGTTGTACTGGCCTCCGTAGAAGGTGGGTCGAAGAGTAACGCCAGCCAGTGGCGCGCCCGGCTTGTTGAGCGCCAAGCCGTCGGTCGGTTCCCGATCGTGGCAGGTTTCGCAGCTGTAGCTGTTGAACTCGGACGGAGAGAGGTCTGTGCTGGTGAACAATGCTTCGCCTTCGGCGACCAAGTCGGGCGCCGAGCAGGCGACGAGGCGGGGCAGAGCCACGATCGGCAGCAGCCAGCTGACCTTCTTCCGTACCTGGCAATTCATGGCGCCAACACCAGCAATTCGTCGGGGTAGGGACCGAGCGTCAGGGTGCGCAGCACGGTGAGCGCCGACGGATCGAATTCGACCAAAGTGCCAGCTTTGTAAGGAGTGCTTTCGCACACGCCGAGCAGCCTGCCATCCGGCAGCTGGTGAAATGAGCGCGGATTGAAGCACTCGTCGTCGGTGAGCGATATCGATTGCACCACGCTGCGACTCGACACCGACACGCGGGCGATGCCGCCGGGGCTTTGCAGAGGAACGAGGACTTCGTCGTCGTTTACCCAGAGCGGTATCATGGGTTGCGATGGAACGCTGATCGCGGCGACGAACTGTGGCTCACTGCCGACGTCGAAGATCGCCAGCGTGCGACTGACGGTGTTGGTCAGCGCCAGCTGTCCGCCGTTTGGGCTTTCTGCGACGGCGAAGGGGCGGTTGGCGCTTCCCTCTCCGGAGTGCACGCGGGCGACGACGGTTGCTGTCGGCAGATCGAGCACGATCAAGGAATCTTCACCGGAGCAGGCCACGAACGCGTGTTGCCCATCGGCGCTGACCGTGAGCAACGAGGCCGAGACGCACAGCGGCAGTTCCATCAGTTGTGTATTCGCATCGAACGCACCCGTGGCCGTGACGACGACGGCCAGCGGTGAGCGCCGGACGTCGATGGGGGAGGTCGTATCCAGCGAAAGGACGTCATTGTCGTGGACGACGAACAATCTGCCGTCCGCGCCGAGCGCCACGTCGACCGCTTTGGGAAAGACGGACACGTAACCGAGGTCGCGCAGATCATCCAACGCCAGCGCCTGGATGCGGCTGCGAGTCTGGTTCTGTCCGAAGTCTTCCGAGTGTGGTCCGCCGTTGTCGAGCAACGGGTAGGTGAGCAGCACGTAGAACTGCTCGCGGATCGGATCGTAACTGATGTGGCGCGGCCCGTCGATGTCGACTCCGGAGCGTCCCACCGGCACTTGCCCGAGCTCAGAGAACGTGTCGAGATCGAGCACGCTGACCGTGTCGGAATACTGATTGGCGATGTAGCCCCGGGTCTGACCGGGCGTGTCGAAGACTGGGCGTTGGCTCGGAAAGGGATCGCCGCCGTCGCCGGCATCAGTACAGCTGGCGAGTCCCAGAATCCCGCACCCAGCGATGGAGAGGATCTCGCCGAGTTGCGACCTCGACGTCATGGTTGGTGATCTTCGAGGTGGGGACGCTCACACACGGTACGGGGCTCAGTCAGCTCTGGTCGTCGTCGTCGTCGCTGGGGGCGCCTGGGGCCGGTGGAGGCGAGCTGATGCGCTCGTCGAGCGAACGCTTCTGCGCGCGCTGGACCGGTTGAGTGCGCGTGTCCAGCTCGACTTCGGTGCGTTGGTGCGGGAAGCCACTGAGCGGGCCGAGCGTGCTGCGGTCTCGTTGGAAGGTCGGTTCGCTTTGCACGTAGACCGTCAGCAATTCCGCCAGCGACGTCAGCGCGGCGAAGTGCGTGCGCTCGTAGCCGTGGGACGCATCGGCGCCGAAAGCCACCAAACCGACGCGCATGTCGTTGCCCGCTTCGAGGGCTGAAGCCGCGTCACAGCGGTAGTACTTGAACAGGTCGCGCTGGTGGGGGATATCGAATTGCTCACACAAGTCGAGAAGCTTGTGAGTGAGGTGATAGTCGAAGGGTCCGCTTTCGTCGCGCATCGAGATCGTCACACCGCGTTCGCGTGAGTTTTGACCGGGTGCTGGAGTGGCGTTGTCGACGGCCACCATTTCCGCGACGTCGCCGTGCAAGATCGCCGACGCACCGATGCCGACCTCTTCGGAGATGGTGAAGAGCACGTGGCAATCCACTGGAATGTGTGCATCGGACTCGACGATTGCCTTGCATGCGGCCAGCACGCTCGCCACACCGGCCTTGTTGTCCAAGTGCCGCGAGTTGATGAAACCGTTGCAGATCTCCGGGCTTGGATCGAAGGCGATGTAGTCGCCGATGTTGAAGCCGTTCTCTGCGAGTTCCCCTGCCGACGCGCAAAAGTCGTCGGTGCGGACCTCGACGTTGTCCCAGCTGACGGGCTGCGTGTCGATTTCGTCGTTGAACGTGTGCCCTGAGGCTTTGAGCGGAAGCACCGTGCCGCGCCGCGCGCCCATCTTGTCGGTGAACACGGTGACGCGGCCGCCTTCGGCGAAGCGGCTCGACCAGTAGCCGATCGGCACGATCTCCAAGCGGCCGTTGTCCTTGAGATTCTTGACCATCGCTCCGAGCGTGTCGAGGTGACTGACGATGGCGCGTGCCGGGGCGCGTTGAGCGCCGGATAGCGCGGCACGGATCGCGCCGCGTCGTGTCAGCTCGAAGCGAATACCCAGGCGCATCAGCTCTTTGCCCACCCAGTGCACCACTTGATCGGTGTAGCCACTGGGACTGGGGATCGAGAGCAACGTGAGCAGCGTTTCGCGGAGATACTCGGTGTCGATCTCCAGCAGTTGGATGGCTTGGGTGCGTGGGGCGGCTTGAATACTCATCTGAACTACGACTGGCGAACGTGTTGCGGGCGTGGCGAGCGAATCGCTGGGCGACGACGCTCGCGGCAGTACTTTGATGCGATGATGGGCGAATCGCAAGCGCTGCATTTCTGGGCGCTCTGAGCGGGGCACGCTCAGAACGTGTCGCCTCGGCGCGAGTTCAGGATGTGCTGACGGTCTGCGGGAACAGCAAATCCAAGAAGCGCTGTGCCGTCGGCTGGGGCTCGTGGTTCGCCAGCCCTGGCCGCTCGTTCGCTTCGATGATCCAGTACTCTGGTTTCAGCACGCTGGGGACCATCAAATCGAGCCCGACGACGGGAATGTCGAGCACTTCTGCGGCGCGCTTGGCGACTTCGACCAGATGCGGGTGCAGTTCGTCGGTGACGTCGTGAATCGTTCCCCCCGTGTGCAGGTTCGCTGCCTTGCGTACGGTGAGGGTCTTACCGAGTGGTAGCACGTCGTCGAGCCGGTGGCCGGCTTCCGCCAGGCAGCGTTCGGTTTCGGCGTCCAGGGGAATGCTGCTCTCGCCGCCGGTTGCGGCCTGGCGCCGACGACTCTGGCGCTCCACCAGGTCTCGAATGCTGTGCTCCGCATCACCGACGACCTCTGGCGGGCGCCGGATCGCCGCCGCGACGACGCGGTAGTCGATCACGATGATGCGCAAGTCTTGCCCCGAGACCATCTCCTCGATGAGCACTTCGCCTCCGCCTTGACCGGCTCGTTCGATGGCGCCCTTCAAGTCGGAGAGCGTCGAGATACCGACGCTGACGCCGGCCCCCTGTTCACCCCGGGCCGGTTTGACGACGACCCGCCGGTGCTGCTCCAAGAAGGCCAGATAGCGTTCCTTCCCGTCGCTCACGCGCACTTGTGCGGGCATCGCCAGACCGGCTTCGGTCAACAGGCGATGAGTCACCCGCTTGTCGTCGCAGCGGCTCATCGCGATGGCGCTGGTCAACTCACTGAGCGACTCTCGGCAGACGATGTTGCGACCGCCGAAACTGAGGCAAAAATAGGAGTGCTCGGCATCCAGCACGTGTACGTGAACGCCGCGACGTTGCGCCTCGCGGGTGATGATCTTCGCGTAGGGATTCAGATCTTCCGGGGCGTTGCCCAGGAACAGGGGTTCGTTGATCTCGTTCTTGTTCTTGATGCAGAACACCGGCACGCGCATGAAACCGAGCTTCTCGTACAAGCGTATCGCTTGCCGGTTGTCGTGCATGACGCTCAAGTCGATGTAGCGACGCCCCAGTCCCGTGAAGTGCTCGACGAGATTCAACACGAGTGCCTCGCCAACGCCGGGATGCTGAGTTTGGGGATCGACGGCCAGGGCCCACAAAGACGAGCCCTGCTCGGGATCGTTGAAGGCGACGGTGTGGTCGATACCGGTTACCGTCCCGATGATGGCGTTCGTTTGGCGGTCTTCGGCAACCAAGTAGACGTGTGAGAGTGAGTCCTTGTGGCTGTGAATGAAGCTCGGGTCGACCTCCACCATGTGGCGACGGGCGTAAATGAGGTTGATGGCTTCGGCGTCCTTGACGGACTCGAGCGGACGCACGCGGTAGGTCGTCGGCTGAGGCGTGGATCGCTCGCGTCGTTCGAAGTAGAGCCTGAACGTGTGCGATGGATCGAGGAACAGCTCTTGCGGTGCCAACGCGATCACGATGTGCGGGTCACCGACGTACAGTGCGATGTCGCGCTGGTTGTCGCTCTCTGCCTTGACGACGTCGGCGAGCACCTCGTTCGAGTCGAAGGTGTGGGCGAAGATCAGTCGGCCCCAGCCGCACTCGACGATTACGTTGCGTCGCACGCGTTCTTCTTCCGTCCACAGTTTGGCTTTCCAGGCGTTGAGGCTCGCGGCGTTCTCGAGCTCCTGTGGTGGGAGATCCGGCTCGGCGACGGACGTGAGTTCGCGTTTGCGACTGTGCTTCGTCATGCTGCCTCCGGTACCTGTGCCTGCAGCCACATTTCGAGCAATGCGATTTGCCAGAGCTTGGACCCACGCAGCGGCGTGATGTGCTCTTCGGGGTTGCCGATCAGGCGTTCGACGTAGCTCGGATTGAACAGCCCCCGTTGCTTCGCTGCAGTGTTGTGCAATGTCTGTTTGACCAAGTCCAGGAACGGACCGCGCAAGTATTTGAGCGCTGGCACCGGGAAGTAACCTTTGGGACGGTCGATCACCGCCGCGGGAATGACGGCCCTCGCGGCTTCTTTGAGCACGTACTTGCCCTCTTCCGGTACTTTCCACTTGGCCGGGACACGCGCGGCGAACTCGACGACCTCGTGATCGAGGAATGGCACTCGCGCTTCGAGCCCCCAGGCCATCGTCATGCTGTCGACTCGCTTGACGGGGTCGTCGACCAGCATGATGTTGGCGTCGAGGCGCAGGGCCTTGTCGATTGCAGTGGGGGCACCGGGTTGATCGAAGTGGTGTTGCACGAACTGCGTGCTGAAGTCTTCCGACACCCACTCGGGCTGGAGGACCTCTTTCATTTCCGTGTGGTTGCGATCGAAGAAGTGAAGCCGATACGTCGTCAGTGGGTCTTTGGTGTTCATCATTGGCGGGTACCAGTGGTAACCCGCGAAGATCTCGTCGGCGCCTTGCCCGCTTTGTACGACCTTGACGTGCTTCTTGACCTCTTCCGACAACAGGTAGAAGCCGATGTTGTCGTGGCTGACCATGGGTTCGTTCATCGAACGAATGCAGCGCGGTAGCTCCGGCAGGGCTCGGCTCGAGTCGACGAAGATCTTGTGATGAGACGTGCCGAAGTGTTTGGCGATGATGTCGGAGTATTGAAACTCGTCGCCGGCTTCGTCCCTGACGGTTTCGAACCCGATGGAGAACGTCTCGATGTGTTGATGGCCCGCTTCGGCCAACAGTCCCACGACGAGACTGGAGTCGAGACCACCGGACAGCAGCACGCCCACCGGCACGTCTGCGGTCAAGCGCCGCTCGACCGAGCGCCTCATCACGTCGAGGGTCTGTTGCTTCCAGCTCTCGAAATCCGTCTTCTCGTCGGCTTCGGTGCGGTCGTGGGAGGCGCTCCAGTAGCGCGTCAGTTCCCGACTGCCGTCGCGTTGAATGACCATGACGTGCGCTGGCGGCAGCTTGCGCACCGACTTGAACAGTGTATGCGGTGCCGGAACGACGGCGTGGAAGGTCATGTAGTGGTGCAGCGCAACGGGGTCGATCTCCGTCGAGATGTCGCCGGCGTCGAGAATGGCAGGCAGGCTCGATGCGAAACGGAACCGCCCGCCAGACTCACTGTAGTACAGGGGCTTGATGCCCAAGCGATCGCGACCGAGCACGACCTTGCCCGAACTGCGCTCGACAATCGCGAACGCGAACATCCCGTTGAGGCGCTCGACGAAACGTTCTCCCCAGGCGTGATAGGCCTTGAGCAGGACTTCGGTGTCGCCATGGGAGAAGAAGCGGTAGCCCTTCTGTTCGAGTTCCTTGCGCAGCTCGGGATAGTTGTAGATCGCGCCGTTGTAGACGATTACCAAGCCCAGTTCCGAATCGACCATTGGCTGGCGTGATTCCGAGCTCAAGTCGATGATGCTCAGCCTGCGATGCCCGAACGCGACGTGATCGTAGGCGACGGCGCCGTGAGAATCCGGCCCGCGCGGTTGCATGCGTTCGCACATCGCATCAACCGCACGCAGGTCGGGTCGTTCTGAATCAAAGCGCAGTTCGCCGCAGATCCCGCACATGTGGTCTAAGTCCTGTCAGGTTTGTTGGTTCGAATTCCAGGACGAATTGCACGCGCTTGGCGTGATGAAGTCCCTGAAACAAAGCGCTGTTGCGTCTCACTCACCTCGAGCGCTGGCAGGTGCCAGCCACGTGGAAACGTCGTGATACGAGTGACACGACCTCTGTAACAGGCTGGGCCCAGTGAGAACACCCCCGTGTCTACTTTGTTCATCGAGTCCCACCAGCGTGTAACCCCGCGTGTTCCAGGAGATCCGTGCTCGTTTCACGACGATTTCTCGACGTATGCCACTGGTGTGCCAATTCGACCGTTCCGCCTGCCATTCCGCTCACTCGTTCGCGACGGCCGTGCGGTTCTTTCGAGACTAATGGGGGGTCGTCTTTCGGCCGTTCAAATGCTACACGTGTCTCGCGCGGGGGCGGTTTGGGGCTTCGTCAGGAGGACTCGAGCGTGTAGTAGCACGCACAGGGATGTCGAGCGTCGCCGTCATTCAGCGTTGGCAATTCGTTGGCGCAACGCTCCTTCGCAAGTGAGCATCGTGGATGGAATGCGCAGCCCGTTGGCGGATTGACGGGGCTTGGAGGTTCCCCGAGTAGTGGCACGCGTTTCTGAATGCGTTCGAGTGATGGCATCGCGTCGAGCAAGGCTTTGGTGTACGGGTGAGCAGGCCGGTGCAGCACTTCGCCAGCGGGACCACTTTCGACGATGCGCCCGAGGTACATCACGAGCACCTCGTCGCACGTGGCCTCGACGACCGCGAGATCGTGGGCGACGAACAGGTAACCGAGCCCCAGCTGCTCGGCCAGCGTCGAAAGCAGGCGGAGGATCTCCGCTTGGACGCACACGTCGAGCGAAGACACCGCCTCGTCCAGAACGAGCAGGTCGGGTTTCGGGGCAAGGGCGCGAGCGATGGCGACTCGCTGGGCTTGGCCACCGGAGAGTTCGCGAGGAAAGCGCTCGAGCAGCGTGGTCGGCAAACGAACGAGATCGAGCAGTTCTTCGACGCGTTCGCGACGGGCGTGTTGGTCGAGATCAGTCAACGTCTCGAGCGGTGCTTCGATGGCGTCGCGGACTCGGCGCCGTGGGTTCAGTGACGACAATGGGTCCTGAAACACGAGCTGAACGCGCTGCCGAAACTCACGTCGTCGTTTTGCGTCGGACTCGCTGTAGGGTGTCCCCAGAAAGTTGATGGTTCCGGATGTCGGCGTGTCCAAGTCGAGCAGTAGCCGTACGAGCGTGCTCTTTCCGGAGCCGGACTCGCCAATCAACCCGACGCGGTCACCCGAGCTGAGCGACAACGACACGCCACGCAGCGCTTGAACGCGTCGTCGCGCGCCAAACCAGTTGCTGCGTTGGTCGAAGTCGCGACGAACCTCTCGCGCTGTGAGGAGCGGCGGTTGCTCGACTGCACTCGATGCATTGGATACAATTGGTGCATTGGGTGAACTGGTCATCGATCCTCTTGAAGCGCAACACTCGACGGCATTGCAGCTCCACCTACGGTGAAGAGTTTCGACTTTCGTCCGAGCTGGGGGATGGCGCCGATCAACCTCCGGGTGTAGTCGTGATCGGGTGCTGCGAGCACTGCGTCGGTGGGGCCCCTCTCGACCAAAGTGCCGTCGTTCATGACCAGCACGTGGTCGCACAGCTGACGGACGACTGCGAGGTCGTGTGTGATGAACAGCAACGCAGCCGCGTGCTGTTCGGTGACCCGCCGCAGCAAGTCCAGCACCATTGCCTGGGTGGTGACGTCGAGCGCCGTGGTGGGTTCGTCGGCAATCACCAGCGTGGGATCGCCGGTGAGGGCGATGGCTACCGCGACCCGTTGCCGCATCCCGCCCGACAACTCGTGAGGGTAGGCGTTCAGCACGCGTTGCGGGTCGGCGATGCCCACTTCCGCCAGCGCTTCGAGACGGCGCTGATCGGAGTTGGGCTCGGAACCGTACAACGTCATGCATTCGCGGAGCTGGGTTCCAATGGTTTGCAGCGGATGCAGACTGCCCAGCGGGTCCTGCGGGATCCATCCGATGTGCCGGCCCCGGTAGACGCGACCCGCGGCTCGCAGGTCGACGCCCCCCAAATGCAGTCGATCGGCACGGACCGTGGCGTGCGACAAGCTCCCGAAAATGGCTCGCGCCGTCACGGACTTGCCCGAGCCGCTTTCGCCGACCAGCCCAACGCGTTGGCCCGGCGCGATGCTGAAGGAGACGTCCGTGACGACCTCGTGGCCCTCGAATGCGACGTGAAGGGACGATACCTCGATGGCAGCTGGCTCTTGTGTGGCGTTTGGTGGGTTTGGCTCCAGTGCGGGGGGATCGGTGGACGCGGCTGAGTGTCGGTGTTTGACGGGACTCGCGTTGTCCAAGGCGTCACGGGCCGCGTCTCCGAGCACGTTCAACGCCGTGACGAGCAATAGGATCATCGCACCGGCGATGAGGCACACGTGCGGCGCGCTCGTCAGCAAGTGACGCGACTGGCCGAGCATGCCTCCGAGATCCGCCGTCGGCGGTTGTGCACCCAGACCCAAGAAGGATAGCCCCGCCGTTTCGACGATCATCCAGCCGGCACTCGTCGTACACGCCACGGCCAGCACGGGCAGCACGGCCGGTAGGATTTCGCGCAGCACGATGGAGGTCGTGGTTTGCCCGCCGACCCGCGCGGCGGCGATGTACGGCTCGCGGGCGACGGCCAGTGCCTGTCCGCGTACGGTGCGCGCGAAGAACGGGATGTTGACGACCGCAATGGCCAACGTGGCGTTCATCAGACCCGGCCCCAATACCGCGACGATGCACAGTGCGAGCAACAGGTATGGGAATGCCATCAGGACGTCGATGCCCCGCGAGAGCAGTGCATCCGTCCACCCGCCTCGGTAGGCAGCGATCAACCCAATTGCGCTGCCCACACTGCTCGACACCGCCACGCCCAGCGCCGCCACTCCGAGCGACAAGCGCGTGCCGGCGAGCAATCGCGAAAGCAAGTCACGACCGAGCTGGTCGGTGCCGAGCACGTACCCGCTCGACAGAGGAGGCACCAACCGCTGCTCCAACGCCGTGGCCGTCGGGTCCAAAGCCGGGACGAGCGCCGATGCCAGGGAGCCGACAACCGCACTTCCGAGCACGATGACGGCTGCCCGAGCGGGCATGTTGTTCCGCAGCTGCAATGCAAAGCGGCGCCACGTTCCCATCGGCGAGTTCGATGCGTTGCCGCCGGGCGTCGCGGTCACGCTGCGACCCTCGGATCGACCGCGCGCTGCAGAAGATCTGTAGCGAGATTGACCAGCACGTACATCACGGCGATCAACACCACGCTGCCCTGCACGAGCAGCAAGTCGCGCTGTACGATCGCATCGACCAACAGCTTGCCGAGGCCCGGCCACTGGAAGACGACCTCGATGTACGCCGTGCCGCCGAGCACGAAGCCCGCTTGTAAACCGATCACCGGCACCACCCGCGCGAAGGCGACGACGAACGCGTGCCGGTACACGACGGTCGCTTCATCGAAGCCGCGAGCGCGCGCGAGTTCGACGTGTGGCGCGGCGAGCGCTTCGAGCATGGCGGCTCGCATCACGCGGGCAATCACTCCCGCGACGACGATGCCCAACGCGGCTGCAGGCATCAGCAGGTGTGCACAGATGTCGCCGACGCTGCCGAGCCAACGTCCGTCGTCGACGAACACGCTGCGCATGCCACTGACCGGTAACAGTCGGAGCCGTGCGGCGGCGAACACCAGGAGCATCGCGACGAAGAATGACGGCGTCGACACCCCGACGTAGGAAACCAGACTCAGCACACGGTCGCGAACGGAGTTCGGCTTGGCGGCGGCAGCGCTGCCGAGACTCAGACCGCCCAACACGCCCATTGCCAACGCGGTCGCCGCGAGCAGTGCGGTCGGGCCGATCCGCTCGAGCAGCAGCCCGGTGATCGGACGTTCGTGAGAGTACGACCTGCCCAGATCTCCTTCGAGCAGGTGTCCGAGCCAGGTGACGTAGCGAGTGAACAGGGAACCGTCGAGGCCCAGTGCTTTGGTGAGCTCCGCAGTGCGTTCGGCGGTTGCATACGGGCCGAGCAGTGCCGTGGCAGGGTCGCCCGGGAGCATCGCCATGACGAGGAACGTGACGAGCGTGACGCCCAGGCACACCGGGATCACCGCGACGAGGCGCCTGATGATGTAAGCCTTCATCGCTTGTCGACTCCCCCGAAATCGACCAGGAACGAGGGTTGCAGTGCCAACCCAGTCACGCTGCGCTGATGGACGGCATTCTGCTTCCAGCTGGCAACGAACAGCCAGGGCGCGTCATCGTGCACCTTGCGCTGAATGCTTCGGTACAGACGTGCGCGTCCCGCAGCATCGGTTTGTTTGCGAGCCAATTCCACCAGATCGTCGACCGTGGCGTTGCGGTACCAGCCCGAGTTGAAGCCGTTCGGTGGCGCGGCAGCGCCGCGTAGGGTGAGATAGGGCAGCGTGTCTGGGTCGTTGGTCATCCACGCCATCTCGGCCATGTGCGCCGTTTCGAGGCCGGCGTTCACCTCTGCGAGGTAGGCGTTCCATTCCAGCGTGCGAACCTGAACGCGCACGCCAACCTCCGCCAGATCTGCCTGAATGGCGGTGGCCATCTCGACCGGTGCCAACATGCCCGGGCCGCTCTCCGGAGCGAGCAGCGTGAGCGGCGAGACCACTGGCCCTGCGTCGTCGAGCAATTGTCGAGCGCGCTGCGGGTCGTACGCGTAGGGGGTCGTGCCCGTCGCGGCCTTGCCGAACGCAGAAGGAATGGGCCCGGCGAGTTCAGTTGCCGCTCCTTGCAGCACGTGCTCGACGATTGCTTCCTTGTTTACGGCGTAGTTGACTGCCCGGCGGATCCGCACGTCGTCGAAGGGGGGGAGCTTGGTGTTGAGGATCAGGAACCACGCGTGCGGTCCTTCAGTTTGAGTCACCGTGACGAGAGGATCGTTTCGGAGCTGACTCACCGTGTCGGGAGGCAACGACAGCGAGACATCGATGCCGCCGCTCTCGAGTTCGGCAAGCTCCGTCATCGGGTCCGTGATGGGTCGGAAGATCAGTCTGTCGGATGCGGTGGGCTGAGCATGAGCTTCGTTGCGGCGCAGGCTGATGCTGTGCCCCGCCTCCCAACCGACGAAGGCAAAGCGCCCAGTCCCGACCGGATGCCGGCCGAAGTCTCCGCGATGCTTGCGTACGGCCGTGGGCGAAACCATGTAGCCGGTGGGGTAGGCGAGGTTGCTCAGCAGCGGCGCGAACGGCTCCTTCAAGTCGAGCTGGAGGTGATGTGAGTCCACCGCGGTTACCCGGTCGATCTTCTCGAAGAAGAAGGCCAAGGGGAATGGTCCGGTGTCGTGCTCCGGGTGGTTCGGATTGAGCAGACGCTCGAAGTTGTACTTGGCGGCGTCGGCATCGAACGGCGAGCCATCGTGAAAGGTCACACCCTTCCGCAACGAGAAGACGTAGGAAAGCCCATCGGCGCTGATGGTCCAACTTTGTGCGAGGCCCGGCCCGACGCGCAAAGAACCCTCTTCGAACCGAGTGAGCCCTTCATACACGTTCGCCGCGACTCGAAAGTCGTTGGAGCTGGTCGTCACGTGCGGATCGAGGGAGCGCGGCTCTTCGGAGAGACTCACGACCAACACGCCGGGCGGCGGCTTTGCCGATGAAGCGAGGAACGTCGCGCCGACGAGGCACGACAGGCCCACGACGAGCGACCCCAACGTGGCGTGGAGCGCATTCACGACGGCTCATACAAACGCAAATCATCCCGATTGTCGAGTCTGACGGGCCGGACGTTGCGCGCGTCGTCGCTGGTCGTGAAACGGCTCCGCGCCGATCGCCGCTGGTCGTTGCACTCAGCGGCACCAGAGTTCTCAGTAGACACGATGTGGCGGCGGCGCGTGGGATCCGACGCATGAGCAACGGTGCGGATCGCGTACCCCGTTGACGTAGCAGTGAGCGGGCGCGTGTGGACGCGACTTCATGGCCGGGAGCTCGAGATTGCCAAAAACCGCGGCGCCGCACCGACTCGTTCCGAGCCGGCGCGGCGCGTTGGGGGATCGACCAGGGTCGAACTCATTTCAGTGCTCGCCGTCGAGCAGGTGCGCGGGGAGCAGCGACTTCAGGCCGTCTGCGCCCACCACGACACGCACCTCTTGGATACGCGACGCGATGTCCTTCATCGCATCCAGTTCCTTGAGGCGCAGCAGGATGGGTTGCTCCGCCATGACCTTTGCCGTGTTGGCGAGCGAGCGCGTGGCGGCGACTTCTTCGCGTCGCAGAATCACGTTGGCAGCGGCTTCCTTCTCGGCTTCGATCACGCGGTTGAGCAGCGTCTTCATTTCACCGGGCAGGATGATGTCCTTGACACCGATGCTTTCGACGGTGAGGCCCACTTGCGCCAGCTTGGGCACGACTTCCTGTTCGAGGTGGCGGTTGAACGCGTCGCGGCCTTCGAGCAGACCGTCGAGGGTCACACTCGAAACGTAGTCTCGAGCGGCAAGTTGCGTTGCCAGGTACACGGTTGCTTCCAGGTCCGAAAGCGTCTCACACACGCGCCGCGCATCGGAGACGCCGACCTCGACGGCCAGGGACAGGCGCAGTGTCACCTTGTCTTTGGTCATCAGGTCCTGACCCGCGACGGTCACGGTACGTCGGCGCAGGTCGAGCACCACGACTTCGGGCTTGCTTTCGGGCGTGCGCCAGAAGCGGTAGCGCCCGGGCGCGAGCTGCCGCACGAACGACTGCTGCAGGTACAGCAGACCCGTTTGAAATGCCTCGACCTTGGCGTCGAGCAGTTCCTGCTTGGGGATGACTGCCTCGAGTTCGTCGGTCAGGGCAGGGACGTCGTCCGTGACGGCCATCAGTCGCAGCCGCACCGATTCATCGATGCTCCAGTAGCGGTGCACTCCTGGCCGCAGATAGACGACGGGGCGACCGTCCTTGTACAGGATGCCTCGCTGCGCATCACCGATCTCGACCTGTGCGTACCACTCGCTGGGCAGCAGCTGACGAACTCCGGGACGAGCCTGAAAGACCAGTTCGTCGGTGTTCCAGCGCTGTTCGCTGTAGTTGCGTCCCCACAGCCAATGACGGCCAGGGCCGAGTGCCCGCAGTGGTACGTGGCCTCGGAACAGCACGACGCGTTCGTTGAACTTCACTTGAAGGATCTTGTACATGGTGGTTCCTCACTGCTTGTTTCGTTGGATGCGCGGTTCGCTTCGCACCGACGCTCCGCACGGCTTGCGATCGTTCACGGCGAGGTGAGCAACTGCGCGATGGAAGCGCGGTCTCCTGAGGGAATCGCGCTTCGAGGTGCAGTGGTCACTCGGCTCGGTACGGTACGACGTCGATCGGCAAGTGGGGCGCTGGGGCGGACGCTCTGTGGCGTTGGCTCCAGCGCTGCAAGTGCAGATGTGGCGAAGTGCGGTACGTCGCGGAGGTTCGTCGTTCGTCGTCGGATTGGCGACGACCGATCCCGTAGGACGGGTCGAACCGCAATCGGCTTCGAGTGACGAACGGCTCACGACGCCGTGTCGATCATCTCTTTGTCGTGGATTGGTTTTTGAGACCAACTATTCCATTGCTCTACCTTTGAGCTACGGCCCCAATGGGACCGATCGGGGTCGAACCGATGACACATGGGTTTGACAGACCTAACGGTCAGGTCGCAAATGATCGAGACGGGAACACGCGGGCCGAACACGCCGAAGGAACGGATCTCGTCGTTCGGTGTGCGGTCGCGAGCCTCGAGCTGCAATGCGCTGTCTTGATCCATTCACGGTGAAGGGCGCTGGATTCGAACCAGTCGCATGCCAGCCCGTTGCTGGCCGCGTCCTTCGGTGTCCGGTCTTGCGTTGAATGACTCGTTGCGTACGTTCCAGGGGACTTGCGCGTTTTCGAAGCGTCGAGAACGCGCCCGTCGCACCTATCAGGTTGATTGCCGTGACACGTCAACTGCTCTGGAGAATGGGGTGGAAAGGGGCGCAGCGGGCCGCCAGCGACTCTTCGGTGTTCACGACAACGCGCGGTAGCGGCTGGGCTTGGGCGTCGTCGTCGTATCGACCTGGAGTTGCGGCACCCTCTCGACGAGGGGCTGAGCCGCCCGCTGCGCACGAGTTGGTTGATTGGTGATCAGGTGTTGGGCACGAGGAAGTCGTGCCATTCGGGCGGCGTCTGGTGCGTGTCGAGGTGCGGCAGAAACAACGGCAACGTCTGGGGACGCACCGGTTGAGACAGTGGCCACATTCCAGCGTCGTCACAGGTGAGGTGCCCCTTGCGTTGATTGCACGGGATGCAAGCTGTGACGATGTTGGTCCACTCGGTTCGGCCCCCGGCGGATCGCGGGATGACGTGATCGTAGGACAGCCGTCGCGTATCGAAGCGACCCCCGCAGTATTGGCAGCGATAGCCATCGCGGCCAAACACGTTGGTGCGCGTGAACGCAACACCGCGGCGCAGCCGTGCCGGTGCGCGTTTGCTCCTGAGTACTGCAGGTAGCGGCATCTCGAAGGATGGCGATCGAACCACACTGGAGTAGTTGGCCACGATGTCAGCCTTCTCCAGAAACACCATCGTGATCGCGTCTTGCCAGCGCAGAATGCGTTGGGGGACGTACCAGGGGGTGAGTAGTAAGGTGACGTGTTGCATGGGTGGTAACCTCCAACGAGGTCTGTTTCTCGAGTGATGACTGCACGATTGCGTCGGCACACGGGGGCGCTCACTTGCAGAGACGAACGAAGTCGACAAAAGCTTTGAAACGCAGCAGCTCCGCCGAACGTGGGACGTTCGCCTGCGCCATTGATTGGTTGGTTGTCCCCAGGTGGGGCAGTGACGGATCCCCCAAAACGGCTGAGGCCGCCTCTGGTGGAACCCAGGGCGGCCTCGCAAGTCTTCAAAAAGACGAGGAAAGCGACCTAGGTGGGGGAGATGGCTCCCCGTTTGACGCTGAACGACTCGGTTTCGAGCAACTCGGTTTCGAGCAACTCGGGCAGGGTTTGCAGCTCGACGCGCAACGCGAATGCATCACGAGGCGTGACAAACTGTTCAACACTCAGCCCTCTCCACACACCTGTACAGGCATGCGGTATGTGCCGCTCGCTGTGTTGGTTGTGGTGAACGTGAGTCATGATGGCGCGGGAAGATGCACTCATAGACCGCCAACGTCAAGGCCTTTTTGTTCCGCAGCGCGGCGGTATCGGCTCTTAGGTCGTGGGAGTATTGGCTGCGAGTAAACGAAATGACATTCGCGTTGAAAGTGGCCTGACGTGCCGTTGCCGAAACCTGTTCGATACGCCGTCAACTCGCTGCGTCGCAACTCTCGAGGGTGAAAGCGTGGACTGGCCGCGCCAAGTGTTCCGAATCGCCATGCCCAACAAGAGTTCCATGCTTCAGAAAGAAGAACCGCACGTCGTGATCATCGGTGCTGGCTTTGCAGGGTTGGCTGTTGCGCGTGGCCTCGAGCATGCCCCGGTACGCATCACGATCGTCGACCGCAGCAATCACCACCTCTTTCAGCCGCTGCTCTACCAAGTGGCAACTGCGGCATTGGCGGCTCCCGACATTGCCACACCAACGCGCAAGTTGTTGTGGAAGCAGCCCAACGCGACGGTCTGGATGGCGACGGTTTCGCGCATCGCGACGGAACAGAAACAGATCGTCCTCAACGGCATCACTCTCGACTACGACTACTTGGTCGTCGCTGCGGGGATGACCCACACCTATTTCGGCCACGACGAGTGGGCGCGCCACGCACCGGGCCTCAAGACGTTGGGTGAAGCGCTGGACGTCCGGCGACGGATCTTGCGGGCATTCGAACACGCCGAACTCGAACCCTCAGCCAAGCGCCGTCGCGCATACACGACATTCGTCGTGATTGGCGGAGGACCGACCGGTGTCGAGCTGGCCGGCGCTCTCGCCGAGATAGCCGGGCGCACCCTGGCGAGAGATTTTCGCCGTTTCGATCCGAAGAAGGCGCGGGTGGTTCTGATTGAACGCGGGCCGCGCCTGCTCGCTACATTCGACGAGTCGCTTTCCGCCAAAGCGCAGCGCGAGCTCGAAGGTTTGGGGATCGAGGTTCGAACCGGCACGAGCGTGACGGAAGTGACCGAAGAACTCGTCGAGATCGGCGATGAGCGGATTGCCACTCGAACGGTCTTGTGGGCGGCTGGGGTGACCGCGAATTCGCTTGCTGCGCAGTTGGGTGTAGCGGCGGACCGACAAGGGCGTGTGTGGGTCGAAGATGACCTGTCGATTCCGAACCGTGCCGACGTTTTCGTGGTGGGCGATCTGATCGCCCGCACCCAAGACGGGCGGCCCCTCCCGGCGGTCGCTCAGTTAGCACTACAGAGTGGCGCGCACGTGGCGCAGAACATCAAGCGCGTACTCCGGGGGATGCCCAAGAAGCCTTTCGTGTATCGTGACAGGGGCTCGATGGCGACGATTGGTCGTCACAAGGCCGTTGCCGAGATTGGTCGCTTCAAGTTCACCGGGATCTTCGCGTGGTGGTTGTGGTTGTTCGTTCACGTGATGTCGCTGGTAGATCACAAACGGCGGTTGACGGTGTTGTTCGAGTGGGCTTGGGCCTACTTCACTTGGCAGCGACGCTCGCGGGTCATTCTCGAGGTCCCGACGGAGATCGCCGAGCCCTCCGCAGTTTCGCTTGGACGACGGGTGATGGATACGCCGCCGCGCTCAACGGCTGTCGGTTTGCGAGAGACGTCGTCCGAAAAGCCTCAGGTCAAGGCGATGCTCGGGTAGGCGGTTGACGTCGCCGATGATGCGAGAACGAAGCTTGGTTGTTTCGTCGTGATTGCGGTGCGGCGCGGGTGGTGCGGTAGTGCGACCTGCACTCCCCGGCCAGGATGCCCGCTCTGCGCGGGTTGAGTGGGAGGGGCGCTGACGCTCGGCTCACGTGCATTTCCGTACGAACTGTGAACCGGTGGACAGAACCACTCCGCGCCGCGTGGCCAATTTCATCTCGGAGCTGCGAATTTGGCGAAGGCGATGCTAGTGTCGCCTCACCAGATCAGGAAGGAACCGAATGGCCATCAAGCGTATCGCGATAAACACAGGTGGAGGGGACGCGCCGGGACTCAACGGGGTGATTCGAGCCGTGGCACTGAGCGCCTACCGTGAGGGCTGGGAGGTGGTCGGCATTCGTGAGGGCTATCGCGGCCTGCTCGATGATGATCCGGAACTGCTTCCCGTTCTCGATCCCGATCGCGTGCGCGGCATCATGCATCTCGGCGGAACCATCTTGGGCACGACCAATCGTGGCGATCCATTCAACTTTCCCGTGATGGTCGACGGCAAACCCGAGCCCCGTGACATGTCGAAGAAGCTCGTGGATCGGTTCAAAGAGCTGGGGTTCGACGCGTTGGTAGCTCTCGGCGGAGACGGCTCGATGTCGCTCGCAACACGGCTGTTGAAGGCTGGATTGCCGCGCGTCATCGGCGTCCCGAAGACGATCGACAATGACCTCAAAGGCACCGACATCACGTTCGGGTTCGAGACCGCAGTATCGACGGCGACCGAGGCGCTGGATCGATTGCACACGACTGCTCAGTCACACCGCCGGGTGATGGTCGTCGAAGTGATGGGTCGAGACGCCGGGTGGATTGCGCTTCACGCGGGGATCGGCGGCGGTGCGGACGTGATCCTGATCCCGGAGATCCCGTTTCGCCTCGAATCTGTGTACGAGAAACTCCACCGTCGTTACCAACGGGGTCGGCAGTTCGCCATCGTTGTGGTCGCCGAAGGCGCCAAGCTGCAGGACGGCGCGGCAGTGTACAAGGGCGAGAAGGGGCAGTTTCGCGAGCACGCCCAGCTCGGTGGGATTTCGGAGTACCTCGCCAGAGAGATTGGCCGTGCCACGGGATACGAGACGAGGAACGTGGTCCTGGGTCATCTCCAGCGCGGCGGTTCGCCGGTCACCTATGACCGGGTTCTGGCGCAGCGCCTCGGCTGTGCGGCGACCCGCTACCTCAAAGAGACGACAGAAAGTGGCCTGGTGGCGATGCGCGGGGGGCGAACGCAGTTGGTGCCGTTCTCAGAGGTCGTCGGCGGTACGCGGGGTGTGGATGCCAACGACGAGTTGGTGCTTACGGCGCGTGCTCTCGGCTTGTGTTTCGGAGACGAGCCACCCGGCACGTTCGTCGCGTGAGCCGCTCGATCCATCAAAAGCCGAAGTCCAGACCGCGCGGCGGAGGCTGGTGCTCTTTGTCGGGACGGCGATTTCGGCCGCAGCCTCCGGATTCGATCGCCTCCACGTGAGGGCAGGTGTCCATCGCGGAAAAGGGCCACGTCAGTGCTTCGGTCTGAGTGTCAGTAGTGAACAGCTTGCCTCCACAGCCGAGCCATAGGGCTCCCGCCGCATACTTGATGAACGTCACTTCGGAACAACCGTCCGGCAGGGCGTAGCTGGTCGGTCGGTCCTGGGCGGACAACGCAACGATTGGGTCACGCACTCCGAACAAACCGCCTTGGGTCGCGAGCCACAGAGTCGACGGGTCGTCGCGCGCGTCGTCCATCCAGGTCAGACTGACGATCTCCTCGCTCACGGGGGAGGGCAGCAGTGTCCATCCGAAGCCGTCGAACTGCTCGAGCCACGTCTGATCGGTGTTGGGCAACTTCCCGGCGAGCCAGATGTTGTCGGGGGTTGGGGCTGTGCTCCCCCGCCAGTCTTCCAGGGGAAGGCGCTCGACGTTGGACGGACCGTGCCTTCCCCAGCGCTCGATCACTACTCGCGGTGGGTGATCTCCTGAGGGGCATTCGCTTGCACCGACGATCATGACCTCGCCCGTTTCGAATGCAAACATGCCACGAGGCTCCTGAAGCCTCGTGTAGCAGGCCGAGCGACTGCCGGAGTAGTTTTCGTGGCTCGATGCCTGTGGCTGGGGGGCGTGCCCGCCTTCGAGCACGCGCAGGGTGTAACCCCACGGCGGACCGATTCGGTAGGGAACCTCTGCGGCGAGCGTCTTGCCCTTTCGCCATGGGCTCGTCAGCATCTGGTGCACCTTCAGCTCGCGCGAAAGCTTCCATCCGCTCCGTTCGAGGTGCCACAGCTGTGGGGAATTCGGGCACGCAGAGAACGCGTGGAGGCGTACCGTGAGCCAACGTCCGGCACCGGACAGAAGCCAAGAGTCGTACGGAAGGCAGTCGGGAACGAAGCGATTGTCGTCGCGACGTGCCCATCCCCCGGGTCCCAAGATGGCAAGCCCGACTTGGTCGCTCGACAAATAGAGCGGTTCGCTGGCTTGCGCGACTAGGCGAAACGGGAGAACGGCATCCGGTTCTTCGGATGACTCGGATGTCTGTGCGGTTGACGCAGACGGCGAATACACGACGACCGTCGCCACATTGGCGGTCGTCTGCGTCGTGGCTGGCGCCTCCTCTGCCGAGCCTGACGCGCGTGCGCGCGCCGTCGAGGCGGCCGTCTCCGCCGACGGCGTCGTTTGGGTTGGCTCGGGAACCCGCGTCGACGATCCGAGGGTACAGCTTTGGCCGAGTGCGACGACTACAGGCATCCAAGTTGTGACCCTTCTCCCGTCGACCCACTGCATCGTTGGGTCATCCCACGCACTAGTTGCCGCCACAAGCCCTCCAGGTCGCCGTCAGCAGACGGTCAGGTATGGATCTGTAGGCAGGCCTTCGAAGACCGGTGTTCCGTCCTCGACTGCCTCCCGCGCCTCGCCAACGGGCCTTGGTCAACGGTCTACGAATCCTTGCCTTCTCTCCCTTTCCGGAGCCCGGCGCGGGGGTTGCGGTGGAGACCTGCCAGCGTCGTCGACGAGCTGGTCGCAGTTGTCTGCGAAAGCGACCTCGATGGGTCGACGGTGAGTGCGCAGCAGTTGCGTGGGTTGCAGGTGGACGCGCATCATTTGCTTCCGGGTCTTCGGCTCCCTTGGCGCCCCGGTGGAATCGCCAAACAGGTGCCCGTACGGCATGTGACTAGACGGAAACGACTCCTGAAATTCCTGGGAAACCTCCCGCGGCACGTCGGCGCTCGCTCGTGGCCGATCCGGCATCGTTCGTGGTCTTCCGCCAGCCTTGCGCGTTGAAACAGAATGTTGACTTGCGCCGGCCAAGCGGGCGCCCTCCTCGCCCGTTACAGCCCCGGTGATCTCCTCAGTGATCCCGCCGGTTCTGGCATATGCCTTGCTGAAGGTCGGGCAAGTGCGGGCAAGCAATGCGCTTCGTTTTCCCAGCCCTGATCCGGACGTCGAAATCGTTCGACGAACCCGATGTGTTGGTGATGAAACGATGCTTCACCGACTACCGTCCGCTTGCGTTGCGGCGAACTTCACCCTTAGACGAGAGGACCAAGACTGATGACAAACACTCCTACCAAGAACGCTGCGTTGATCTCTTGGGTAAACGAGATTGCTGCGCTGTGTAAGCCCGAGTCCGTTCATTTCTGCGATGGGTCCGAAGAGGAGAACGCGAAGCTGATTGCCGGGATGGTCGACAGTGGGACCTTGATCCCCCTCAATCCCGAAAAGCGCCCCAACAGCTTTCTCAGCCGCTCCGACCCGCGCGATGTTGCTCGCGTCGAATCGCGAACGTTCATTTGTTCATTGAACCCAAACGATGCGGGACCGACGAACAATTGGATGGCGCCGCTGGAGATGAAAGCGAAGCTCGACGCCTTGTTCGACGGTTGCATGCGCGGTCGAACCATGTATGTCGTGCCATTCAGCATGGGCCCTTTGGGCTCCGACATCGCTCACGTCGGTGTTCAGATCACTGACAGCCCGTACGTGGTCGTGAGCATGCGCATCATGACGCGCATGGGGCAGGGTGCTTTGGATGTAATTGGTGAACATGGCAAGTTCGTCAAGTGTCTGCATTCCGTCGGCGTGCCTCTCGAGCCGGGGGCGACGGACGTCATTTGGCCGTGCAACCCCGAGAACACCTACGTCACCCACTTCCCCGAAGAGCGTGCCATCATCTCGTTTGGCAGCGGCTACGGGGGCAACGCGTTGCTGGGTAAGAAGTGTTTCGCACTACGCATCGCCTCGGCCATGGGCCGCGACGAAGGCTGGCTCGCCGAGCACATGCTGATCATGGGCGTCGAGACGCCTGGCGGGAAGAAGACCTACGTCTGTGCCGCGTTTCCCAGTGCGTGCGGCAAGACGAACTTCGCAATGTTGGTGCCGCCCGAAAGCATGTCAGATCACAAGATCACGACCATCGGAGACGACATCGCTTGGCTCAAGCCCGGTGACGACGGCAAGGTGTACGCCATCAATCCAGAAGCGGGCTTCTTCGGCGTGGCTCCGGGGACGAACGCCGCGACCAACCCCAACGCGATGGCGGCGATCAGCAAGAATACCATCTTCACCAACGTTGCACTGACCGACGACGGTGACGTCTGGTGGGAGGGTCTGACGAAGACCCCCCCTGCTCATCTCATCGATTGGCGTGGCGATGACTGGACGCCTGAGGCGGGACGCCCTGCCGCGCATCCCAACGCGCGCTTCACTGCGCCGCTTGCCCAATGTCCTTCCGTCGACCCGCATTGGGACGACCCCAAGGGGGTTCCTGTCAGTGCCTTCATTTTCGGTGGCCGCATGAGCAAGGACATGCCGCTGGTGTTCCAAGCGTTCAACTGGAACCACGGCGTCTACCTGGCAGCGACGATGGGCTCCGAGGCCACCGCGGCCTCCGTCGGACAGGCCGCGATGCGGCGCGACCCGATGGCGATGTTGCCCTTTTGCGGCTACAACATGGCCGACTACTTCGCCCACTGGCTCGACTTCGGAAGGCGACTCCCGAATCCGCCGCGGATCTTCCGCGTCAACTGGTTCCGCCGCGACGCGGACGGCAAGTTCATTTGGCCGGGCTTTGGCGAAAACATGCGTGTCCTGGCGTGGGTCCTCGCCCGCGTGGATGGTCGCGGCTACGGTGTCGAAAGTCCGTTGGGTTGGATGCCGCGTCACGAGGACTTGCCGTGGGAAGGAACGGACTTCGCCGAGGACGTCTTCTACGATCTGATGAGCGTTTCACGCGACGCGGCGGCTGCCGAGGTGCGGCAGCACGAAGAGCTGTTCGACAAGTTCCTCGACCGCCTGCCCAAGGAGTTCGTGTTCGAACGGGAACTGCTCAAGTCGAGACTCTGGCGTAGCCCCCAAACTTGGGAGCTCGCGCACGACCCCACCTGACCGGTCGAGCAAGGTGCTCGAGTACCATCTCGAAAGGTGTTCTTCGCCAGTGTGACCCTCTTGTGACACCGCCTCGACCCGAACTCTGGGTGGAGACGGTGTTGCTTCGTTTGCAAGACCCGACGGACCCGATTGGAGAACATGCATGAGCGATCTTGGTTCATTGCTGGCCAGTGACGAACTGCTGCTCCTGTTCGTCGTCATCCTGCTGGGGCTTCTGCTCGGACGGGTCGAATATCGCGGTGTGAAGTTGGGCATGGCCGGCGTGCTGTTTGCGGGCCTCGGATTGAGTGCCTGGTACCGGCCCTCCGCCGAGCTCGTGATCGCGCCGGAGCTCAAGGAATTCGGGCTCGTGTTGTTCGTCTATTGCGTTGGTTTGACGAGCGGCCCCGGGTTCTTTTCAGCGTGGAAGCGAGGGGGGCTGAAGATGAACGTTGCCGTCGGCACTGCATTGCTGTGTGCAGCGGCGGTAGCGTGGTTTGGCGGAAAGCTGTTTGGATTGGGGCCGGGTCACATCGCAGGCGTGTTTTGTGGTGCATTGACCAATACGCCCGCTCTCGGCGCGGCAACCGAGCGTGTGGCGGGAAGCAGCATCGAGTCACACCCCGCGCTCGGCTACTCGTTGACCTACCCGTTCGGCGTTTTGGGTGCGCTATTGCTCGCCCGGGGCTTGGTCAAGCTCAACCGTACCGACCTGGATGCCGAACTTGCTGGACAAGGGTCTCAGGCGCCGCCGATTGAATCGGCGAGTGTCGTCGTCACGAATTCTCGGGTGGTCGGGCACTCGATAGGCGAGCTGCGGATTCGCGACGAAGTCGGCGTCGTCGTTTCTCGCGTCAGTCGACGTCGCGATGACCACGTGCCGACGAAGTACACGGTGCTGGAGCGTGGAGACATCGTCACGATCGTCGGCGTCAAGGCCGCCTTGGACGCCGCCGTCGACTTCTTCGGCAAGCGCGCCGCGGACCACTTGGAACAACGTAGAGATCGCGTCGACATGCGCCGCGTCCTGGTATCGAAGCACGAGTTGGTAGGCAAAACGTTGGCCCAGTTGGAGCTCGACGTCCGTTTCAACGCTCAAGTCACGCGTCTGCGTCGTGCCGACTTCGATCTCGTGCCATCCGATGAAATGAAGGTGGAGCTGGGCGATCGATTGCGAGTCGTTGCTCCCGTGGACCGCCTCAAAGCGCTTGCGCGGTATCTCGGGGATTCGGAGCGTGAGCTCGCGGAGGTCGATCACATCGCGTTGGCGCTGGGGTTGTGCGTCGGCCTGCTCGTCGCGCGCATCCCGTTGCCGGTGTTCGGAACGGAATTGACGCTCGGCAACGCGGGAGGGCCGTTGTTGGCCGCTCTGGTCTTGGGACGCTTGGGGCGGACGGGGAGCTTCGTGTGGGCCATGCCCTACGAGGCCAATCTCAGTTTCCGTGAATTCGGACTGCTACTGTTCCTGTCGGGAGTCGGCGTCAGTGCTGGAGGCAAGCTCGCTGGTGTGATGAATCGTGAAGGGCTACTAATTGTCGCCCTCGGTGCCATGGTGACACTCGTGGGGACGGGGGTTGCCATTGTCTTCATGCGCCGTTGGGCAGAAGCCGGCGTCGTCGCAACGCTCGGGGCGAGCAGCGGTCTGCAGACGCAGCCAGCCACGCTGGCCGCGGCGTTCGAACTCTCGAAACGGTCCGAGCAGACCTACGTGGCGTATGCGGTCGTTTACCCCCTGGCGATGATCGGAAAGATTCTGCTCGCGCAGTTGCTCGCGCTGTTCGCGTGACGGGGCCGGCCGATCGTCAGAGCGACGGCAGATCGCCGTTGCTGTTTCGGTGTCGGGGGCCCAGATGCGACGGATGGCGGGCATTGATGGTCTTTGCAGTTTGGGCTTGCGGACGGATTTGGTGGGGTTCTGCATCGAATGAGCGTCTCGCGGACCGCGAACGCTCATCTAGGGCAACGCCAGTGGGTTGCCTTCGACGATTCGTGGTGGATCCACGGAGAAGTCGCTGTAGCGGAACCACGTGGGCTTGACTCGGATGTGCTCGATGCCGTTCCAGGCAAGCCGCTCACGACCGTCAGGATGGACTCCGAAGTAACATTCGCGTAGCCGCGTCTGTTCAGCGCCGCGCAGGACGTCCGCGACGCCGTCGATTTGAACGGTGATCTCTTCGTCCCAACCGATGACCAGCGACACCCGTGATTCTTGGACGATGTTTTGGAACTTGCGCGTCGAGTCGAGCGTATCGAATACGAACTCGAGCTGGTCGCTGACGGCGAAGCCAACCACCGCGGCCTGAGGAGCACCGCTGGCGGACACGGACGCCTGAACCAGCAAGCGGTGGCGGCGGACAAATTGCAGGAGTTCTTCTCGAGTCATCGATTACGT
The DNA here is from genome assembly GCA_003235365.1 of Deltaproteobacteria bacterium. Lineage (GTDB taxonomy): Bacteria > Myxococcota_A > Polyangia > Polyangiales > Polyangiaceae > SZUA-265. The sequence goes on from QJWJ01000426.1 coordinate 35,247, forward strand.
GTGGGGAGGCAGCAGAACCGTCGTCCTCAGACCCGTGCCCCGTTGGCCGCGGGGCTCTCGAACGATGTGCCACTCACGAATCGCGGCGCGTGCGCCTTGAACGCCTGGGCAAACGCTTCGAATGCCGCCCGTACCTTGGCGGTCCGTTGCAAGTCGCGATGAGTCAGCAACCATACGGGCGTCGAGCATTGATCAGGCAGCTGCCTGAGGCACACCAGGCTCGGCTCTTCGGCGGCTTGGCAGTGGGGAAGCGGCGCAATTCCCACGCCGCTGCGTACGGCTCGTAGGACGGTGGTCGCGCAATTGCCGCGCAATACGGCGAGTCGTTGTGGGTATTGGGTTTGCAGCCATCGGAATGCGGGCTTGTGTTCCACGGCTCTTGGCCAAGAGACCCAACGTTGTGACGGGTTGCCGAGCTCGGTGCCATGCCGTTCGAGATAGCCGGTCGAGGCGTACAGTCCAACACCACTTTTGCCAACTCGCCGCCCGACGAGTTGAGACGGGGCAGCGTCCGCGACGCGCACGACGAGGTCGGTTTGGTGGCGGTCTACGTCGAGCAGGGCGTCGCTGATGTCCAGATTGATGTTGAGGCCCGGGTGTTCTCGAGAAAGCGCCGCGAGCACCGTGCACGACCAGGCGCCGAGAATCTCGGCAACACTCACTCGGAGATCGCCTTCGAGGCGTTGGTCTCGTCCACGCACGCGCCGTTGTAGCTCGTCCACTCCGCTGTTGAGTCGTTTGGCGAGCTCCAGGGTTTCGACGCCCGCCGCGGTCAGTCGCAGACCCTCGGGGTGGCGCTCGAACAGCTTGGCACCGAGCGCGCGCTCCAGTGCGCCGAGGCGTCGAGAGATGGTGGAGGCGTTGAGCGTTAGTTCCGAACCCGCAGCGCGCATGGAGCCGCTGGCAGCAACGGCGTGGAAGACCTTCAGGTCGTCCCAGCCGATGTCGGTGCATCGTCTCGGTGCGTCGTGGTGTTGCGTGTGTGCAATGGGCTGTCGCTGTTTTCGTGGCTGCATCGTCGACACTCAGTCGAGCATAACATCGGGG
>QJWJ01000010.1 GCA_003235365.1 Deltaproteobacteria bacterium
CGACGTGGTCGCCAGGAACACCAGCACGGATGCGGCACTGAGCGGGATTCGTGAGCACGCCATCGCCAACTCCTCGAACGGTTTTGCCTGCGTCGTGAGAATCCAGACCTCCTGACGTACCCCCAGCTCAAAATGTCCGGTTGGGGGCGCGGTCAGGGGTGCTGGGGCGGGGACCGGGGAAGGCGAGACTGGTATCGGGCGGTGGCTTGACCTCGTAGTGAAGGAGAAGCTTGGAGCCCGGAAACGGAGTTGGCGTCTGGTTCAATTGGTCGCAGAGTTCGGCGAGGGCGTGGGTGCGATGAGGCGAGCTGAGCGGCTCAAGGGAAATACGTAGTTGTCGATCCGCGACTTGGATATCGCCAACACACGCCAGCGCGGAGTGGACGAGCGTGCGGGCTTCATCGTCTGCACGGCGATAGTGCGGCGTCACCAGGCGCACGAGTTCGCCTTCGGCTTGGTAGGCGACCATCTTCAGCAGATCTGAGATGTGCTTTCGCTCGACGCGGAGCTTGATGACCTCGCCCTCGACCAGCGGCTGCAGGGGGACGCGGGCCGGAGTGGCATCGCGCCGTCTTTCGAGCTTCGCGATGCGTTCGGTAGACTCGCGGATCCGCCGTCTGAGAGCGGCGTTGGCGATTTTGAAGCCACGCATGGTTCGGCGAAGTTGCTCACGGTTCACGAAGGCCTCGCTGCCGTATTCGGCAGCGAGCTGGCTGAGCTCCGCGTAGGCCCTGCGCAGCTCGCCGTTGAGCTGCTTGCGGACCGGGTTGGGTACCTCGCGGGTTGGGTCGGCGGGTTCGACGCCGTAGTCGACGAGGGCATCGAGCGCGTACTCCTCGCGCAGGTACTTGAAGAAGTTCTCCTGCCGCCATCGGGCAAACATGCGGTGAGCAACCTCAATGGCGGGCAAGTCCCGTCGCGAGGTGATGACCTGTGTTTGATGACCGTCGTCGTCGAGCCGGATCACCTGGCGCAGGTGCAACCTGTGGCGTGCATGGCGTGGCCCGTATCCGAGGTAGGTTCCTTGATCGGCCAAGCGGTAGCTGGTGGGTTGCTCGTCGAGGACGGCCTTGTGCACTGTGAAGGCCGAATCCGGTAGCCGGGGGCAGCGTCCTTTGCGGTAGGTGAGGATGTCGAAGCCGCGCGTCAGCAGCTCCTTGAACAGCTTCGGGCTCCACCCGCCGCGGTCGAAGACGACCGTAACACGTCGATCTCCCACCAAGGGCCGGACTTCATCGAGCACGACGGGGAGCATTTTCACGAGGCCCTCGTTGGCTTCCGTCGTGACCACGAACAAGGGCTCGCCTTCGGCGTCGTTCACCCAGTAGTCGGTCGTGGCTGGCATAGCCAGCCGCATCCTGGCGAGATGGGCTTTCGGAAGCTGGCGCTTGCCGTGATACGCGCGGACATGGCCGTCGACGTACAGAAAGCCCATGGCAGGACCACGGACGGCAACTCGGTGCTGCGCCAGGGCCCGTCCGAAGTCGGCAGCTCTACCGAAGGCGGCGAGACGAGCCAGCTTCCTGCGCAGTGTCTTGACCTCTGGCGCTCGGTCGAGGCCCAGAACTTGACCGAGTGCGCGGGGGGAATGCTCCTTGAGGCCCTCTGGGCGCTTGATGCGAAGCAGAGCCATCAGCAACAAGGTCAGCAGCGTTGTCCGCAACCCGTAGAAGGCAGGTCCGATGCTGCCGTAGATGTCGTTGGCGATCTTGAACACGCCGCTGTCGACCAGTGCGGGGATCGCCAGCAGTACACCGACGCCGTCGATGTGGACGGCGTTGCCGAACACGGGAGCCGCGTCCTCGAGCATACCCAGACAGGCCAGGATGCGGTCCAAGCTGCGGTCAGCTGCATCGGCGTCGAGCGAGACCGGCAGCAGCTCACCGGGTGACGCGTCCGAACCGGACAGGTTTGGGTCCGCGCTGCCCGGGGGGCACTGCGCGCGACCCTCCGGTCCATTGTCCGAGGCGGCCCATTGTCCAGCGTCGAGACCGGACAGCTTTGGGTCCGCATTGGGCGACGCCTCTTCTGGCCTGTTTTCTCCTCGGTGCGCGTCAGAAATGGACTGGACCGTGGACCGATCGGACAGGTTTGGGTCCGCGGCTGCGGGGTCCAGGTCCAGCGAGATCTGCTCGCCCTGGGAGGCTTTCCACCCCAGCCTGCGCAACACCTTGCGGACGGCCTTGTCGGTGACACCCAGACGTCGCGCGATCTCGCGATTGGCGATGCCTTCACTCTTCCATTCGTTGACCAGCCGCATGCGCGTGGCTGGGAGGCGCGACGTCCCCTTCGGATAGCCTGTCTGTCGCCCTAGCGCCGCGAGACCACCAGATTCGAAACGACGTTGGTTACGCCGCACCGTCCGCTCGGTGCAGCCGAACGCGGCTGCTACTTCATTCTGCTTCGCCCAGCCCTGCTCGACCAAGCTGACCATCGCGTGTGCCTCGCCCATGCGGTCTCCAACGACGTAGTGAACCAACGGGAGTCCGCAGATCGCGACCACGCGACAACTCTCGCGCGTTTGGATACGACACCGGTCGTTGATTACGATATCGCTGCTGTCTCGACTGCCTTCTTTGTCGTCGAAAAGCCCGCTCTGCTCGGCTGTGGAGGCCACGACCCGAGCATGCCCCCGCGCCAGAAAAACCGGACAGCTTTGGGTCCGCACCCCGACCCCACCCCGCCTCAATGATCCCGCTAGGTTACGAGGGGCACGTCAGGAGGTCTGGAATCCTGGCCGGTGCCATGCCAGCCAATCCCGGTCGCCCCGAGGCGGAAGTAGATCGCCTTCTCGAGCTCATCCTTGTTCTTCTCGATGTAGTCCATCGCCCGACTCCGCTGCGCTGTATTCGATCCTGCAAGACGCAATCACGCACACTAGTCGACGCGAACGCGAACTCACAGATCCCAAGCGTTGTTGCCACAACACCGCGAACAACCCTTGTTCAGCGCGTGGTCCGCAACTACTATTAACTGGTAAGCGTCTCCCTCTCTCAAGTCGGCGGAGTCTCAGGTTTGGCGTCCTTGCAGGCCCGCCAGAGGTAACCACATGACCAAGCTGACGATTCGAGCGGTTTTGTTGCTGGCCAACTGTTGCGTGGTTGCCTGTGGAGCAGATGACCAGGTCGTCGTGACGCCGGGCGAGACGCCGGGCACGGGCAGTAGCAGTGCCCTAGGTGACGCCACCTCGACTACTGATGGAGCGGTCTCCCCAAGCGGCGGCGACTTTGCGGTGGACGGCGTCGTCCCACGGAGCGGCGGCGAGGCCACTGGCGGGTTTGCAGCCGGCGGAGGGCCGACCGGCGGAGTTGCAGCCGGCGGAGGGCCGACCGGTGGAGTTGCAGCCGGCGGAGGGCCGACCGGCGGAGTTGCAGCCGGCGCGGGGGCGGCTGGAGGAGTCACGAC
>QJWJ01000041.1 GCA_003235365.1 Deltaproteobacteria bacterium
GGGTTGTCCATCGACTTGTCCGTCGCCGGGTTGTCCATCGACTTGTCCGTCGCCGGGTTGTCCATCGCCCTGGCGTCCCTGGCGGTGACGACCGCTGCAGTGTTTCTTGATGAACTTGTTCCAGCTCAGCGCCTCGCTACTTTCGTATGCGGTCTCGTTCTGCTCGAACTCACCGGGCGCCTCGATGCCGGCGCCGCAACCATTGAGGAGGCCGACGACCAGAGCCAAACCGCTCCAGCGGATTACTCGGAGTGAACGAGCTGCGGATGGGCTGGGAACCGAACCTGGAAGGGCGCGGTGGCTCAATGACTTGGAAGCACCTCGATCGGTGAACGCCGCGACGTTCTCGAGGCCAGTCTTGAGGCTGCTGATTGCGGTTCGTGAATGCATGTCTCGGCTCCTTGGGGTTGCACTGGCGCTCGCCAGTTGCTCCCCCTTAGAGCAAGGGGCGTACCATCGAATGTGCGGTCATTGATTTGTGATTTCAAATGTTTACGCATTGGATGGCATTGCTGCTCGGGGGCGGCGCGCGCGCGCGAGCGCGCGCGCCCCAGCGTCGTGCAGCGCGTTTGCGACGAGCGCCCAGCGTCGTGAATGGCCGTTCGCTCGAGGCCATCCGCGGCGCCGGCAGGCGCATAGCGCGGACTCCGGTTGCAGGTGTGCTCGTCACACCTGGGCTGCGGTGACTGGCCGAAGCGAACGCCGGCGGGAACCTGGAGACGCAGGCCGGCTTGATTCAGAAACGGGTCGAATGGGGGATTCGGCTGGTGTTGGGGGGGTTACCCCGGTACCGCCAGAATCAGTTCTGTTCTGGGGTGATGCGTTCCCGCGGCGTCCAGCGAAACGGAATCGAGAACGTGCCGTCTGCTTCGATTCGACTTCCCCACACGGTGCTCGACGCTTGGTGCCGCACCGGTGAGAAGCCGAGCAACGAGCCGATCCCCAGGTCGACGTTGCCCATCGAATCGAGTGTGCCGATCAGGCTCTCGGAGTTCAGTTCGCTCTGGCAGCGTCGCAGCCCTTCGACGAACAGTTCCGCGTTGATGTAGCCTTCGAGCGACGTGAAACTGAAGGTTCCGCCGTCGTAGCTGCTCAGATCCGTTCGATAGCGCCTCACACCGGGCGCTTGTGATTGGTAGTACGGGACGACCTGCGTGACCATCACGCCCTCGGCGTAGCTCAGTTCTCTGCCGCCGCTGGGATCGGTCACGTCCGGGTAAGTGGCGGGAGGATCCGTCAGCGCCTTGGCGAGTGCATCACTTCCCACGAAGGAGACGTGCATGAACAACACGTCGAGCGCGTTGGAACGTGCGACGTCCTGATTGATCCACTCCTTGATGGCGCGGATGAACTTTGCTCCGGGCAAATAGGTGTCGATCATCACGATACCCACGGATGTCGTGGCCGTTGCGGAGCCGGCAATGATCTCCGACAGAAACTGCCGAGTTCGTTCTACCGCTTCATCGACGCTCGCCAGATCCTCTCGTTCGTAGGTGACCTTGCGCACCGAGGGCGCTTCGGCGCGCCCGTCCAGTTCCTGAAGGGGAGCGATGTTGCGATCGTAGGCCCCCACGAAGCCGTCGTAGCCAGCGTCCCCGTAGCTGTCGTTCTGTGCAAAGACGAGCAGATTCTCGTACGATTCAGCCGTCGTGATTATCCGCGGCGAGCGAAACGAAGCCATGTAGTCGACCATCGCCTCCGTCTCGTCGAAGTAGCCCGCGCGCACGTTGTAGACGTAAGGTGAGTTCGTGCCGTCGCGCAGGTACTTCTGGGAGCCGGTGAAAGGCCCGAAGAACACGGTCTCGTTCTTCGTGGCGATTGGGGCCGTGACCAACATGGTGGGGGTGCCGACGTTGCCGACGAATGCGAACACGCCATCGGGACCACGCACGTCGGGTTCGTCCGGCGACTCCGACTGCTTTTTCACGTCGAGCAGCTGTAACATGTTCGCCCGCGCCAACTCGGGGTCGTAGTTGTCGTTCAGCGACTCGAGCTGCAGTGGGCGTCCGCCCACGCCGCCTTCGCGATTGACCCGGTCGAAGCTGGCCAGCAGCCCCCGGCGCATGTCGATGCCGAGATCTCGGCTTGGGCCTTGGAACGGCGCGCTCAGTCCGATACGAATCGGCGATTGCGCTGCGGAGATGCAGGCTCGTTCACCTGCCAGCGTGCCGCATATGTCGCCCGCGGTGCAGTCGGAGTCGGTTTCACAGGCGAAGTGCAACTCGTCGATGTCCGGCGATGAACAGCCGAGCACGACGCAAACGCCCAACCACGTTGCCAGCTTGGCCATCAGAATGCTCCGCTCAGATGCAGTGCCGCTCCACCCTCGCGCGGTGTCAAAGTCAATGCCGTGTCCATCGTCGACTTGTTTGGAGCGGGGCTGAGGACCAGCAGCGTCACTGACGTCAATGCGAGTGCACCGCCCACGGATGCGAGCACGACGCCGATGGTCTTGTTGCGGTCACCCGAATCCACGGATGACTGGGCTTCGCTGCGCGTCAGTTCGTACGGCGCGTTGCGGTTCGAGTACCCCCGGGCGTCAGTGACGTCGCGGTGGTCGTTCATGCCGAGCACGTAGAAGGTCGCTCCCGCTGCGCCGACCAACACGCCGCCACCGAGCAACCAGTAGGGAAGCCACGATGTCGATTCGGGCTGGGGGCGTGCAGAAACGGTGTGCGTTTCGGGACTTCGATCCGTGCTGCCGTCGTTCTGCGGGTCACTTTCGGCTTCGGACGACGTTGCAGGGGGAGCCGGAGTCCGCCGTTTCTCTAGCTTCTCCAACGCGCGACGCGCCCGCTCGATGCCCTCGGGTTGCGCCTGGTCACTACCGACGTAGGCCTCGTACTTGGCGATCGCTTCGTCGCGCTTGCCGAGCGCCTCCAAGCACCGCGCCATGTTGAACAACAAGTTGACGTCGCGGTTGATCAGGTAGGCGGATTCGAATCGTTCGATGGCCTCTGCATAGTGCTGCTCGTGATACAGCTCCATGCCCTCTTCGACCAATTCGAACGACGAGTTGGCGTCTTCGCTGCGTTCGGTCACGTCGTCGACGGTCGCGTCGTCGGGCTGGGCGCCAACGAGGCGAGAGCTGCTCAGAAATAGGATGAGCGTGTACAAGCACAACGGGTTGCGAACGGACATTTTGTCTCACTCCAACAAGGGAACACGTGGTGGCGGAGGAAGTAGCGTTGCCGGTGAACGCTCTTTGTCCGGCGAAGGGAGCGGCGCTTTGCGAGGCGCGTTCGCCGCTGTGATGGATGTATCTTTTTCGGGGGCGTCGCGCGTCTTCGTCGGTAGGGCTCCTCGACGTTCTGCTGCGGATTCAGACGTCGGTGAGAGCACCGGTTTCGACGGCCGTCGGACCTTGGGACTGGGCGTAGTCATGGGGGGCGCGAC
>QJWJ01000127.1 GCA_003235365.1 Deltaproteobacteria bacterium
CATGGGACTTCCTGACCCAGCACCACTCTCTTCCGCAAGTCGTCTGAGCGCGATCACGCAATTTGATGGTCGCGTGATCGCGCGAATTGATGGTCAGGTCTTTCGGTGCTTGGTGCGTTTTGGCTTGTAGTGGTCGAAGAAGAGGTCACCGTCGATGACGGTGGCGTCGCGGTCGAGCATGGTCGCGAAGAGCTCGTCGCAGTGGGTCATCATGCTGCGGTAGTTGCCAGCGGAGTGTTCGGCGATTGCGACCTTGGCGTCGGTGGCGATGAGATCGGGGTTACCAGCTGCATCGAGCAGGTGGTCGAGGCATGCGAGCATTTCATCTCTGGGAGCCTCTTCGAGTAAGAGGCGGCGCCGGATTCGGCTCTCGATGGGTTGCAGGTCTCGATGACCGAGTCGATCGAGGAGACGGCGATCACCGGCAAAGACCACGCAGAGCAGTGACCTCGCGTCGAACTCCTTGCTGGAGAGGATGCGAAGCTCGCTCAAGACGCGGGGATCCATCTCCTGGGCTTCGTCGATGATCAGCACGGGACGAGTGATCGTGGAGGCAATGTGCTCGGTCCAGCGGGCACGGAGTGATTTGAATCCCCCCCAACGGTTGCTGGCTTTCAAGGCCACGTTGAAGAGATCGCCCAGCTCTCGGTAGAAGTCGCCAACGCTGCTCTGGGGGTGTTCCAAGTAGGCGACTGACACATCGCGAAGCTCGCCGAGGTGGGCGGCGAGTAAGCGTAGGGTGACGGACTTGCCCGTGCCCGGATCACCTGCGACGAGTGCGAAGCCCCCATCGGGCACGGTGAACTCGACCTTTCGACAGAAGGTGTCGATGGCGGGGCTTCGGAAGAGGGCTTGGACAGGCAAGTCACGGCCGAAGGGGTAGAACTTGAGTCCGAACGCGGAGAGCAGTTTCTTCTTCATCAGAAGATGCCCTCCAAGTCGTCGCTTTCGTCGATGGGCATGTACGCTGGCGCCAAGCCGTTGCGCTCATCGGCTTCCATCTGGGATGCGAGGAGTGGGGCGATGCCGGTTTCGGCGGGCTCGTCGTCGGTAACCTCCACGGCTGAGCGGCGCTTGTCAGCGTTGCGGGCCTTGTCGACGGGGTAGAGATCGGCGAGATGATGGCCCCGATGACGGTCGACGAGCGCGATCTTGGAGAGGTCCCAAGAGGCAAAGCGGACGGTCACGTCGCGCAGCATCCGATATCGCGCAGGGATTTCGAATCGCTTGCCAGCGACGCTGACGGTACCGTCGCTGTGACGCTGACGCCTGGTTTCCTCGCGCCGGAACAGGGTGCGTAGGTCGTCCCAACCCGGGCAGTCTCGTCCGAGATTGTCGGCGTCGAGAAAGCGCTGCATGGGAGAGGATTGAAGTTCGGAATGCTGCCGTTGGTTGTAGTCGTGCTCGAGCCAAGCCAGTGTGGCTCGGTTGAGCAGCGGCAGGGTCAAGTCCTTGTGACCTTCGAGTTGCGGCATGAGTCGCCCTTCGACCTGTCCCCAGAAGGCTTCTTGCTTGCCGTTGGCTTCTGGTGTGTACGGGAGCGTCGTTTCGTGCACGATGCCCAGACGCTGCAGACCTTCGGTGGTTTCCGCCGCGAGCATGGGCTTGCCGTTGTCAGTCAGCAGCGCCCTGGGGACACCTCGTTTCATCAGCGCCTGCATCAAACCGTGGGCGAACGTCTGCGCGTTTTCTCGCAGATACCACTGCAAGTGGCAGACGAGACGGCTGTGATCATCCATGAAGCCGAGCAGTACGGGGGTGACCCAGTCGCCTTCTGGCATCAGCACCTTGCGCCGGCCGAGGTGAAAGTCTGCGTGCCAGAGGGCGTGTACGTGCTCGACCTCGTAGCTCCGTCGCTCACGACCGTGATGCTTTCGCTTCTTGGATTGTCTCAGCAGGCCATTGGCTTGCATGAAGCGACGCGTGGTCGGGTAGGACGGGATGGGAGCCAGCGCCGTCTCCTTCTTGGCGCGAGCAACGAGCGTTTCGTGGTGCAGCAAGTAACTCCACGTTGGATGCTGGGAATGCTGCTCTCGCAAGACGGACGCCAACGCGCTGTGTACAGACTTGCTCTGGCCGGCGCTGGACTGAGGCGGTCGCTCGAGTGCACCGAAAGGGTCCCGATCATTGGCTCTCGCCTTGTAGAACCAGCGCTCGATGGTCGAAGCGCCCACGACGAACGGGTCACCCGTGATCGGATGATTCCAGGTCTTGCTCGCCAAGTCGGCGAGGCGCTCCTTCAGCTCACCGTGTTCCAGAGTGCCACTCAAGAGAGTGCCGACGACGCTGAAGCGAAACTCCGTCCAGCGGCGCCGACTCGATTTGTCTTTGGCCATAATGTCTCCTCGTTACCCCAACGGCGCCATCGCCGTGGGGTCGGGAAAGGCCTATCGAATCGAACACGCACTCAGCAGTGTCAGTCTCTGCGGATCGTGATCCGCCCCTCGAATTTCTCGATCCTGGAGCCCAGGCCCGCAAGGACGAGCAAGTTGATGGTTTGGGCGATGGATTGATCAGGACTGCCACAACCGCTCCTCCGAACGTGGCCGAGCAACGCCAGAGGAAACTTGGCAGCCGCAGGTGGCGGACTCAACCGAGCCCGCAGCCACGCGAATGCAGCGCTGCGGGGGTAGCTCTGGCGAAAGAACGCCTGCCAGCGGCGCACGGTCCGCAGAGCCAGAGTCGTGCCCGCCAACACCAGCTGACCGGTGACGTGCTCCTGAGCGGAAGGGCCCAGAGCAGCCGCCAGCACGACCACGGCCAGCACGTACCACTTCCGATCGGCAAACACGAACGACGGTGGCGTGCAGCGCCGACGACATTCCCGTTGCGAGCAGCAGAAGCTCACCCGGCGCACCAAACCGCTGAAGAACTCGCCACCTCCGAGCGGCTTGCGGGGGTAGTCGGCTCGATGCAACTTGCTGCCGCACCGTGGACAGCCAGTGGAAGCTCCGACCTGCGCGGCCAGATCCCGATCAAACCGCACCAACTGCGCAAAGAACTTGCGCTGCGGCGCCCAATGACGCAACGACATTCACGGTCTCCTTTTGTGGTTATTAGAAGACCGGCCCCATCAGACGCCCATTGGGCAACTTTCTGATGGGGTTTTTTCTTCCTACATCACGCCTGCTGATCCGCGGACGCCCCGGTCAGCATCGGATCGCGTGATCGTGCACAGTCTAGCCCGTCGACGTCCGCACACTCTGTTGCCCTCTTTTCAAAGGTCCTCTCCTCAGCTCTTCAACGACAACGAATATGCCCTTGGGCGACCGGTCGCCGCTTCGGGTCGTGGGGGTCGCGGCTCAGTTCTGCAACGTAACAAACCGTGGGCTCGCTTCGGCTACTCATGAACATCTTCCGAGGCCGGCGTGGTTCTCCAATTCAGCGT
>QJWJ01000252.1 GCA_003235365.1 Deltaproteobacteria bacterium
CTGGACCAAGCGCAGATCGCGGATCTCGATTCGTGACTGTGTCATCACGGACATGAGTAAATCTCATCATATTGATTCAATCAAATCGTTTTTCTCATGAATTGAACCACAGTACGAGAGGCCCATGATCGAACTCTACTACTACCCGGGTGCTTGTTCCTTGGCTGCGCACATCGCGCTGCTCGAGGTCGGGCTTCCGTACACACTGCGTCGCGTTGACGTATTCGCCGGCGAGCATTTCGAGGAACAGTACAGACGAATACACCCGCTGAGCCGGATCCCCGCCATGCGGCTTGAAGACGGCGCGGTGCTGACCGAGGTCGGGGCCATCCTCGCGCACCTCGATGCCCGTAGCGCGACACCCACGCTGCCAACCGGGGGGCTGTCGGGGATACGTGTGCTCGAATGGATGAGCCTGTTGGCGTCGGGCGTTCACATCCCTTTTGCGATGCGGATCAATCCGGCGCGCTTCAGCGACGATGAGGCGACTTTCGAGAGCCTCAAACGCGATGGACGTTCGCGAGGGTTCGAGATGTTGCGCTACGTCGACGAGCGGCTAAACGTTGCCGGCACGGTTCTGTCCACTGGGGCCAGCTTGCTCGATGGCTACGCGCTCGTGTTCTTTCTATGGGGGCTACACGCCGAGTTGCCCATGAGGGAGTTGTCGAACTACCTGCGTTTGGCCCAGAACCAGGTGCGTCGTCCCGCGGTTCAACGCGCTCTGCAAGACGAGGATCTGGGCCACGTGCCTGAGCTCGTAGCGAGCTTGTGAAACGGATGAAAGCAACGGCGCTCACGTGGCGCATCGGTGTTGGTGTCTACCTGAGCTAGCTCGCGCCTGACGCTTCATCGGGCGTCCTGCTCTCGGGCAGATGAGCCGCTGCCGTGCCGCCCAGTGCGCGCGTGCCAGAGGTGCGCGGGGCGTTGAGGTCAGGGAGCCCTGTGTCGCGGGCGGGCGTGGACGCCGATGTCGACGCGTCGCGAGCCTGGTCCGGACAGATCCAGTTGCGCAGCTGGCGTTTGGTCTGCTGGTAGGCGCGTTCGAGGTACACATCGTGTGTTCTGGGGCGCGCCAGTGGTACGTCGATCTCGGCAACCACCCTCCCAGGATGTGCTCCGAGCACGATGACCCGATCGGACAGCAGTACTGCTTCGTCGAGGTCGTGGGTGACGAATACCACGGTCATCCCGACGCGCTGCCACAGATCCATCAGCTGCAACTGCAGGTTGCCACGAGTCTGTGCGTCGAGGGCACCGAACGGCTCGTCCATCAGCAGGACTTTGGGTTCGTTTGCCAACGCTCGCGCGATCGCCACGCGCTGCTGCATGCCTCCGGAGAGCTGATGTGGAAACAGGTGGCTGACGCGCTCGAGCCCGACCATAGCCAGCCAGTGCAACGCACTCTTTCTCGCTTCGCGTCTTGGCACGCGGCGCATTCGCGGGCCGAACATCACGTTGCTCAGAATGCTCAACCACGGAAACAGCGTGTAGCCCTGAAATACCATGCCGCGATCGGCGGCGGGCCCGACGACGGGTGCTCCCGCGACGTGCACTTCGCCGCAGGTGGCACGATCCAAGCCCGCGACGATTCGCAGCAGGGTCGACTTGCCGCAACCCGAGGCGCCGATGATGCTGACGAACTCACCGGGGCGCACAGCAACGTCGATGTCCTCGAGCGCGATTACGTTTCCGTGCGCGCTCGAGTAGGTTCTTCCGATGCCGTGAGTCGACAGGACGGGATTGATATTGCCCGCCGTCATCAGCCGTTGCCGGCGCAGTTGACGAGCGTGAATTCGGTGCGCCGACTCGCCTGAGAATCTTCGACACCGCCTACGAGAATCGGTTGATCGGAGCCATACCCCTTGACGTCGAAGCGCGACGCAGGGAACTCGTCGGCATCCAATCGCGTGAGTTCGGCCGCGATGGCCAGCGCGCGGAACTTGCTGAGCTGGCGATTGGCCTTGGGATCGCCATTGGAGTTGGTGTGGCCGGCAATTCGGACGCAAAGCGCCGGGAAGCTGCGAAGCTGCTCGCCGATTGACGCGATGGTGAGTTTGGCGTCTTCGGTCAGACCGTAGCTCCCTTCGCGAAAATAGACCTGGGGCAACTGGAGCGTTCCAACGACTCCGACGCCTTCAGCCCCTGGCACGGTGTACGAGTACTTGGCTTCTTGGGCCGCAAATACTGGACCCATCTTTTGTGCTTCGGGGCCGGCCACCTCGCGCGCAAGCTGCGCGGCGCTGATACGCTCCTCTTTGATGGCCACCAGAAAGCCGTCGTCGATGATGGACTCCGGTTGGGGGAGGGCGTTCGCCGCGAGTTTACCCTTGGCGACGAGCAGGCGACCGGTCTTTCCGACGCGGGGCACGATCTTGTTCGGTTGATCGCATTGCCCGAACCACAGGCAGAGATTCTCTTCCAGCGTCAGGAAATCGATGCCTTCGAGCACGGCGGCTCCCAAAGCTGCGTCGCCTTCGCAGTCTGGCCCGCAGTCTTTGGTGACGAAGTCGCCGTGGTGCTTGGCGTCCTTCTGCAACGCGTCGATGGTTCTGAAGTAGGCCGCGACGAGCTGCTGCAGAGCGGGCCGCTTGTCCTCGAGTACGCTGTGATTGGCCACCGCGATGTCCAGAATCACGTCGTCAGCCTGGCCGCCAGTGGCGAACACCTTTGCATAGCCAGCTTTGACCGCCAGAGCGGTATATGGTTGCCACAGGACAGCAACCTGTACCTCGTTCTTCGTCAGTTTCTCCCAGCAGTCCTTGGCGACGACGCCGTTGTCCTTGCCGAGGTTGTCCCCCAAGCCAGCGAAGGCCAGGCTAGCGAAGTCCCACAAATGTTCGCTGGGAGTGCCCACCGAATAGCACACCTTGTCCTCCGGCGTGACCTCGTCGAAGCTCTTCTTGCCTTTGCCCAGGAAGATGGCGTCCCCGCCTGCGGACTCGTCGATGCCGAAAATGATCTCGCCGGGAAACTTGCCACCGTCGACGTGGGCGGCCCCATGCTGCAAGAAGGCGTCCAACGTCGTTAGAGCGATGTCGAGCTCTCCTGCGGCGAGCGCCTTCATTCGCTCGTTTTGGTCGTAGTATTTCTCGTCGTCGATGTATTCGATCGTTATCTTGTCTTTGGCGAGCTCGGCAGTGAACTTGGGTTCGCTCCGGAACGTGCTGTAGCCCGACCAGGGATCAGCTGCGACCTTGAACGTCACCGGCTCGGTGAGGTGAGCCTCTCGAGCCAGCGTCGGGTTTGCTGGTTGTTTGCTGTCGTTGAAGTACGAGTACCCCCAGGAACCCGCAAACGCGGCGAGAACCATCGGGATCCCAATCGTGAACGCTGGGCCTGGGCGTCCGGCTTTCTTCTTTTTCGTCGTCATGACTTCCTCTCCCTGACTCCCCAGAGTCGATGTTTTACGCTTCAAACTCCCGCATTCGCGCCAGCGATGCGTCGACCAACCAAACGCAGGGCCATACCCAGCGCTGGGCTGTTGCAGTCCTTTTCCGTCAACACACCAATGAGCCCGACTGGACTTTCGGCGATGTGAAACAGGTGGTCTCCGTAGCGCGCCGAGATCTTGTGCCGAGGCTCACCGGCTTGACCCAGCGCTTCGTACAACTGGGCGATCCGTCCGGCGACGCGCTCGGGAGTCTCGGCTTGAAAGTAGACGGGCAGGTCGCATCCCAGCAGTGCGCCGTCCGTGCGTACCAGGAGGCTACCCACGACCCCGTTGACGTCGCGCAGGGTGCTCAGCGCACGCTGAATCTCGACGTGACCCGCCAACAGGCGTTGCCCGCTGGCTGCACTGGCTCGAGACGCAGGAGACGGCATCGAGCCAGACGTGGATGCGAGAGCTGGATTTTCAGAAGATGACGTGGCCGCCGTCGGCACATCGTCTTCATCCGACTCGTCGGACACCCAAAACAGCTCTTTGAACTTGAACCCCATCGCCACTTCTCCGGCACCCCGTCAATCACAAATGAAACGAGTCACCTCGCCCGATCTCGACCCTCGTCGAGAAGACGCCGACCCAGTTCCACGACGTTGTCATCGACACTCGCTTCGACCGCAAGGGTCGTTTCCGGTGAGTCGGCGACGAACAGCAGTTGTCGCGTGGCACCTCGACACTCGAGTGCCGAGAAATCACCCAGCCCCATCTCGTTCCCCATCAGATCGACGAGTCGACGCACATAGGCGGTCAGCTCCACGAGTTCGTTCCCGTCACCACGCACCGCCAAGACTCGGCCGTCCGTGCACACGCGAACGGCGGCAAACGCGCTTCCTGTCTGTGCCCCCCCGCTCGCTTCGGAAGTGATCGGCTTTGCATCTTCCGCGATGGGTTGCGCAGTGCTCGGCTGTTGCGTATTCCCCCGACGCGGAGGAGGTGGGGGTACGCGCGGAGTCGTGGCGGGTTGAGATGCCGGCACTGCAACGAGTCGACTGGTGCTGCGCGCAGACACCTGCGTGGATGGCCCGCGGTCACGAAGCTCTTCGTCCCGCCGTTGCGCGGAGATCATCAACAGTTGCTGCCACGGCACGTCGATCGACCTTTCGCTGGGCCAGGCAACGGGTGACTGTCCAAACGTGCCGTGGCTCCACCCGAGAATGGCAAACGCGGCATCGTTTCCGACGAGTTCACCCGCTTCGGCGTGGACGAGCGCGCCCCCGTCGAAGAACAGGTGCCCGGTGAGGTCGCCGGCGCGCACGCTGATTGCCGTGCGGCCACCGGAGAGGCACTCCAGCTGAACCAGGTCGGCCAAACTGGCACACCGGAGGTGCCCCGCAAAACCGCTCCCCTCGGTTACGATCGCAGAGTGGCGGAGAGCTGACGTTTCTGTGGGTGCCCGATTGCTGGCCATCGTGGATCCATTCTACGGATTGCGAACGCACGTTCCATAGCGCTCCATGCCTACGCAAGTGGGGGGTCCGGGACCGACAGCGCCGTAGGGGGAACGGGTAGTTGCCCGCACTTGGCGCCTCGGTACCGACAGCACCCGCGCTATCCGGCCGTGTCCACCCCTCGCGACATCACTGGGTTTTTGGGTGAACCGCTGCCGAACGACCCCGTCCCGAAATGACTCGAACCGGGTTTCGGGCGGCGAGCGCCACTTCAGGCGAGCCTGTTGGTGACGCGCTTTGGAACACGATTCGCAGTCATGATTTGATGCAAAAAGTGGACGCTGCTGCAGCGTGAGTGCAATGTCGAGCCAAGAATCCGTCCGCGTGATAGCGCGCCGGCGCCGATGGCGTGTTGATGCGCTGCGTGAACGGGTGGTGCGAGTGCGTGCGAGCGGGGGTTGACGGGGTCGACAGCGTCGCAGGGCGTCCCCTACTGACCGCAACGTGTGTTGCGTCGGTGTCGCACGAACCCGCCGGGACCGCCGGAATCCCTTCCGCTGCAAGCGCGATGGGTGGGTCGATCGCGACAAGCGGTCCACGCTGGGGTCACTGGGAGCGGGGTAGCTGCATGGCGCATTCCCCTTCGCCTTGAAAATGACCCTGAGTGAGTAGTTGCGCGCGAACGTAAGCGTACATGTTCACAGGTTCGAGGGGAGCCCCGCCAAGTTGGTAGCTTTCGAGCGCGGGGAGCTGCGCGGGAGCGATCGACTCGAGTTCCGAGAGTGTCACGTTGCCGTCCAAATCCAGGTCACAATCGGCGAGCCATTGGGCGCGACGGTCGACGCCGCCCTCGCTCCCCTCGGGAAATCCGTTGAAGAAGAGGTGATCACCATGAATGGTGGCCGCCACCGTTTGAGCCCCGCCCGCCGGGACCGAGAACCCTGGTATTCCATCGATTTCGCACGGGCCGAAGCTGACCTCCGTCTGGGCACCAAACACGAACGAAATACGTTCCGTGGCGTAGCAGTCATTTTCGCCTGACGTGTTGCCGTTTGGTTGCTTGTCACCAGGAGTGGCGAGCCTGGCTGGCGGACAACTTTCGCCCTGCTGTTTCGTCAGCGTTCCCTCGACGTAGTACGTCCAACCGCTGTCGACCATGTCGTCGAAGTCGGAACTCCCCACGCTGCGGTGGCGTGTCGCGCGGTCGGCGCTGCCAAGCGCGTAGTTGAATTCCCAGCGACCGGCGCGGAGCTCATCGATTTCCCACAACCTCAGCCCTGCCGCAGGTACCCGGGTCATGTCCACGGTGAAGAGTTCTGATGCGGCAACAGCGACGTGCCGATCGCTGGAGAGCTGGACGCCGATCTCTCCGATGGTGACGATGTACTTGTCGAAAGTTACCGACCAGCCATCGCGGACGTCTTCGGTGCCATCGCCCGGAAGCAGCCCGTCGATGACTGCATCTTCCGCTTCGAGCAGGACGTTGAGCGAGCCGCGGGCGGAATCGACGTCATCACCACAGGCCAAGTTGCCCAGAAGCAGCGTCCCGAAGGGCACCAAGAGCCGGTCCCCGAAACGCCGCAGCATCGTGTGGGGCGCCCTCGGTGAGGACCACTCCACTGCTGCTCTCGTTGGCGTTTTCCGATCGACGTTCTTTGGTGTCTGCCCGTCGCCGCTGCGCCTGCGGATTGGTCCTGAGGCGGCTCGGGTGCTGCGCGGAATCGTGGAGTTCATTGCACTTCTTCTTCCGGTTGGGGAGCTCATTGGGAGCGGGACCATTCGAATTCAGGTCGCCCGGTTGTCGTCAATGCGACGGTCAAGCTGCGATGGGCTTCCGTTTCGGGAACGATGGTCAACTCGTTGCATTCCGTCCCGCACGCCTCCGCCGAAAGCAGTGTTCGGAAGTCGAGAGGTCGCAACCAGTCGCGCGGATCGAAGCGCAACAGCAGGCTCGCATCCGTTTCCGTCACGTCGTGAAAGAAGCGCTCACCGGACGCCTTGCGGATCACGGGGACGCCAAGCTCGGTTGTTTCATTTTGCTGGATGGCGATGCGCGCGGCGAAGCTGACGTCGCTGCCGTCGAGATCGACGTGTCCTTCGACGACGAAGGACACGTCTCCGAGCTGTTTCGCCGCGTCGAGCACAAACGGATCGTCACGGGTGAACTGAGAGCTGATCCCCAGATCGTACATCCAAGATCGAACCGGACCGGTAGCGCCAACCAGCTCACCCGCCCGCACGGGATCCGGGTTTGCGGTGTCGACGACGGTCGTGTCGATCCACTCGAGACGGGCGGTGTCGCAGAGCTCGCCAGCGGTGACTCCCGCGCACAGATAGAGCGGGCCGAACGCGAGATCGGCACGGTCGAGCGTCACCGGTACGCTGCCCACCGCCTCGAACGGCTCGGACACGTCGCTCCCAGCGACCAGCAGTGGAATGGTCGTCAGTTCTTGCCCGGTGTCCACGCAGCCCGCGTTGACGCTGACGGCAACGAGCAGGCATTGGCGAAGATTCATAGTGTCACCTCCAGCGAAACCAGCCACGACAATGGGGAACCCGCAGCCGTGTGGCGCGCTACGGTGCGTGGCCGAACACCGTCGTTTGGGTCCCAGTCCGACGCGAAGGCGTACTCGCTCGCCGCGTACTGTACGTTCAGCAGATTGAACATCTCGAGTGACAGCTCGAAGGGCCCCCAACTTGCGCCGGCCGAGGCGTCGAGTAGCGCGAGCGGCGATGCAAACTGGCCGTAGGGGAGCGGTCTCGACGAGAGAAACGAAAACCCGACGCCGACGCGGCCGGTCGTTTCCCGGCCTCCAGCCTCGTCGATCAGCGTCTTGCGCGCGCCGATGTCCGCGCGCACCACGATTGGGGGAACGAACGGCAGATTCTGTCCCTCGGCGAAAGGGGGCTGCGGTTCTTCCGCTGTCGCCGGTGGCGGTTCCAGTAGCGTCGCGTCGACGTACGTCGCGGATACCGAGCTCACGAGCCAATCCAGTGGTCGGCTCAGCGCTTGGAACACGCCGCCCAGGCGTCGGGTTGCGCCGACTCGCTCCAGCCTGCCCTCCGCCGCATCAAAGGCCACGTCGTCCGAAAGGCGCGTGTAGTAGCTTCCGAGCGTCAGTTGGAGGGGAGCTCCCCAGTCGAAGCGGAGTCCGAAGTCGGCGGATCGGACTTTCGAAAACGGTGCTTCTTCGCCGTCTTCCAGCAAGCGTGCTTGGGGTGAACGGTAACCCTCTCCGTAGGCGGCGAGAACACACAACCAATCGAGCGGGTGGACTTCGAGGCTCGAGCGTGGACCCCAGGCGAGACCCAGGGCGCTGCGACGAAAGCCTCGAATGAACGAGTCTTGGGGTCTACTCAGCGGCGCGAAGTTGCCGAGGCGGTCTTCCACGTCGTAGGAAAGTACGTCAGCGCGCAGCCCTGCCCGGACGCGAAATGCGCGTGTGAATGCCCAGTCCAAGTCTCCCCACAGCCCCAGATCGGTTCCCCGTACGCTCGCATCCACTCGGCGATCCCACGTCTGGTTGCGCACGGACGCGTCCAGCAGATTCTGTGTTTGGTCGATCACGTCGAGCCTCGCGTCGGCGCCGACTTCGACCGTTCCAATCGCCCACGAGGCAGGACGAAACGGCGCTGTGCGATGACGCGCCGTCAAGCCCAACGAAAGTGTGCGATTCTGTTGTTCGATCAGATCTCCACGGCCGGCGACTCGCTCCAGAGTGCGCGACTGCTCGACGAAACCAGTGAAGTTCTCCTGCAGGCGGAAGGTGTCGTAGCCGAGCCAGAAGCCGAGTTGGCCGTTGGCGCCGTCGTCGCGGGCGTAGTCGCTGAACAACCCCGCGAGGAAGCGATTGGCCAGAGCGTTCTGCGCTTGCGCCGTGGGGAAGTCGTAGACGCACTCGAAGCAGACGTCACCGTCGTCGACGTCGTCTGCTCTCACGACGCCAGCAAGGTTGGAGCGCGCCGCATGGACGATCCCGATGGCCCGGTACGTGACCTCCCCCTCGCCAAAGCGTCGCTGAAAGATGCCGCTACCGCTGGCTCCGTCGCGGTTCTCGCCGAAACCGTCGGTCTGCATGTACTGAACTGCACCGAAGTTCTCTTCGGGCTCGTCACTGGGCGCCCATAGCACCAGCTGGCGCAACGTGTCGAAGGAGCCATAGCCCGAGCGAAGCCGCACACCGCGTTCAGCTTGCTCGACCCCGAGCGCCAAGTCGATGGAACCGGCAACTGCGAAGTCGCCTTGTCGCGGGTCGTAGACACCTTCGCTGATGCGCAGCTCGCGCACGGTGTCGCCGATCAGAAATCCCAGGTCAGAGTAGCCTTGGCCGTGAATGTGCGACGGCATGTTGATGGGCAAGCCACCCACTCGAAACTCGATGTCTTGACCATGTTCGGCGTCGAAGCCTCGCAGCATGTAGTTGTGCGCGACCGCGGGGCCCTCGGCGCGCCCAATGAACACCCCCGGTGCGGCTCGCAGCACGTCGCTCCCCTCTTGGTGGGGTGCGGCCGCGAGCACGTCACGACTGAGGTGAAAGTCGCTGACACTGCGGTCTTCCGTGCGCAAGGCCCGTTCCCCTTCAACGGTGACTTCTACCCTTGCGTCCGGGGCCACCTCGTTCGAGGGCGTGGGTGTCTCTGGCGCCGCCGTTGCAGCAGGGGGTGGCGTTGCGGGAGCTGAATTGGATTCGGCCGGTTCCTGCGCAGGCAATGCGAAGCGAAACGGAACGCGAATGCGACTCTCGATGGTGCGTTCACCCCTCCGCGCAGGTTCGAAGCGCCACTGCCGAACTGCCGTGATGGCGGCCTCGTCGAACGGTTCACCGCCAGAGACGCCAACCTCGACGTCGCCGACCGTGCCATCTGGACGTACCGTGACCAGCAGTTCGACCTCTGACTCGCGCCGTGAGGCGAGCGCGACTGGCGGGTAAGCCGCATCGACAGCATGGACCACGACAGGCGGTGTGATGGGGGGGTTCACTTTTTGCGGTGGTGACGGCGGCGGTGTTTCGTCCGCATTGATCGAAGGCGCGACGCTTGGTGCTGGCGCTGGGGTCCGTGGTTCGGCGTCCTCGGTGTTTGCAGGAGACGGCCCGGGCTCCGTGGCGGGTTGAGCCGTGCACGGTTCTACGAGCATGCCGATACTCAATGCCGCGGCCAGCATGGCGCGGGCGGCGCGGATTTGGCAGTTGCTGGATGACAACACGACGTGTTGCTGATTCAGGTATTGGGGAGACAAAATCTCTCGACTCCGTTGTTCGCCAGGTTGCGATGACACGTGCGCAGTGCCGCGTCGGCGTGGGGCGGCTCGCGGGTTCGCCCTGCCCGATGAGGCATGTGATTTCCCGTCAGGGGCGCTGATGGATCTGCGCTTGCGCTGACTGGTTCGCCGATCGCTCTACAGGTCGTTTCCAGGCGCTCGCAAGCGTGGTGTTGGCTATCGCTTGCCGTGCGTGTGGCAGCGCGCGGCGTCGGGCCTCTCGCGGCTCGATGCCGCTAGACGTTGCTGCTCCCCACATGCGCCAACCCGTTTCGACGGCGTCGTCGGCAGTGGGGCACCAAAACGAGCGTCAAAGCGGAGGTGATGTCTTGGGCGCCAAGCCGTAGATGTTGCCGGCGTCGGCCAGGAGTTGGCCGTGCAGAGGCCGCGCGTCATCACTTGGTGTGGCGGCTGCCAGCTCTGTCACTGGCTGCGAACTGAGTCCGACGGTCTGCCGAGTCGACGAAATCAGGCAGTGGTCGTGTCGATGATCATCGTCCGCGTCGGATGGCGTGCACAGTGCGTGCCCCGACAGCGGATTCGTAGATCGGGAGTGTGCTGTGGGTAGCGCGCCCTCGTCGTCGTTCACGTGCGCGTCGGTGGTGTGTTCACCAGGATCACGCTCGTTTGCGATGTGCAGCCACTCGCCGTGTTCTGCGCAACGCACGTGCCGCACCAGCAGCATGTGGAATACCGTTGCGCATTGAGTCAGCAAGCAGAGCAACCCCACCCCAATCGTCAACTGCCGAAGGAGTGAGAAGCGCCCGTTCTCGCGAAAGGTCCACCACCCGAGCGCGCTCGGCGCGCGACGCCCCCGCGGGGGGCTCCGTCGCGGCCCACTCATCGCGCCGTGGTTCAGGGG
>QJWJ01000470.1 GCA_003235365.1 Deltaproteobacteria bacterium
CCGTGCACGAACTCCGTACCGATCACTCTCAACACGGAGAGTCGTGGCACGGCGGAGCCGGGGATTCGCCTACCCGGTTTCGAGTGGGCGGGAGTGCGGGCCTGGAACGTCCAAGCGACGTCCAAAGGCCCATCCAGCCGAACGCCGCCAAATGACGTCGGATGGGCGGGGTTCAGATCCCGTAGCGGCACCCACAAGCCGTGAGTCGTCAACCCGTAGCGTTCGCCGTTCGGTTTGGAGTCGATGTGCCGAACAGCGACGGCGAAGCCCGGTTCGAGTTGAGAATCTGGCACGCCTTCTTCGGCGAGCCGCAGGTTGGCGTAGCCAAAGCTGCCGTCCGCTCCAACGAAGTAGTAGTCGTAGGGGAGGCCCGAGTTGCGCGGTGCAGGCGTCGAGTTGGTCGGAGGCCAACCACTGAGCCGCACCTCGGCTTCGCAGATCCAGCTCTGCGGGCCGACGAGGTACCACGCGCCAGCGCACGCCGCCTGCCCGCGTCGTCGTGCGATCAGCGGTAGCCTCGCGCCGAGTTGCGCTGACCCACGACGCGCCGTCGCTCCCGTCGTAAACCAGATGGGCGCATCGTTGCGGATGACCTCGACGCTCCGTGACATCGCTGGCAGTGGGACGTGCGCTTCCGAACGAGCCGGCGTTTCCGCCCTGGCGTGGGGCCACGGCTCGACTGCCCAGGGACTCAGCGTCCCCCGGCTTGCCGTGCTGACTGCGGTTGCCCACAGGAACGCCACGACGCATGCGACGATGAGCGAGGTCGTGTTGCGACGGTGTCGATGTGGTGACATTGCGGCGCTGCTATGGGTCGGAGAAGGAGAACGGTCAGGTGCGCGGGAGGAGTCGCGCCGTTGGAAGGCGCACACACGTGGCGTCCTCAGCTTGGTCCCCGGGTCAAGAATAGCTCGTGCATCGAGGGCATTGATGCGCCCAGCCAGCTAGGCGCGAGGAGTCGAGCACACTGGAGTTTCTACGATCGCCGAGGCCGTTCGAACCGGCGCCGCCAGCATGTGTCGGCGTTGGTGCGTCGACTCAGTAGTACGAGAAACGTAGCTCGTGATCGCAGACGCGAAATACGTCGTTCTCGTTGATGGGCTGCCGGTGAACTCGCTGCCCCGCGTACTCGACGCCGTTGGTCGAGCCCATGTCGACCATGAAATACTGTCCGTTCAGGAACTCGACCATGGCGTGTTGCCGGGACACGTTCGGATCCTTGATCGTCAGGTCGCTGGTCTGCTTACCGCGGCCGATGATGAAGCGATCCTTCGTTACCGTGTGGCGCTGACCCATGTAGTAGACGTTGATCGCGCGGCGCGGCGGGCCGCCAACTCGTGGCGGCGGATGACTTGGCATCTGTGGCTGACTTGGCATCTGTGGCCCGGCGACATGACTGGGCGCCGGACGTCCGCCCATGGGCGGCGGTGGCGCGCCGGCAGGTGGCGGTGGCGGTGCCATCGGCGGCGGGGGTGGCCCACCCACGCCTGGCGTGTACGTCCGAGCGCGAGGAACCGGCGGGGGGGCCGCGGCTGCAAGGGGTGCCGCGGGCGCAGCGGGTGGAGGTGGCGCCATCGGCGGTGGTGGAGGCGGTGGGGCCGCGCCCACTGGCGGAGGTGGCGGTGCGCCGGGAGGCGGCGGAGCGACGGTCGGGGCCGTGCTCGGCATCGGCGCGGGCGGCTGCAGTGACGTTCGGCTCGGCGCGGGCAGTCCGCCGCCACGGGTACTTCCGTAGCCGCGCTGCCGCGCATACTGCTTCATGGAGTCGTTGATCAGGTAGTCGACGGAGCACTCGAGCTCACGAGCCATCTGCTCGAACTTTTCCCAGAGTGCATCACGGCATTGAAAGGATCGTTGCGTCTTACTGGTATCGGACATCGACGGGTTCACCTCGCCCAGGGCGTCACAGGTGGTGTCATCTTACTGTGCCTTCGGAGCATCTTGCGAAGGTTTTGAGCTGTCGGATTGGGTTGGTCCGCTGTTCCGTGCGGCGATGGCCGGCAGGATGCAATGTTCGACGTATTCGCCGACCGTCGTCACCTCGCGATTCGCGCACACCCACTCACAGTCCTTCGCGCCCTCGGCACACTCAGGCAGCTTCTTGCGATCCTTGGTGACCTTCTCGAGGGCAGAGACGTCGGATGCTTGCCCGTGTGCATAGTAGAATCCCAGCGCGGTCAATCGCACCGGCACTTTCTTTGAACTCGAACTGTAAGAATCTACCAAATCTTTACCGCTTGGCTCGCCCTTCATTTCTCCGATCAGCTGCCCATAGCGAAGCGGTTCAGTCAACGACATGTGCTCGACCTTGCTCAGCCGTTGCATGAATTCCTCGACGTGCTGCGGCCCGCTCATCTTCAGCAACAGTTCAGCGGCGACCCACCGCACCTTCCAATTCGGGGAATCGAACAGGTCCATCAATGGGCCAGCAACCTTGTCCCGTGGTAGCTCGCTCATGCGAGTCAATGCCAGGCCGCGCACCGGATCGGGCGTCTCTTCGGAACCGGCGATCTTCAGAACCATCGAGAGTTGATCGGCGGAGTTGGCGTCGACCTTGCGTTCGAGCGCAGCCAGCGCACCGAGGCGGGCCTTCTCGGTGTTCGTCGACCCCGCGGCGAAGTGCAGCAGGAAGTCGATGCTGGGTTTCCCGCCGACGCGCCTCATCGAGGCGAACACTCGCAGCAGCTCTTCCTCTTGGAACGTTTCGAGCTGTTTGGCGAACGCTTTGTCGTCGGGCTTGATCCCCGACGCTTCGTTGGCTTTCTGCAGCTCGGGGCGCTTCTGGTCCAGCCAAGCAGACGATGCGGTGAACTTTGCCAGGTCGGCGAGCTTCTCGCTTGCTTGCAGCTTCGTGGCGTCTTCACCGATTTCGGCAACCAATTGCGCGATGCGGTCGACCTTCGCGGCACCGGGCACAATCAGCTGGGGAAGGCCGCGCACGCTCTGGGCGCCCAGCTGGCCGAGCAACTGCTGCATGCTCACCTTCTGGCCCGGAGCATCCATCCGCCCGGAGAAGTCGCCCATCGCCCACTGTGTCAGAGCCGCGCGCAGCGCCTGCTCCAGTTCACCTGACGCCATCAACGTGTCATCTTGCCCGGGAAGGAGCGAGTAGGCGGCGTCCTTGTACGGGATTGATTCGTCCTCTTGCCCCGGGCTTGGCGGCGGTCCGGTCAGTCGAGAAACGAGCTGGGGTACCAACGCTGCGAGCACCTTCGAGCGATCCTCGGCGTCCATCGCGGCCAGCGCGTCGAGCGCTTGGTCGATGCCCACTCGCCGGCCGGCGCGAGGTCGCATCCCGATCAGCGTCAGGCCCGCCTCGACGCGTAGGTCCCTCGGGTATTTGGCGTGGGTGAGCACGGCGACCAGCTTGCGCGGTCCTTGTTGCGTGTTCGCCCAGCGCTGCACATCTTCGGAAGTCGTTCGACAGCCGCCCAGCGCGACGAGCGCCAGGCTCAGTGAAAGGATGGCAAGAGTGGTTTTCCAGGATCCCATGGATGTTGTCCCGCAGACGGTCCGGTTGCTCTCCCGTGCGGACCTAATTTCCGCACTATACGACCCGGTTTTCTCAGCACTCAAGTTCGGCGCAGGGAACGTCGCCAGGCGCAGCCTCATTTGGTGGCCGTGGAGAGCTCGCCACCGGTCTACGCCGCGCCGCGCCGACCGGTGGGAAGGTAGATTGCGCAGAACTGGGTAGGGGTGACCGTGGTGGTGTAGGTTTAGGTGGTTAGATGGGAGTTCGGCTGTTTTCTCCACGAAATCGGGCTGGCGGCGACGCCGACGGCTTCGAATCCGGCGCGCCGTTGGTTGGCCGCGGCCGCGAAGCTGCGGCCCTCGTGCTGTTCGCGGTCGCGCTGTACCTTAGCCTGGCGCTGCTC
The DNA here is from genome assembly GCA_003235365.1 of Deltaproteobacteria bacterium. Classification (GTDB taxonomy): domain Bacteria; phylum Myxococcota_A; class Polyangia; order Polyangiales; family Polyangiaceae; genus SZUA-265. The sequence goes on from QJWJ01000470.1 coordinate 3,876, forward strand.
AGTCTCGAGGTCGATCCCCATGACCCCACGGTGGTTGGACCCAACTGGGTGGGGCCGGTTGGAGCGGCGGTCTCCGAAGCGTTCGCCCGCGGTTTTGGTGCAGTGGCCTGGGCGCTTCCCCTCGAACTGGTGGTCGTAGCCGCCCCGCTGTTTCGCCGCTTGCCCGCCCGGGTCTCCGGTTTGCGCATCGCTGGCAATCTCGTCGTTGCGATCGTCCTGGCCGCACTGGTGCACGTGGCCTCACCGCGCGGTCTCGTGTTTGGTCGCATTCCCGCCGGCGGCAACGTCGGGTTGCTGTTCGGCGAGCTATTTCAGGCTCTGTTCTCCACCCTCGGCTCATTTCTGGTTGGAGGTACCGTCGTCGGACTGATCTTGATCGGACGCGCTTCGTTTTCGTTCATCGAGCTGTGTCGCAAGCTGGTGGACCTTTCCACTCGTCTGATGGCGCAGGCGGTCGAGTTGATTGAGCGCATGCGCCGCGCCTGGGCTCGCGCGCGCACACTCCACGACGAGGAGCAGGCCAAAAAGCGCCAGGAACGCGCGCCGAAGATCGACACCAGCCGCAGTGACGACGCGATCATCGCGCAGCTCGATGGCGATGATGCCTTTGCTCCCTGGGAGCGAACCGGCGCGCCGCCGATTGCGATGGCCGAGTCACTGCGCAAGCAGCTGGCCGAAGCGGAAGAAGGCGGGCGGATGATCAAGTTGTCGTCGAAGCCGCCTCCCGCGAATGCTGCCCCGCGCCCTGCCATCGTCGAACGCGCCGAAACCGACGCAAGAACCAAGCGCCGAGCCAACGCCGACGATGGAGATGCCGCACCGGGTGAGGTCGTCGAGCCGGCGGCGAAGCCCGAGCCCCCGCAGCCACCGGTGCCTGTCGTGAAGCCGCCCACGGTGGCCAAGACCGATATCGCGGCGGAGGGCGAGCGGGACGACGCTTTGAAGATTGTCGACACCCGGCACCTCGCCCAGGTCGACCGAGCTCCCAAGGCGCGGCAGTCCCCCAAGCGTGGCTTCGCTTTGCCCGAGTCGAACCTGCTCGAGTCATCGTCTCGAGAGTTGGTCAAGATCGACGAGGCGCGGGTGTTCGAACTCGCCGAACGTCTCGAGAAGACGTTGGCCGACTATGGCGTGACCGGCAAAGTCGAAGAAGTGCATCCGGGGCCGACCGTCACGACATACGAGGTTTCCCCTCAAGCGGGAACGAAGGTCAGCAAGGTGGCTGGCTTGTCCGACGACTTGGCGCTCGGCTTGTCCCGCAAGGTTCGAATCATCGCGCCGATCCCCGGCAAGGCGCGTATCGGGTTCGAGTTGCCCAACGACGAGCGCGTTCCGGTCAACCTGCGCGAGCTGATCGAAGACAAGCGCTTCAAGAAGCTGTCCGACAAGGCACCGTTGCCCGTCGTGCTGGGCCGGGACATCGTCGGCGCGCCGTTTTACGCCGATTTGGCGTCGATGCCGCACGTGATCGTCGCGGGCGCGACGGGCGCAGGCAAGAGCGTCGGGCTCAACGTGATGCTCTCGAGTTTGCTGTTCAAGCGCAGTCCGGACGAGCTGCGCATGCTGATGATCGATCCCAAGGTGGTCGAATTAGCGCCGTTCGACGGCATCCCGCACATGCTGCTGCCGGTGGTGACGGACATGCGGCAGGCCGCCAAAGCATTGAAGTGGGCGGTCGACGAAATGGAGAAGCGCTACCAAGCGTTTGCCATCGCCGGAACGAAGAACATCTCGACCTACAATCGCTGGGTCGACCGCGTCGTTGCCGGTGAGCTCAGCCCGCCCGAACCCAAAGAGGTCGAGGCGCTGACTGCCGATGGGTGTCCGGTGAGTGTCCCGGCCGCGAGTACCGGCGGCGACGGTATCGCGTTGCCCGGTCGGATGCCTCACATCGTGATCGTGGTCGACGAGTTCGCCGATCTGATGATGCAGCAGGGCAAGGAGGTCGAAGCCGCCGTGGCTCGCCTGGCGCAGAAAGCCCGCGCCGCCGGCATGCACGTCGTGCTCGCGACGCAGCGGCCCAGCGTCGATGTGATCACCGGGATGATCAAAGCCAACTTCCCGACGCGCATCGCGTACAGGGTTGCGCAGAAGGTGGACAGTCGGACGATTCTCGACGAGATGGGCGCAGAGCTATTGCTCGGGCGCGGTGACATGCTCGTGAAGCTCAACGGTGCGACGGAAACGCACCGGGTGCAGTGTCCGTTCGTGAGCGAAGAAGAGGTGGACCGGTTGACCGCCTACCTGCGTGAACAAGGTAGTCCCGTGTACCACGACGACATCCTCAAGGGGGGTGACGACGAGGAGGAGGAAGCTGCGCCCGATGCTGACCTCGATCCACGTTTCGATGAGGCAGTACGGATTGTTGCCGAGACCCAGCGCTGTTCGACCTCGTGGCTGCAGCGAAAAATGACCATTGGCTACAATCGAGCAGCCAAAATCGTCGAATCCATGGAGGCGCGCGGTATTGTGGGCGCTCCAAACGGATCGAAGGACCGCGAGATCTTCGTTCACCCCCAGTAATTCGCCTACATAAACCCAAGATTGCCGTGGGCGTTACAAAACTCTGTGTCTAAGATAACCAAGAGCCGATGACCCGGGGACCTTCCCAAGCACTGGTTGCCCGCGATGACGACAGTGATGACGTTCGTTGGGCGGTGCAAGCGGCGCTCGCGCAGCTGAAGCAAGGCGGGCACGCAGACGCGATCGTTTGGGTCAAACGTGCTGCAGAGGCGGCTCTGGCGGCGGGTGAGGCCGCGCGTGGCAACGAGTTGCGGGCGGCTGCTCGCAGCATGGCCGAGGCAATGTGGAACCTGTCTTCGCCGTCGCCCAGCAGGCCGCCCAGCAAGCCGCCGAGCCGTCGCCCGCCAGCGTCCTCGTCCTCATCGGGTAGCCTCGAAATCGAGATCGACGTGGAGCTGTCGGACAGCATGGCGCCGGCGGGAACGAGTTCTCGACCGCCACGGGGGCCGAGCATGCCTCCTCCGGTCCCGCAGCGCCCCGTGAACGGTCCCGGCGGCAAGTTGCGTCCACCTCCCGGTGCTCGCGTCCATTCGCCTTCCCAGCGGCCCTCGGCGATCGAGCATCCGACGGGGTTTGCCGAACCGGCTCCGCAATACCAAAGCATCGAACAAACCGGGCCGCGTCGCCCATTGGCGTCCGCACCCGAGCTGGAAGTCGAGGAGCTGGACCCCGAAGCCCTCGGCTTCTCGCTCGACGAGGTGACGGCGAGCATCGTCCCGCCGTCGTCGAATACGGCGTCTGCGGTTCGCCCCTCGTTCAACGATCGGCTGAGCTCCGTCGACATCGAACCGCTGAGCGTCGATGAGGTGATCCCCGGTTTCGAACGTCTCGATTCGCGGCCTCCGCCGAGCATGCCTCCGGGGCCCGACTCGGTTCGTCGTGCGCTCGAACTGATCGACGATGAAGAGATCCTCGAAGAGGAGGAAGACGAACGCGTCACCCAGGACCTGGGCTTCGTCACCAGTGGACCTGACGGCATACCCCGCAGCGCGCCTCCGCCGAGTAACGAGTCGCCGTGGGATGCCGCGTACGGAGCACCCGGTGCCCGAGCTCAGCAGGCGGCGTCCGCCTCGATTCCGCCAACGGTGCCTCCAACAGCGCCGCCAACGGTGCCCCCGAGCTCGCCACCACGGGCTGTCGACTCGCGTCCTCCCCCGAGCCACGGTTTGGCGGCACGTCGCGCCAGTTTGGCTGCGGCAGCTCGCGACTCCGGGCGTCCAATCAGCGTCCCTCCGCCGGCCCCGCCGGTGAGTGGGCCTCCCGAGAATGGCTCACCCTCGACGTTGCGCGGGCTCAGCGCCCCCCCGGCCGGAATCGCGACAGGATCCGCGCCGCCGCAGACGCCGCGTGGTCTCAGTGCTGCGCCGACCAGCGCCCTGCCGGTCAGTGCTTCGCCCGTCAGTCAATCGCCGATCAGCGGGCGCCCGGCGAGTTACCCCGTGCCGGGCAATCGAGCGCCCAGTGCACGACCGGTCAGCAGTGCCCCCAACGGCGCGCGGCCGGTGAGTGCTGCGCCGCTCAGCGTCCGCGGCACCGAGCTCGAGCCGCTCAGTGGTCGTGGCGAGCGTGTGTCGAGTGGTGCGCCAGCGCCGTCCAGTCGTTCGCCACTGTCTCGCCGGTCCCGCGTGCCGCAGACGCCGCTCGACGAACTGACCCTCGAAGTCGCCGACCTCGGGCCACCCGAATCTGCGGCGCCGAGCATTCCAGCGCAATCCCGGGCACCAGCCTCGCTGCTCCCCGAAACGACAGAGGTCGACGGGGTCGGGCTCGACGAGGTGCGCGGTTTCGAAGACCTTCCCGAAGAAGTCCAGTACAAGCTCGCCGCTTGCGCCCGAATCGAGGAGCTGGCCGCCGGCGAAGAGGTCGCGTTTTTCGGCGCCGCCGTCGTCACGGCCGGCACGGTGGACATCCTGCCCGCGATCTCCGAAGACTCAGGCGCCATCGCTCATCAAAATGACGTCGTGTTCACTCGCGGAACCATGAAGGATTCCATCGCTCTGCGTGTGGTCGCGAAGATGGACGACACGCGGGTGGCGGTTTGGGATCCGGACGTGCTGGAGGACGCCATCGCCGAATGCCCTTGGGTGCATGACGAGTTGCGCTTCATTGCCGACCGGTTCCTGGCGTTGTGTGGCGCGGCGCTGGGCCCCCTGGGTGAACGGCTCGACGAGAGCCTGCGCGCCGCCGTGTTCACGCGTTTGGAAGTCCGCGCGCTGCAGCCAAACGAAGTGCTGATCAACGCCGGTGAGAGCATTCCGAGTCTGTTCGTGGTGGGTGGAGGTCGGCTCGAGGTCGTCGATGATTCCGGACGAGCCGTGGACGAGCTAGATTCGGGCGCGTTCGTGTTTGCCGACAAGATGATGACGGCGCAGCCGGCCCCGCACACGGTCCGATCCGGGCCGGACGGGGCGCTGTTGTTGTTCGCGCCGCGCAGCGTCGCGCACGAGCTGATGATGAGCGTGCCCCCGCTGCTTGAGGTTCTGGCCAGCTAGCCCGCCGCCACGACTCGGAGTACCGTCCGAATCAGCGCTGCAAGTCGTTGACGGTGACCACGGCCATCAGCGCGAGGAACATCAGCAGGCCGAGCGCGTGGATTTGCGCTTCCACTTTCGCGTTGGGCTTGCGTCGCGCCACGGCTTCGTAGCCCAGGAACATCAGCCGACCGCCGTCGAGGGCCGGGACGGGCAGCATGTTGAAGCCGCCGAGGTACGCGCTGAGCGTCGCGAGAAACGCCAGGATCTCGAACGCACCCGTCTCCGCCATCTGCGCTCCGTACTTGACGATTTGTACGGGGCCGGCGACGTCCGGAGGAGCTCGGCCCGTGACCAACTCGCTGACCGTGATGACCAAGTCTCGGACCACCAGTGCCGGGCGCGTCACGGATTCCCACAGCGCTTCTCTGAAGCCAATCGCTTCGTACACGCGTTCGGTGCGTTCGGGACGGACGCCAATTTGGCCGCCGCCGTCTTTGCCCGTGGGGGCGGGCGTGATCGACAACACGACCTCTTCACCGTCGCGCAGAACCGTTAGCGGCAACGGCTCACCCGGGTGCTCGAGGATGATCTGCCGCATGTCTTCGAAGTCGGACACGGGTTGGCCGGCGATGGTCTTGACCTCGTCGCCGTCGTGCATTTGTGCGACCTGCGCCGGCGTATCCGGCATCACTTCGACCCGAGTGGTTGCCTTGTAGCTGGGCTTGCCGAAGGCGACGAGGGCACCGAGGAACAACAGCGTCGCGAACAGGTAGTTGGCGAAGGGGCCGCCGAACACGGTCAGGATGCGGGCCGTGAGGCTCGCGTTGGCGTAGCTCCCCGTGTCGTTCGGATCGCTCTCTTCGAACGGATTCATGCCGTCGACCTGCACGTACGCCAGGAACGGGATGAGCGCGATCTGATAGACCGTTTCGCTGCCTTTGGCCTGGTAGCGCCACAGCGCCGGTCCGAAGCCGATGCTGAAGCGCAGCACTCGCAGCTTGAATGCTCGAGCGACCAGGTGATGTCCCAGCTCGTGCACCACCATGAGCACAGCCAGACCGAGGATGGCGACCAGGATGAAAGGGACTCTGCTCATGCGAACCGGGAAACAAATCTATAGCCCCGTCCCCGTCGATCTGCCAGGGGGCGAGGGCAGCTGGGCCGTGGGTGGGAGGAACGACCGTCAGAACGGCTAGCGCCGATTCGGTCCACAGCGCGTTTTTTCGACGTCCGAGCCATTCTGGGACCCCGTCCGAGTGGGCAAGTGCAAGCTCCCGCCGTCACAAGAGAAACGAAACCCCGAAACTCGCCGTGGGAAAGCCGAGGCGCAGCGTGAGCGTCATCAGTTCGTTCATTTGGTAGCGGCCGCCGACGGCGAGGTTGACGCGGGGAACGACGTGCGGCGCGACGCTCAACATCACGCCGGGCTCACCGAATGCCGACCACTCGCGCGTGAACCAGAAATTCCATTGCATCACCACCGGGATGGCGAAGTCGGTGTCGTGGCATTTGCGCACGGTGCCGTGACTGTGACACAGATCGGCGTTGAAGAAGACGTCTGCGCCTACGCCAATCCCAATGGAATCGTTCAGGTTGTCGATGAAGCCGCGGCTGACGATCGGGAACGTCGCCCGGACGCCGGGGCCCCCCACGAAGCCCACGTAACCCCCCGCGGACAAGTGGGGTTCCAGCTCCACGACGTATTGCGTGTGGGCGCCGGGGCGTTCGATCAGATTCTCGGCAGCCCCGGCGTGCGGGGGCAGACCCAGCGCAACGCACAGTGCCGCGACCAATGACGCCAGCCTTCGCATGTTCTCGAAACCCTATACCAATCCATCGTCAAACGGGAGCGGCCGTCCGCGAGGTTGGATCGTTGGCCTGATTTGACGGGGAGCAAGCCCGTCGGTCGGTGCCGTCGAAATGAGTCGACTTGCCGGGGTTGCCAACTGGGTCGAGCATGACGACAGTGCAGCCGCTCCGCGTCGTCAAGGCTGGAGCGGCCCGAGCGCCAGCATAGCGTCACCGCGCGATCTTTGGGGTCACGGCCCTGTTTCTTCTGGCACCGAGTTTCGACTAGACCCCCAAACCCCAAGCTCGCCCACATCGAGGTAGACATGTCCGAATCCAAATCCGCTCCGGCCCAGCTCGCCGCCAACCTGCCGATCAGTGGCGGGGCTGCCATCGTGGCTCCCATCAGCGCATTCCAGGGCGGTGTCCCGCCAAACGCGTTGATCGTGCTGCCGATGAAGAAGCCGACGGACGAGTTGACCCAAATGCTCGAGAAGGGCGCCGTCGCCGTCACCCCCGACCAGATGTGGGAGCTGCTGGGCTTCAACGGCCCTGCCGTGCAGGTACAGGATCAAGAGGGGCGACCCCTGACCATCGGTCTCAACGATTTGCTCGGCGGCTTGGAAAAGCATTGGAAAGAGGATCAGAACGATCTGAACCGAGGGCGGATCTTCGCCCAGGAGCTCATGCGGCACGGTCGTCCCGCTCAGGCGGAGAAGGTCCTGGCGAAGGTCGTCGCCCTCGGGGGTACGGGAGAAGACTGGCTCGGTCTCGGCGTCGCCCAGCTCGGTGCCGACGCTCTCGACAAGGCCGAGAGCACGCTCAAGGGAGCGCAGAACCTGCTGCCCGAAAACCCCTTTCCGTCGTTGAACCTCGCCAAGGTATACGCTCAGCAAGAGCGGTTCGACGAGTCGCGGACGATGGTCGAGAAAGCCATTGCCACCGATCCGAATTGCGTCGAAGCGTGGGTGCAACTGTTCGGGTTGGTGCGTGAGACCAAGGATGAGGCGGCAGCCATCGGGGCCGTGGAGGAGTTGGCGGGCGCGTCGACTCATTCAGGCCGGGCTGCTCCTTACGTTGCTCTTCAGGGAGTGTTCTCTCACGACGAGCAGACGCGGCCCAAGGCAATCGAGTTTGCCAAGAAGGCCGTCGAGAGAGACAGCAACGACAGCTTGGCGTTGATCTCACTGTCGGCTCTCTACGGTCAAGCGGGTGACCTGAAGAGTGCCATCGAGCTGCTGCAAGCTCACGAGGCCAAGATGCTTCGCGACGTGCGGTTGGCGAACAACTACTTCGAGGCGCTCATGCAGACGCGTCAAATGGATAAGGTTACCAAGCTGCTCAACGCGCTAGCGGGTTCCCCTCAGCGTGACGTCAAGCAGTTCGCGATTGAGCGATCGCGGGCGGTGGCGCAGCTACTGCAACAGCAGCAGCAACGCGCGGCTGCGGTGGCTCGCAAAGCCTCGACCTGATGCAGCTGCGGCTTCGGCGCTCGCGTGCCCCGGTTCATGTGGGCGCTGGATCACGTTCTGGTCCCGGGTGGAAGTGCGTGTGCACTCGCGACGCCCTATGAGTCGTGGAATGCGCTCTGATCAGGGGGTTCATCTGACACCGTCCCCTGAGGTTCGGACCGCACACGTCCGGAAACAATCGGCACGCAGGCAGGCGGGTAGTCGGAGACCCAGCTTACCGCCGACATTGTAGTCACCAATGATCACGGGCCCTTCCAATCGGGCCAAGCAGGGTTGGCGCTCAGATGCAAAAAATCGACTGGCGATTTCTTGGCCCGTCGTACCGCTGGGGGCTAACCGTTTGCCCGTGCATATCGGTGACCAGATTGCGGGACGCTACCGCCTACTGAGACCCCTCGGTTCGGGTGGCATGGGAGAGGTCTGGGCGGCGCGAAATGAGCTGACCAACAGAGACTTTGCCATCAAGTTCCTGCTACCCCAGTTCAAGGAAAACGACGAAGCGTTCGAACGCTTCGTGAGAGAGGCGAAAACCACGGGGACTCTCCAACACCCGAGCATCGTCGACGTGTACGACGTCGCTTTGGGTAAGGATGGACGCCCCTTCATCGTGATGGAGCTACTCCACGGCGAGGAACTCGAGGGTTACATCGACCGGAAGGGCTCGCTGTCGCCGTTGAAGGTGGCGGCGTACTTCGCGCAGATTGCTGCCGCTCTCCAGCTGGCCCACGACGCTGGCGTCGTGCATCGCGACCTGTCTACGAACAACATCTTCCTGGCACGCAGCAAGGATGGCGCGATCGTTCCCAAGATCCTCGACTTTGGCGTGAGCAAGACGCTCGGTCCCGTTTTCGAAGGTCAGAGCGTGACCTGTGATGGCGCCGTGCTCGGCAACCCGATTTTCATGAGCCCCGAACAGGCTCGTGGCGCCCGCGAGGTCGATGGGCGCACGGACCTGTGGGCGTTGGGCGTCGGGATGTATCAGAGCCTCACCGGCAAGGCGCCGTTTCGCAGTACCAACTACAACGCGTTGATGGTCGACATCATGACGCGAGGACACCGTCCGATTCTCGAGCTGGTGCCGACACTGGACCCGCAATTGGCGAAGGTGATTGAGACTTGCCTCGTCAAGGAGCGCGAGGGGCGCATCGCTTCTGCCAAGTTGCTCGCCGAGCAGCTCGGCGCGATCGCGCGGCGCTTGGCGACGGATCCAGCGGAGCTCGGTAGGACGCCGAGGCGCCGCGCAACGGACCTGTTGCCGCCACCGAAGAACACTTCCGAAGAGCTGGCACAGTCGGGCGCGCCGCTCGGTGTTCGCTTCTGGCACGCCATCGGGTTGCCCGTGCCCTCACGCGCGGTCGTCGGCCTGGTAGCCGCGATGGCGGGAGGCGCTGCGGGCGTCGGCGTCAGTCGCACGATGGAACGCCCGAGCCCGGTGATCATTCAAGCCAGTGCACCGGTGGCCCCCCCCGCTCGACAGACGCCGCCCGCGGCCAAACCCGTCCACGTCGAGGCCGCGCCGGTGGCTGCTCCCGAATCCGCTGCCCAGACCGCCTCTGCCATGGCCGAGTCCGGACTCACGCGCGCCGTCTCGGATGGATTGCGGGCCAGCACTGAAACCGCTGCAAAGCCCTGAGGCCGGCAGCCGCAGACTCGGAAAGAAGACCTCGCTACCAGCGCAACGGGAGCGGTCCGCGCTGCCTGAGCGGACGCTGGAGCGGGTGTTTTGGAGATCAGTTCTCGATGGCACCCGAGTGACGGTGCGTTCAGAACACGCGTTGCCGACGCATCGAGCGGGAATTTCTGTGGCGTTCGACGGAAACACCACACTAGGCTCGGTGCTGTCCCAACGGGGACGGTAGGTGCCGGATGCTGACGTTCGTAATCGCCGTGGCGGCGGCGCTGGTTTTTTCGTTTTTGTGCTCCATCTCGGAGGCAGTGCTGCTGAGCGTTCGCCACGCTCAGGTCGAAGCGCTGGCCAAGACGAAGGCCGGCAAGATACTTCGGCAGTTCAAACGCGAGATCGACGTTCCGATCGCCGCGATCTTGGTGCTCAACACCATCGCCAACACCGCTGGCGCATCCGTAGCGGGCGCATCGTTCGTCGATGTGTGGAGCGAGTCGAAGCTCTGGATCTTCACGGTTTGCTTCACGGTGTCGGTGTTGCTGTTCACCGAGATCATACCCAAGACGCTCGGCGTTGCGCTCGCCGGTCGTCTCGCCGTTCCCGTCGCGTTTGGCGTGCGCGTCCTGGTCGTGGGGTTCACGCCGGTGTTGTTCGTCACTCGCATGATTTCGCGAGGGTTGCGTCGAGGCAAAGACGCGCCCGTGACGTCGGTCGACGAAATCCGGCTGCTGGCCGCTTTGGGGCACAGCGAAGGTGTCGTGCGCAAGAGTATGGCCGCGATGATCGAGGGCGCCATTGCACTGCGCGAGTTGCGAGCCCGCGACGTGATGGTTCCGCGTGGAGGTATGGCTTACCTGAGCGGTGAAGAGTCTCTCCCGAAGAATCTGGGTAAGGTGCGTGCAACGGGTCACAGTCGGTTCCCGTTCACTCCCACGGGTAACCCGGACGATATCTCGGGCGTCGTGCTGACCAAAGATTTGCTATTTGCGGTGAACGAGAACCCCAACGAAGTCAATTGGGAGTCGTTGGTGACCAAGGCCATCGTCGTGCCGGCCTCGATGCCCCTCGAGCGGCTGTTGCAGACCTTTCGCGAAAAGCGACGCCACATGGCAGTAGTCGTCGACGAATACGGCGGAACCCAGGGTCTGGTCACCCTCGAAGACGTGCTCGAGGAGATCGTCGGCGAAATCGAGGACGAGAGCGATCGCGTCAACCCGTTCATCACCAAGCGGGCAGACGGCAGTTTGTTGTGTCGTGGTTGGGCTGAGACGCGCAAGGTGTTCGAAGCCATGAAGGTCGAAGACGACTCGGATGCGCTCACCATCGGTGGCTTCGTGTCGGAGCGTGTTGGCCGGATCCCGCGCGTTGGCGACGAAGTCCGACACGGTCGACTGTTGATCAAAGTCTTGCAGGCGAGTGCGCGACGCGCTGAGGCCGTGGAAATTTCTCGGCTACCGGACGAAGCGCCCGAAGAGTGACCGGCGGATCGCGGGCCGCCGCCCGGGACGCCTGCGATCCGGTTCGTTCCGAGCAAGCTGACGATGGGATGACCCGTCGTTGCGGGCTCGAATGAACTTCCGCGTTCGGTGTTGCGCCCGGGCTGTGATAGGTTTGGCGAGCGTGCGGATCGAGACGAGGATGAGTGACGCTCCAGTCGTCGCGAAGCAGCCTTCGGTGTGGCGGTGCCGGGTCGCAGGGGCCATCGGGATCCTCACCGTCGCGTTGGTGGCTTGCGCGGACGACGATCCGATGTCGCCCCAGGCGCAGATGCCTGGACCGAAACCGAGCGCGGGCCTGCGCTTTGCGGACGTGCACCCCGTGTTCACCGCAAAATGCTCGGATGCCGGCTGCCACGGTGGGGACTCGGATTTGCCCCGGTTCGCGCAGATGGATCCGATGGCTGCGTACGCCGCGGGCGCGGACGTGTTCGAGTTCATGTGGGGACGGTTGTCGTCGGGCAACATGCCTTTCAAGCGCGGTTGTGCGAGCGGTGAGCAGTTCGTCGAACCCCCTCCACCCGGTTGTCTCACCCCGACGGAGCGAACCCTCATCCGCGATTGGTTGGACCAAGGGTTCCCCAAATAGAGTTTGAATCACGAAGGGTTACTCCCGGAGTCCGCGGGTAGGATCGCTTCTGACCCACGCGGGTTTGACATCTGAACACCGGAGCAGTAAACACTGAACTCGCTCATGCTGTTCAGTGCTTTTCCCCACCGTCTGACCCGGTCTCATTCGACGGGTCTCCGCCTGCGGCGTCGGCTGGGGACTGGCCAGCCAGGAGCGAGACTTTTGGAGGTGCACGGCGGTTCGGAGTGGTCTTCTTCCGCCGTGCACCGCCTCCTGCGTTCAGGTGCGGCTTGGCCGCTGCACCCCCGCGATGCTGCAGGCAAATCTCGGTCGAACCAGTGTCGAGAGTCGCGTTGGGGCCGGGTCGCGGCGACTCGTTTCGCTGAAATGCCGTCGAGTCACGGAGAGATCATTTCGCTGAAATGCCGTCGAGTCACGGAGAGGTCATTTCGCTGAAATGACTCTGTGCGGAGTCAACACTCTTCAATAAGACAATTTCATCCGAGCAATCTCAGGAGATCCCTTCCATGGACGACAACAAGAGCAAAGCCCTAGACCTAGCGATCGCGAGCGTCGAGAAGGAGTTCGGCAAGGGGGCAATCATGCGCCTGGCCGAGGGCGAGAAGATCGGCGGTGACGTCCCCGTGGTGCCGACGGGGTCCATCGGTTTGGACGTCGCGGTCGGGATCGGGGGCTATCCCCGGGGGCGGATCGTCGAGATCTACGGTCCCGAGTCGAGCGGTAAGACGACGTTGATGCTTCACGCCATTGCGAACGTGCAGCGCCAGGGCGGGGTTGCCGCGTTCATCGACGCCGAGCACGCTCTGGACGTCACGTATGCGCGACGGCTCGGTGTCAAGACCGAAGAGCTGCTCATCAGTCAACCCGACTTTGGGGAGCAGGCGCTCGAAATCGCCGAGATGCTGGTCCGCTCCAACGCCGTCGACATGGTGGTAGTCGACTCGGTTGCGGCCCTGGTGCCCAAGGCTGAAATCGAAGGCGACATGGGGGATTCTCACGTTGGTTTGCAGGCTCGCTTGATGAGTCAGGCTCTGCGCAAGCTCACTGGAACGGTCAATCGCTCCAAGTGCGTGCTGATGTTCACCAACCAGATCCGCATGAAGATCGGCGTGATGTTCGGCAGCCCCGAGACCACGACAGGGGGCAACGCGCTGAAGTTCTACGCCTCGATGCGTTTGGACATTCGGCGCATCGGTGCCATCAAAGAGAGCAACAAGAAGACTGGTGAGATGACGGTGGCGGGTAACCGCACCCGCGTCAAGGTCGTGAAGAACAAGATGGCGCCGCCGTTCCGTGAGGTGGAGTTCGACATCCTGTACGGCCAGGGCGTGAGCTTTTGCGGCGAATTGGTCGACATGGGCGTAGATGCGGGGGTTCTTCAGAAGAGCGGTGCTTGGTACTCGATGGGTAGCGAGCGCATCGGTCAAGGTCGAGATAGTGCCAAGGATTTCTTGGAGCAGAACCCCGACAAGATGCGTATCGTCGAGGCAAAGATCCTCGAGGCGAACAACGTGGTGCGCGTGGGTGATACCCCGGCTGCGGCAGAAGCGCCGGCACAGGCTTCGGCCCCCAAAGCCAATGGCGTGGCCAAGGGGGCGGACAAGGGAGCCAAGCGCGCAGCCCGGCCGAACTGACTCTTCCAAACTGGCTCATCGCGATTGCTCGGAGCGTCCTCGAAGCCGCGGTATCCGTCGATACCGCGGCTCTTCCGTTGGTGCGCTCGCGGGCAGCGTGCTGGTCGTCGTGCGACGCGACTTGCAGCGGCTCAACCAACGGGTGTTAATCTTGTGCGGCCCGTCGACTGTTCCTGTCGATTCGCACGCCAAGCTCGTCGGCACGAACGGGCGATCCATTCAAACCGAAGCCAGGCGGCTCGCAGTGCCGACTCGTGGGCGACGACGCGTCGCGCAGTCGGGCGGCGTTGTGGGCGCACGATGAACGACCGGGAGGTACTTTGCCCCACACTCGTCGGCTGGCGCTTACGGAAGCGTTGGTCGCGCTGAGCGCTTTCGATGGCTCATGCCGATGTTTTGAGCCGAGATTACCTTGCCTCGACCGCCGTATCGCGAAACGATGGGATCCTGTTCGCGCGGGTACAGCCCCTGCGTTGGGCTGATCGCTGATGGCGAAAGACAGCAAGTTTGGAACGTTCGGGGGCGTATACACGCCCTCACTGCTGACAATTCTCGGCGTGATCATGTACCTGCGCTTGCCGTGGGTAGTGGGCAACGCCGGTTTGCAGTTGTCCCTCGGCATCATTGCCGTGGCACACGTGATCAGTGTTTGCACGGGGTTGAGCATTTCTAGCATCGCGACGGACAAGAACGTCGGTGCTGGAGGACCCTACTACATCGTTTCACGCAGCCTCGGTCTACCGATTGGGGGGACGTTGGGGCTCGCGTTGTTCGTCGGGCTCTCGTTCAGCATCAGCCTGTACGTCATCGGTTTCTGCGAAAGCGTGCTGTCATACTTCAACGTCGAAGCATCGGTCGACAACATCCGCATGGCCGGCAGTGCCACCTTGGTGTTGCTGACGGTGGTCACGTTGATCAGCACGGCGTTCGCCATCAAAGCGCAGTACGTCATTTTCGCGCTCATCGCGCTGAGCCTCGGTTCGGTCCTGTTCGGGCCGAGTGCCAGGCTCGAAGAGCCAGTGATGGCGGTGGCGGAAGGGGCGCCCACCGTTGGAGAGCTGTTTGGCATCTTCTTTCCTGCTGTCACTGGGTTTACGGCCGGGGTGAACATGTCGGGGGACTTGCGCAACGCGAAGCAGTCGATCCCTCGCGGCACGATGGCAGCGATCGCGACGGGCTTGGTCGTGTACGTCGGCCTGTCCGTCTACGTCGCGACCTACGTCCCTCGCGAGCAACTCATCAACAACAAGTCGGTGCTCGTCGACATCGCTGGTGTGGACTGGCTGGTCGTCGGGGGGATATGGGGCGCGACCCTGTCGTCCGCGCTCGGGAGTATTCTCGGCGCGCCGCGCATCTTGCAGGCACTCAGCTCCGACCGCGTCACGCCTACGTGGTTCGCCAAGGGTTACGGCAAGACGAACGAGCCTCGCAATGCGTTGCTGCTTGCATTTCTCATCGGCTGGTCGGGGATCCTGATCGCCGAGCTGGACGTGATCGCTGCCATCGTGTCGATGGTGTTCCTGACCACGTATGCGGTGCTCAACGTCAGCTGTGCACTCGAGAGCTGGGCGAGCCCGGATTTCAGGCCCGACTTCAAGATCCCCAAGACCGTGAGCGTGCTCGGGGCGGTGACCTGTTTCGTCGTCATGATCCAGCTCGACATCGGTGCCATGGCCGGTGCGATGCTGTTGATGGCTGGGCTCTATGCTTGGCTCAAACGCAAGCAGCTTCGATTGGATTCGGGCGATGCGTGGGCCGGGTTCTGGGCGTCGCTGGTTCGCTCTGGCTTGTATCGCCTCAGCCAAGAACGGCATCAGGCTCGCAATTGGCGGCCCAACGTTCTGGCGTTTCGCTCCTCTCGCGAGGGCAGTTCGGCGCTAGTGGCGTTTGGTGAATCGTTGGTGGGGGGCAACGGCCTGCTCACCGACTTCTGCCTGCGCCCGCCCGGGTTTCGACCAGTGAACGAACCTACGGCAGAGCGCCGCCCTGCGGCGAAGGTCGTCGGGGTGTTCCGTCGCGACCTGCCCGCCGAAGACACGTTCAAAGCCATCGAGGATGCCTGCCGCTACCACGGCTTCGCCGGGCTCCAGCCGAATACGGTCCTACTCGACTGGCGGGAGTATCGCGGCCATCCCGAACGGCTCAGTCGCGTCGTGGACGTGTTGACCGAGCTCGACTACAACCAGCTCGTTTTCTGTCCGGCTCAGAGCGACGAGCCCAAAGCGGCACGAGTCGACGTGTGGTGGAAGGACGGCGCGGGTAACCTCAGTTTCTCACTGGCGCTCATTCGCTTCATCACCACGGCGAGTGCCTTTCGAGATGCGAAGATCCGCTTTCTGTTCGTGTCCGACGATGGCGCGACCAACGACATTCTGCGGTCCAGAGCTCGACGGGTGATCAAGGAAGCGCGGGTCAGCGCCGAGATCGTGGTCGTCAACAATGGGCGGCAGCCGTTGCCGATCGCCGAGTGGGCACAGCGCCAATCGAGTGACGCGGCGCTGACCGTCGTCGGTCTCGACGGGAGCGCTGAACACCAGGCCCGGTCGATCGGGCAGTTCGAGGACGTTCTCGACGAATTCGGTGCAGTGTTGCTGATGCGCGGCAGTTCGGGTTTCGAAGACGTGCTGACTGTTGCGCGCAAAGTGTCGCATTCGCTCGTGCCCGCTGCACCTCAGCAGACGCAACCCATCTCGACCGATCTTGCCGCCGGTGACAACGCGCAGGTTCAGGCGCGAGTCAGAGACTTGGCGGAGCGCTACGAAACCAGTGTGCTGGCGCTTCACGAGCATGCCATCGCGAGGCTGTATGCCCCTCAGGTAGAGCTGCTGCGCGCGCTACGGGCTGCAACGGAACGGCGTGCAAACGCGCTGCGCGAACGCTTGGCGGGAGAGAACCCCCGTCGGCAACGCAAGTTGATCAACCGCGTGCACAACAACTTTCTGCAAGAAGTGCACAAGTTGCTGAGCAACTTCCTGGAGCGCGAGCTTCCCGGCCAGCGCGATGCGCTCGAAGGAAGGGTGGAAGCCTTCGTCACCGACGAGCAGCTCTGGCCGCGCGAACCCGATCAGTTGATTTGGATTCACGAGCAGCCCGAACGCTTCAAGGCCTCCGTTGACGACCCAATCCCGCTGCGCCGCTTCAAGCGGCGACGACGAATCGTGGCAGCGCTGAAGCGTTCTCGGCCCAGCTACCCGGTACCGACGGGGGTACTCGAGAGCTTCGCTGCCGATGCGCTCCTGCGGCGTGTGCTGGTCGACGCTGTGCAGCGAGTTACCTCTGACTGCCATCAGCTTGCTGTGCACATCGGCAAGCGGATGAACGAACCAGACTTGGTACTGAGCCTGCTCAGAGGAGTCGACGAAGGGCAAGACGTCGGGGAGATGATCGAGGCTCATCGGGTTCGCACGCTGGAGTACTTCGACGAGCTGATTGCCGACGAGAAGAAGCGAGCGGAGCGTAGTCGCAGGCGTTTGGTCGAGCAGACGCGCGGTGTGCTCCAAGAGTACGCGAGTCACATGCAACGCCTGGACATCCGTCGTGACCGCAAGCGCTTTCGGATTCGTGACAAAGACCGTCGTGCGCTCGAGGCCGAGCTCGTCGACATGGCCGGGCCATGGCACGACAATCAAAAAGCTCTGGTCGACCGGGCCTTGCTGGGACTCGAGTTGTCGGCCGTGCACCATCGGATTACGGCCATCGTCAGTCGTGAACGAGAGGAACTCGGTACGGCGTTCCGGTCCGGAGTCATGCGTGACATCGACGCCCTGTTGAAGGCGCTCCGAGCCTTCGAGGCTGAGCTCGAAACGGGCAAGGCCACCCCCGACCTCGCTCGCGCGATGGGGTTCGAGCACAAGCCGGACTTCGACCCCAGCCCAATCGTCGAACGACTAGTGCGAGAAACGGAACACGCGGTCTTCGAACTGCCCGAGTCGGTAAGCACGCTCGACAACGAGTCGATCGAACGGCTGGAAGAGCGCGGCAGTCGAGTCACGGAAGTCGAGCGCGTCGACCTTCCCGTGAGAACCCTGGTTCAGTTTGCGGTCGAATCGGAACTGCTCGGCATCCTCACGGAACGGTTGCAGCGGCTGCCGCAGGTCGAACAGCGAGCGTCTGCGGTGGGGCATGACGTTGCTCGCTTGTTGGATTTTCACGTCACTGAGTACGAGTCTGAAGATCACAAAGGCTCTGAGGAGTTCGCTCAGCACATGTTGCCAGCTGTGGAGAACGGTATCGAGCGACTCGACGCGGAGCGCGCCAAGTTGACGACCGCCGTCGACGAAGTGTTGGCGATCCTCGACGAGAGGCTGGACGCGGTGTTGCTCAAGACGGGCGTGTACGAGTTGGCCGGATCCTCCGACAAGCTGGACGTCAATCTTCGACGCGAACGAGGGAGGCGCGCTGTCACCGGCGCGCGCGGAGCGCTGCACCGGGTGGTGGCAGCGGCTCGTCGCGCGTCGGTCATGGGGTTGTACCGTCTGAGTGCCGGCCTGCTGCTCGCCAAGCGGTTGCGGCAGGGGGCCGCTTCACATCGACACGTCGTCGAGCGGGTCATTGCCGATACCGCTGCTCACACGCCCAACCCCGACGCGCTCGACAAGCTTCCCTACTACTACCGTCAGCTGTTTCTCGGCAACGCCACGCTGAACGAGAACTTCTGGGTTCACCGTGACCACGAGGTGGAACTCGCCAAGAAAGCCATCGACAACTTCAAGCGTGGGGTCGCTGGTTGCCTGGTGATCGAGGGCGACCGAGGTTCTGGCAAGAGTGCGCTTTGGCAGCACGTCACGTCGCGGTATCTCGAACGCAGCACGGTCGTACGTGTCCACCCGGTTGCTGGCGGCACCAAAGAAGTTCGAGCATTCGAGCGAGCGCTCTCCGACTCCATGGGCAAACCCGGCACCCCGGTCGAGCTCATCCGCTCCCTCGAACAGGGCGCGGTGGTCATCTTGGACGACTTCGAACTGTGGTGGGAACGTTCGCCGGGGGGCTTCGGCGTCGTCGACGTCGTTCTCGACCTGATCGATCGATTCAGTGACCGGTGTTTGTTCGTTCTGTGCATGAGCCGCCCGGCGTATCGATTCATTCGCCGCCTGCGGCCGATCGACGACCGCGCCTTGTCGGTCATCGAGTGTTCGATGGTGTCCGCCGAGACCCTGAAACAGATCATCAGTCTGCGCCACGAATCGACAGGCGTCAGCTACTTGCTCGGAGAAACGCGACAGGAGGAGCTTTCGCAATGGGCGGTAGCTCGATTGTTTGCCGCCCACTTCCACTACAGCCGTGGCTTGGTCGGTCCGGCCCTGCAAGCGTGGATCAGTCACATCACCGATGCTGGTAAGGAGACCATCGACATTCGCCGGCCGGTGAACGTTTCCGTCGCGAGTTTCGGGGAACTGCCGCTTGCGCAGACCAGTGTGCTGGTTCAACTGGCCCTTCACAAGCAACTGTCGGAGCAACGGCTGTTGCGTCTCGTCCCCGGGCCGCGCCGTGCCACGCTGCAACTCGTGGCTTCGCTGACTCGGGTCGGGTTGATTGTCGAGCCACGCGCTCGTGTCTACGAGATCAATCGTTTCGTCCATCACCTGCTGATGGAAGTACTGAAGCAGCGAGGGCTGCTGTCGTGATGACGCGATTCGAATCAGCCAACGAGGCGCTTGCTGCCGAGCACTTGCTCTCCGGCGCGGGGTTCAGTTTCGAGGTGCTCGTCGGCATTCTCGTTCTGGGGGGCATGGTGCTGATTGCGATGGTCGTCGGGCTGTCGCGGCTCGTGGCGTTGTTGCCGATGCGTCGCGAACGGCGTCAGTTCTTCGAGCGCGGTCTGCCGGTGTTCGGAGCTCTGCTCGTTCTACCCTACGTGCTTTTCGCGGCGCGGATTGCGCTGCAGAATTCGGGACCGATTTCCGTCGTAGCGACGTTGGGAATAGCGACCGCTTCGCTCGCCGCGGGGTGGCCCGCGATTCGTGACGTCGTTGCTGGCGTCCTCATCAAATCGGGTCGCGTTTGTTCCGTCGGTGACCGGATCGCAGTCAACGGCCTGGAAGGCAGCGTGGTGGAAATGGGGCTGCGGACAATCACGTTGGAGACGAACCTCGGCGACGAGGCTCTGCTGCCGTACGCGGTGTTGGCGCGTTCGACGATCGTTCGAACACCGGCCGTCGAAGGCATCGCACCTCACGTCTTCCGCCTGCAGACGCCTGCTTCGGCCAGTGTCAGCGATGCGCGTGCTGCGGTGCTCGAAGCGGCGATGTGCTCACACTGGGCGAGTGTCGTGCGCCAGCCCGAAGTCAAGTCGATCGGCAAGAACGGATACGAGGTGACGGTCTTCGCGCTCAACCCCGATCACGGCATGGACGTAGAGAACGCGGTGCTTTCCGTTACCGGGTTCTCCCGAGTCGCCGAAACCACTGAACCCCAGCAGGGGAGCTGACCGGGTCCGAGGCTTCTGCTGTTTGGTGTAGGGCGGCGTCGGCCGGGGCACCATGCTGTGACGCTTGCGCCTCGCTTGGCATTTTCCGTGACCGGTAAACAGGGTCTCCATTGCCCCCCTCCCCGCGGCGATGGCGCACATCGGTACGCTCGACCCGATGTCGACGCCAGCGGTCCATTCTCTCTTGCACGTCCGTCCTCGCAGCGGAAAACCGATTGTGTTTCCTGATATTCAGTGTCGAACGGTCGTTTCGGAGGTGGGGTTTCGCCGAGTATCTGCACGCGTGTTTCAGTGTCGTATGCGACGCGTCGAGGGGCGGCGATTGGGTCGCGAAACGTTTGGATCTCGCGGTGTTCGACCCTCGAGGTGGAGATGGGGTTGGTACGGCGACAACCGAACCACGAACAACAGCGAACTGCGTGCCTTTCGGTCAAGCGAATGGAAGCACCGCATCGAAACGCCTGTAGTGGTGGTGAGTTTTCGGTGCAAGCCGAAGACGTAGCTGCGATTGGGGAGCGCTGCAGGAGAACTGGAAGGGGCTCGACAGGAAATGCAAGTCTTGCCATCCGTCTTGAATTCGCGGAATATGGAATTGCCGTAGCTCGTGTACGGCGTGTGCCAACGACATCGGGGAGTAGATGGGTCAGCACATCATTGCACTTCAAGTGCAAGGTCACGACGGTCGAGAGCAATCCAATCGTCTTGGGGAACGGCATCATGCAGTCCGCATCATTCGAAGTCCCGACTGGCAACAAAACCTACAACTTACTGTTGCTCGGCGTGATCATTTCGGCGTGCTCGACTGAGCTCGACCTCAGTGCTGGCTTGGGTCAGCGTACCGACGAAACCCAAGGGAAATCTTCCGGGATGACGGCAGACGTCACTCCCCCCGACACAGATGCTTTCCAGGCGGCGAACCGAGATGGGGGTGGGGGGGACGACGGTATCGTGGGCGACGCGTCCGACTGTCCCGAAGGCACGTTTGCCGAGTTCACTTCCGACTCGGTCGTGAGGTGCCGGCCTTGCCCCGACGGGTCGTTCAGTCCAGAACCGGGGTCGAGCGCTTGTATCGCGCACCGTGAATGTCCGGCGGGAGCGTTCGTGGCGCTCGACGGAAGCGCGTCGCGCGACGTCGTGTGTGCGCCGTGTACGCCAGGTTCGTTTTCAGTGAACGCCAACGCATCCGCGTGTCAAAAGTGGCAAGACTGCAAACCAGGGCAGTACGTTTCCGTGACGGGATCCAATACGGAAGACCGTGAGTGCCTGCCTTGTGCGGAAGGCAAGACCAGCACGACATTCAATGCCGGTGCCTGCACGGGAATGGGAGAATGTGGCGCGGGGACGGTGATCGGACCAGATGTCGAGCGGGATTCGGGCCCATCCGAGCAATGCGTGCCGTGCTCGAGTGGGAGCTACTGCGCAGGCGCGAACGCTCCCGACGTGTCTTGCACCGATGGCACTTGGGACGACGATGCCGATCCGGCTACCCCGTGCATCACGAAGACCGAATGCGTCGCAGGGCAGTACGTCGTGGACGAGGGCTCTTCGAGAATCGACCGCAGCTGCGGGACATGTGAGGCGACCAGCTACAGCGATCGACCCAACGCTGACAAGTGCATTCCGTGGCTTCAATGCGAAGCTGGACAGTTCGTCGAGACCTCTGGAACCGCCTCGTCCGATCGGGAGTGCGAGAGCTGTCCCTGGGGCACGTTCTCCTCAGAACCCAACCTGCCAGGCTGTCGACCGTGGACGACGTGCTTCGCACCGTGGTGGTACGAAGAGATGGCGCCGTCCGAGTCTCAGGACAGGCGATGCTCCGAGTGTGTCGCGCCTCAGCAATCGCTGACCGACAATTCTGCAGAATGCTTCGAAACGGCGTACGTCATGGAGGATGGAATGGTGTCGATCGAAGCGGAGAACTTTCACTCCCGATCATCACAGACCGCAAGCGACGCCTGGGAAGCGGTCGACGTGGAGGGGATCTCCCAGTCTCGCTGCGTCGAGATCGGTCCCGAAGATGGCGACCACTGGACGACGAACGTGGAGACCACCGCGCCGTACGTCGACTACTTGGTTCAATTCCCGAGCGCGGGAAGTTACTTCATCTACGTTCGCGCCGATCCGGGGATGACTGGTCGCTCATCGGACTCGTGCTTCGTTGCTGTCGACCGTGCAGTGAACCCGACAGAGTTGACCTTCGGCGTGACTCGCGGTGTGTGGAGGTGGACCGAGCAGGTCTTGACGGTGGACGTCGATGGAGTCCACACAATCAGCATCTATGCCAGGGAGGATGGCTTGCGAGTCGACAAGCTGGTCGTGTCGTCCTCGCAGCTGACTCTGATGGGTAACGGCCCGCCCCAAAGCAACCGCGTCAAGAATACCGAATGATGTCGGCTCCGATGCCGGCGGGGGGGTGACCCCGCGCCCCCCGCTCCATGGCTTCGGCGGAACTACTGCTTGCGAGCCGTCACGAGTTGCATGCCGTTGTTGGCCGCTTCAATCATCCGCACGCGAAGGTTCGTGCTCCCGCTCGTCGTGCCCTGGTGAATGATGTAGTCGACGTTGTTGACGGTGATGTCCGTCGTCTTCTGGGTAACCCAGTACCAGCTCCACCCGACTCGGACCAACTTGTCGAACGCGACCATGCGCGGTACGGACGCGGCGAAGTTACACGCGCCTGCCGCCATGAACTTGCCTGATACGGCCGCGGTGGAGGCAGTGAGCGTGCTTCCTGCAGTGGTCGGCTCCGCAGTATTGACGATCGGTGTCGTGCCGCCGAATGCCCCTCCCCAAACTCCGAGAAAGTACACACGACAGTCGTCGAGGTCTTGCGCGTTCTTCTCGACGACCCGCGAAGTGTGTGACGGCAACACGGACGTATCGGACCGCCCCTGCTGCAGGGCAGCCGTGGGGTGCGATGCGATGAGTGTCGGGTGAGGTTCGTCATCGGGTTGCAAGGCGTTGAAGATCTCCAGGAACGTAGGTCGTTCGCCGGTCGTCGTCGTGACACTGATGCGTGGCGCCGACTTTGCTGCGCTCACGTGCAACAATACGTCGTCTGCGTTGGCTAGAAACGCGTACTTCGTCCCCTCGACCTCGAACTCGTGCAACGTCTCGATGTGCGCGTCGACCGTATCGGCTTCATCGCCACTGCGAGCCAGCGTGGGAGCGTCCGATTCCTGCTGGGCCCCGATCGAGTCGTCGTAGTCGGCATGGGCGAGCGCTTCGTCGTCCCAAGACTCGGCTCCTCCACAGGCGGTAGCGAAAGCCAATGCACACAGCGTGCTGATGGTTGTCGTCTTCTTCATTGTCTTGTTGCCCCTTGTCGTGGATGTAGGTTGCTCGTGCCGCCACCCCGAGAGCGCTTGCCGAGCGAGTTGTGGCACTGAGTTCAGTGTCGACAACGGCCGGAGCGTATGGGGCGCCTCGACGAGCGTCAAAGGGCTGCAGGTCGATTTAGCGATGGTCTTCGTGATAACTTGCTCTGTCGTGTGAACGAGCCGGCTTCCGCCCAGTTCGCGTTTGACGACGCTGTCGTGCGGATTAACGAAGCGACTTCGAGCCACAAGAAATGAGTATTGGGCTTGTCGCTTTTTGTTCCGCCCTTCTCAGTGCGCACTCGGCGTCGGCTCGGGCAGGGCCGAGCCTTCGACTTCGACCAGCTCGATACTGCGCCACCGTCCCGACGCGAAGCGGAGCACCAGAATCGATGATAGCAATACGACATAGGCAATGATTGCGCCCATCACGGCAGGCACTCCACCATCGAGCAGGCGAACGGCAACGAACGCACCTGGCGTGAACAGTCCCCACGCCATTCCGATCCGTACCCACATCGGCCAGGTCGTATCCCCGGCAGCCCGCAACGCTTCGGAGAACGCCATGATCAGCGCGTCGAACAGTTGCCAAAGGCACGCGAACAGCAGCATCTGCTTGCCGATCTCGAGGAACCGCGCCGCTTGGGATTCGTCGGTCGAGAAGAACGACAGCAGCAATTCGGGAAACGTCAGGTAGGCGAGGCTGACGCTAACCATCCAAGTTGCGGTAACCTTTGCTGTCAAGCTCACGAGCTTTGGTACCTGATCTCGATCGGATGCTCCGATCGCCTCACCCACGAGAATGGCTCCCGCTGAGGCAATCCCGAAAGCGGGCATGAACGAAACGGAGTTGATTTGCATCACGACGTTGAATGCCGCGAGCGCCGTCGTGCCCAGGTAGCCCACGATCAAATTGATGAACAGGACGAACGCACCGAACTCGAGAAACCAGTTCACGCCGTTTGGAACACCAAACCGCAGCATTCGCAGCAGTTCGTCTAGCCGAAGCTTCACCGACTCCCGAGCTCGCTCGTACCCGAGACCGCGCAAGAAGGCGTACAGTGCCGGGAGCAGCCCCACCGCAGAAGCGACCACGCTTGCCCACGCCGCTCCAGTGATGCCGAACCCCGGCAATCCGAAGCGCGGCTCGATCAGTAGGTAGTTCAGCGCGACGTTGGCGAACATGGCGCACAGTCCGCAGAGCATGGCCATGCGCGTGTTTCCCAAACCACCGTACCAGTTGGCGAGCGCCTCCGTAGCAACTGCTGGCCCGAGTGACAGCAAGCGAATTGCCAAGTACGTCGACATTGCGCCCTCCACCGCCGGGGCGAACCCGAAAGCGGAGATCCCAAGTGGTACGACGGGGATTAACAACACGCTGACGGTCGTCGCCACCGCCGCGAGGGATAGGCCGTACCAAGCGTACCGTCTTGCAGCAAGCCAATCACCCTTGCCCCTCAGCTGCGCCGCGAAGCTTTGGACGATGAACACCGTGCCCATCGGGAAAAGGAGAATGCAGAAGGCATTCATCGAACCCGTGGTCACCGCGGCCAGCGCTGCTTCGCCCAACGGAGCCACCATCAGGGCATCGGCCAGGCCGATCACCGATTGGGTCGCGCGTGCGACAACGACGGGCCACGCCAGACTGAGCAGGCGCCGCAGTGTGGAGTCGGATTGGGCGGGATGCATCGGAGGCCAATTGGTGGGGTGTCAGCTGCAAGGCGAGGAGGTTCGGTGCGCCCCGCCGAGGCGAGTCGCTTTGCTAAGGTCGGCGCCGGCCACTGCCAAGGGCAAACTGAACGCAGCCGGTCAGAAAAGGCCCGACCGCGACGATGAAGTGACGGCGCCTGCGTGGAGCTTCGACGCTGGTGCAACTGTGGCCAGCCGGGTGGATCCGCGGTCCAGCATGCGGAACGACTTCCGCCACGAGACCGGAACCCTTCGGCGGTGACTCGTTGGGCGACGGAGGCGGTCGTCTCGGCTGGATCAGGTGCCTCGAGTGGACCGCAGGTCGATTCGAGAAGCGGCGGTGACGGGGCGCAGCCGGCGAGAGAGTCTCGGCGCCGAGGGGAGTCGATGGGTTTACGACCGCCCGCGCTGCTCGAGCAATCCGTCACGGCTGCGCCCGTCGGTAACTGGGGAGAAGCCGGCGAGGTCGGCGAAAGACTTGCGTCGTCGGGTACGCGTCGGGGCGCGCGTGTGGGGCGAGGGCTCCCGTTCGTAGGGTGTGCCGTGTTGCGCCAGGGGTGATCGGCATGGCCGGGCATCGGACCTCCCCGATGGGAACTGGGCTCCGCTGTGCGCTGGCCCGGCTCGTGCATAGCTTGTTGCAAGCGTGTGATGGCGTCCAGGTGGACGCATCGCATTCGCATCGTCCTCGGAGTCGTCGTCATGCAATCGAGAAATTTTCGCGTCTTTGCAAGCAGTAGATTCTCGCCGCTGTTGCTCGGGCTGTTGGTTCACTTGTCGAGCTGTAGCGATGGCGGGACTTCCCGCGCCGACAACCCGCCGAACGAGCCTGCGGTCGTCGGAGTCGGGGACAACAAGGACCCCGACGTCCGCGTCGACGTGAAGCCATCGGATGGGCAGATCACCGTCCAGGTCGACGGCCTACCGGGCTCTGCCAAGGACTTCACCGCGTCCATCGTGAGCGTCGACGGCAAAGAGACGTTCAGCTCGGCGCGCTTCTCGGGCGCCGACGATCTGAGCTCGGCCAAAGCCAAACTGCAGCTTCCCGAGGATTTGGCTTCGCAGGCTGCGTTGGTCGAGTGGAACTTGAAACTCGAGCGGACCGCGGATTCACCGGAGCTGTTGCTGCTCGAGAGCTTGCTCTATTACGTCGAGCCGTATGAAGTGAAGCTCGAAGGGCCCGCGCGCGTGACCGAAGGCAAGCAGGTCGCCTACCGCATCGTGGCGCGCCATCCGTTGACTCTCGAACCTCAGCCCGATCGTGATGTCGAGCTGCAAATCGAACGCGACGATCAGGAGCCAGAAACGCTCCGCGCCACGACCGACGAATCGGGGGCGGCTGTGGTGCAAGTCGAGCTGCAAACGGCTGGGGCGGCTCGCGTTTCTGCCAAGCTCCCGGGGACGGCTGCTCCCGCGCTGGTCGAAGAGACCATCGCCGTGCAAGCCAATGGCAGCAAACTGCTGCTCACTTCGGACAAGCCCCTCTACAAGCCGGGTCAGACGATTCAGCTTCGGGCGCTGGCGTTGGATCGAGGCGGTAACGCCCCAGTCGCGAAAGCCGAAGCCACGTTCGAAGTCGAGGATGGCAAGGGCAACAAGGTGTTCAAGCGTTCGCTGAAGACCGACGAGTACGGCATCGCGTCTGTACCGTTCAAGATCGGCAATGTCGTCAACGAGGGCACCTACAAGCTGCGCGCGCTCGTCGGGGAGACGACGTCGGAGAAGACCGTCGAGGTCGGGCAATACGCGTTGCCGAAGTTCAAGCTCGAGACACGCACCGACAAGGGATGGTACTCTCCCGGGGACTTGATCAGCGGCGTGGTGGACGCGCGCTACTTCTTCGGCAAGGCCGTGCAGGGTGCGAACGTCGCGATCGAAGCGGCGACTCTCGACGTCGGCCGCAACGTGTACCAGAAGGTCATGGGGCAAACCGGTTCGGACGGGACGTTCGAGTTCTCCGTCGAAAGCCCGACCACACTCGTCGGGCTGCCTCTGGAGCAGGGGCTGGCGCTCATCGATTTGACGGTGACCGTTACCGACAATGCCGGGCAGCAGGTGAGCGTCGATTCCTTGGTGCGTGTCGCGCAAAGCCCGTTGAGTGTCAGTCTCGTACCCGAAAGTACGTCGTTGGTTCCCGGCATCGAGAACCGGCTCAATCTGTTCGTGACCGACCCGTTGGGTGCTCCCGTTGCCGATGCCGAAGTCACCCTGCGCCCCGATGGCGGCGATGCGGTCGAGCTCACGACGGATGCGTTCGGTTTTGCTGCGGCCAAGTACACCCCCGGCGACGGTGAGCAAACGGTCTTGGTCGACGTCGTCGCGGATGACGTCGAGGTATCCGATGTGAGCTTCGACTTCGAGGCACAAGACGGAGCGGATCACGTCTTGGTGCGTACCGACAAGAGCGTGTACGACGTCGGTGACGAGGTCGCCGTCGAGGTCTTCACCAGTGATCAGCAGGGAAGCATCTTCGTCGATTGGCTCAACGACGGCCAAGCGGTGGACTTGCGAACCCTCGAGCCTGACGAGGGCACGGCGAGCTTCAGCGTGGCCCTCGACGAGACGCTACTCGGCAGCAATCGCATCGAAGCCTACGTCGTGCAAGACGACGGCAATCTGGTGCGAGCGGGCCGCACGGTGTTCGTTCGTAACGCCAGCGGGCTGGATATCGACGTCGAGACGGACCAGGAGATCTACGCCCCCGGCGCTCCTGCCAAGCTCACGTTCAGCGTGAAAGACGAGAACGGCGATCCCACCGCAGCGGCGCTGGGCGTTCAAATCGTCGACGAAGCAGTGTTCTCGCTGATCGACGCGCGCCCCGGTCTGCTGCAAACGTATTTCGAGCTGGAGGATGACTTCGCGCAGCCTTCTTACGAGCTGCATGCGCCGCCGGGGTCGCTTCAATCGGTGATTTTCGACCGCCCGAGCAAACCTGAGGCTCAGGTCGCCGCGCAGAAGAAGGCTGAGGCTCAGTTTGCGGCGCTGGGCTCACAGAACCTGACCGGGGTCAGCACGCGCAGCTGGCCCGGGGTGGTGCGTGAGAGCAACAAGCTCTTGGCTCCGTACTACGACAAGGAAAAGGCGCGTCTCGCTAAGAATCTGAGCAAGGTGTTGCCCGAAGTGCTCGATGCGGTGGAGGAGCAAGGGTGTTCCCTCGACGACTACTGGTGCGACGCGCGCAGTGACGAACTCGGTTCGGTCGTTTCGGGCGAACTGCGGTCGCGCACGAAGGCCTTCGATTTCTGGGGCAATGCTTACGCCCTGGACTCATCGTACTACGCCGCACTGGTGCTCTCGACGACAGGGCCCGACGAGAAGGCCGACACCGATGACGACCAGAGCATCGAATTGAGTTGGGACGACCTCGACTGGAGCGGCACGAAACTCGCGCTCGGTGGCAGCGGGGTCGCGGACGCGGGCGCGGTTGCGGTGGGGGCGCCTCCCGCCCTCGGTGGTGGGGTCCTGGAGGACGGCGAGGGCGCAACGGATGACCTCGCCGAACCACAGGCTTCGCCGGACGAAGGGCCCTCGGGTGAGGGGGAGTCGTCCGACGGGCCGCGTGTGCGGCGTGAGTTCCCCGAGACGCTGTACTTCAACCCGGCCGTGATCACCGACGGCTCGGGCAAGGCGACGATCGAGCTCGACTTGGCCGACAGCATCACTCAGTGGCGGATCTCGTCGCTCGGTAACAGCATGTCGGGGAAGCTCGGCAGCGCGACGGGAGCAATGACGGTCTTCCAAGACTTCTTCGTGGACGTCGATTTCCCGGCGACGCTCACCCGCGGCGATGAAGTCGATTTTCCGATTGCGGTCTACAACTACCTGGATGACCCGCAAACGGTCACTCTCGAACTCGAAGCCGCCGATTGGTATACGGCGTTGGGCGAAACGACGTTGAGCGTCGAGCTGGAGGCTGGAGAAGTCAAGGGCGTGAACTTTCCAGTGCGCGTCGACCGAGTTGGACTCGGTACGCTCACCGTGCGAGGTCTGGGTAGCTCGAAATCCGACGCGGTCGCACGAACCGTGCGCGTCGTGCCGGACGGCAAGCAGGTCGCGCTCGCCCAATCGGGCTCTCTCAGTGGTACTGCCGAGCAACGGGTCACGTTCGACGCCAGCGCCGTCGAAGGCTCGGAACAGCTGAGCGTCAACGTCTTCCCGACGTTCCTGTCGCAGGCCGTGCAAGGGCTCGACAGCATGCTTCAAGTGCCGAGCGGTTGCTTCGAGCAAACGACGTCGAACGCCTGGCCCAACGTGTTGGTCACGGACTACATGAAGCAGACCGATCAGATTACACCGGAGGTGTTGCTCAAGGCCGAGTCGTTGATGTCTGCGGGCTACCAGCGGCTGCTCACCTTCGAACATCCCGGCGGTGGCTTCTCTTGGTTTGGTACCGATGATCCCGCGCCATTTCTGTCCGTGACGGCCTTCGGACTGATGGAGTTCCACGACATGGCCAAGGTGCACGAGGTGGACGAAGCCATGCTCGGGCGGACGCTCGAATACCTGCTCGGTGAGCAGCAGCCGGACGGGTCGTGGGAGGGAGATCAGAGCGAGTTCTTCAGTTTCCACACTAGCGCGCTGCGCAACACGGCATTCACCTTGATGGCAATTGGTAGCGCCAGCTACGAGGGACCCGAGACGGAGCTTGCGCTGGAGTTCATCAAACAGCGACTGAACCAAGAAGACGTCGATGCCTACACGCTGGCGCTCGTCGCCAACGCTGTGGTCGCCATCTACCCCAGTGATCCGTTGGCTGGCCAATTGCTCGACGACCTCGCTGAGATGGCTGTCGTGGACACCGATGACGACACCCTGGTCAGCTGGGACACGAGCGGGACGCAAACCAACTTCTACGGCTACGGCGACGACGCCGTCGTGACGACGACGGCCCTGGTCGTGCACGCTATGTTGCAAGCGGGCGGCTTTCCAGACCTGGTGAGCAAGGGGCTCAACAAGCTCGCTGCCAGCAAGGACAGCTTGGGCAACTTCGGCTCGACCCAGGCCACGGTTTGGACGCTAAAAACGCTGCTGTTGGCGGCGACCAAGGGCACGGAGGCTGCTGTCGGAACCTTCGTCGTCGAGGTGGATGGCGAACCCGTTCAAACGCTCGAACTCACCGAAGACCAGTCCGACGTGATGACGACCATCGATCTGAAGTCCTTTGCGACTACCGGTGAGCACGTCGTGGATCTGACGTTCACCGGTGAAGGCAAGGTCAGTTACAATCTGGTCAGCAGCTACAACGTGCCGTGGGACGACGCGCCCGAGCAAACCGAAGGCCCGCTGTCGGTGGCCGTCGCCTATGACCGCACCCAGCTCGTCGTGGACGAAACCATCACGGCGAGCGTCTCGGTGACCAACAACACCGCGCAGACTCAGAACATGGCGCTGGTGACCCTGGGGCTGCCACCGGGCTTCGAGGTAGAACGCGACGACTTCGAAAAGTACATCGAGGCCGGTTCGCTCAGCCGCGCCGAGGTGACGGGCAAGCAGGTGATCCTCTACGTCTCCGAGCTTGCGCCCGACAGCAAGCAAACCTACGAATATCGCTTGCGCGCCACCATGCCGGTCAAGGCTTCCGATGGCGGTGCGGCGGTGTCGCTCTATTACCAACCCGAACAGAAGAGCGACGCTCCTGAACAGCTGTTGGAGGTTGCCGCCAAGGATTGAGCCAACTCAATTCAAGCCGCAGCAGCGTTTGTACTCACTTCCACTGCCGCATCGGCACGGCTCGTTGCGACTCGGGGTCGACGAGGTCTGAGAAAGCAGCTCGACGCCATGCGTGTTCAGGGTCCGTCGGATCTCCAGCAGCTTCAGCGCTTCGTCGCGACGAAATCCTCCGTCGTTTCGCTGGTACCGCCGCGGCAGAAAAAAGTTTCGCGCTTCGCTTCGCGCGACATGGGGCAGCCAGGTCAGCGTGGACCGAACCTCGCCGTCGAGCCCGAGCAGCGGTGCGGGTGCGCCAAACTCGAGCGCTCGACGGAGTCTCGCGGGAATGTCTCGCTTGGGTGGCGGACCGGCTTCGCCGGTTCGAGGCGTGGGTCGTCGAGCAGACGGGGTACGAGATCCGTCAACGTGGCGGCGGCGTTCACCGAGCTCAACCAGTAGCGCTCGGAGGGGCGTGACAAGAATCTGCGCGGATGACCCGTTGGAACAACTCGCGAACGTTCCTGCTTCGGCCGGTTTCTGCGTCGTGCATGATACGGCGCAGATCGTTCACCTCCTCACTGAGGTGGTCGAGCGTTCGACGCGTCACGACCGGTTGGGATGCGGGGATCCTCATGCCCCGGCCCAGGCACGTGACGAACTTGCCGTCGCGGGTCACGACGAGAAATGGTCCCTTGGTATTGTCGTCGAGGGAGAGGGCTACGCGGTCCGCTCCCTCTGGCAGGTGCGCTCGTGACAGCAAGTATCGCACCAACCCATCATCGCGGTACAGCCCCAACGCCATCTCCGCGTGTTGATGATTGAGACGATCGATCCGCCGCAAAAAGTGTGCGGCGTGGCCGCGGTGCTTCTCCGTGATGTGCGTGGTCATGTTCACCTCTGCTGTTCTTCGCGGGCTTCGGTCGTGCCGGTTTGAAGTGAACTGCTCGCCAACGGCGGGTGGTCGAAGGTCATTGCCGCTTGGGGGCAGGGCAGGTCGTTCATGGTTGCTGGCGCAGTGAGCGCCGAACGAGAGCTCCACGACGTGTTGGGATTGTGGGGTCGAGCGCGGTCTGGCGCGGTCCGGCGCCTCCCTGCATCGCGAGGCGTGGGCCGATCAGCTCGCTCGATTCATTCGAGGACTCCAGTCGCATCGCCGGGCCCAATTGCCCGTCGATGTCCCCGAACTCGGACCGCCTCGGCTGCGAGTTGCTACGAAAGTGCCGGCCCGGAGCCCGAGCGGCCGAATCTCACCGAACACCAAGCATTCTCAGGGCTTCGACGAAGCTTCGTGCACTTGCCCGGAAGCTTCGTGCACTTGCCCAGAGGCGTCGTGCACGGCCGACAGAGTCCGGTGCAGGGACGGCATCGCTTCGTGGCGGCGTGGGGAAGTCTCGTGTGCCCCGCCA
>QJWJ01000512.1 GCA_003235365.1 Deltaproteobacteria bacterium
GCGAATCGGCAAAGCCGCATCGGCGCTGCGACCACGCGGCGAGACGCCGCTGGTTCATTCGATACTGCAGGCCGTGGACGACCTCAAGGCCGTCGGCGGCGGGGCAGTGACCCTGATCACCGATGGTGAAGAGAGTTGCGGCGGTGACGCCAAGGGGGCAGCGGAATCGATTGCGGCCTCCGGTGTGGACGTGACACTGAACATCGTCGGCTTCACGCTCACGGGTGCGGAAGTCGAAGCGCAACTGGGCTCGCTCGCCGCGTCCACTGGCGGCCGCTACTACGCCGCGCAGGATGGTGAGCAGCTCTCACGCGCGATCAAACTCGCGGCGCTCAACCGCCTGCCCTACGACATTCTCGATAACCGAGGCAATGTACTTGTCTCCGGACAGTCGAGCGAGCTGAGTCGCGAGCTGGCGCCCGGCGAATACCGAATTCGCATCGACGCCTTGGGGCAGGTTCTCGAGGAGTCGTTGACGATCGTGCCGAACGAAACAACGAACCTGGGTCTCGCGGTCGAGGGTGACCAGTTCGCCATTCGGCGTCGAGCAATCACAGACTAGGGAGCCGACCATGATTTGGCTACGTATTGGCGCTTTTGCGATCAGCACAGCCCTTTGCTCCTGCACGGATGGGGGCGATGTCGATTCCGCAACAGCGCCCGCAGCTCGCAGTGATGAAGTCGCGACTAGTCGCGATGCCAGCAATCTCGCAATACATGTCGATCAGTTCGCGGCGGCAGCGTCCAGCATTCGCCGCGCGGAATTTGATCCAGCGGCATTGGCCGACACGCTTGGCAATGATGCGCAGGCGCATTTCGCCTGGGTCCGAGAACACACTTGGTGGGCTCCGTACCGTGGCGTCTTGCGTGGGCCGACGGGCGTGCTACTGGACCGAGTTGGAAGCAGCCTCGATCGAGCCTATTTGTTGGCGGATCTTCTCAGGCGCGCGGGCCATACCGTTCGCCTTGCACACGCCGAATTTGCGCACGACAAAGCGCAAGAACTTCTGCCCAGAGTGCAAAAGATACCCAGTCAACGCGGCGTCGGTGATCGTTCGCTCACGGAATCCGCGTCTGGAACAAGCGCGGCGAGCATTGATATGCGCATCGCACTTTCAGAACAGGCAACGTCCAACGCAGAAGTGTTGATAGACACGCAGACCGAAGCGCTCCTCACGGCGCTCGCGGAAACGCCGACTCCCAAGGAGCGCGCCAATGAGATCGCGCTCTCTGCAATTCGAGATCATTGGTGGGTCGAGTACCAAGACAATGGCACATGGGTCGCGCTCGACGTACTACTACCCGACACGATACCGGGTCAAACGCACATTGCCGCGTCGTCTGTAATCCCTTGGCTTGCGGGCGACACAGCGCCGCCGATCGATCCGAGCGAATGGCATACCGTGGGAATTCGCGTCGTCATCGAGCGCTATGAAGGCGGCACGACCAAAGAGCTGACCGTACTTGCGGCGAGCGTTCGCCCGTCCGACGTGCTGGGGGAGCCGTTGAAGCTTCGGCACGCGCCGATACCATGGCCCGATAGGCTCCCGGACCCCGACATCGATCCTCAGTCCTTCCGAACTGCCGCGCTGGCCGCGACCATGTGGGTCCCCGTTCTGCAGATCGGTCGACAGGAGTTCGCACAGTCCGCCTTCACCGAGAATGGCAAACTGCACGACGATTTGCCCAAGGCTGTCGATGAGTTCAGCAGGCTTGGCGCTGCTGGAGTCACAAGCGGAATGGACATGGCGCTCGGAGGCTTCAGCGCAGATACGTCTACGCCGGTCGTCAGCGCCGAATGGATCGACTACGAAATAATCGTCCCGGGCGGGCCGGTCGAGCGGCTTCGTCGGCCGGTGTTCGACCTGCTGGGTCCGGCGCGACGCGCAGCCAGCTCTGGTAGCTTCGACGGAACTGCCGAACTGCGCAGACTCGAGCGATTCGAGGCACTTTGGGCTCCGACCGAAATCCTGATTCAGCCCTCAACCCTCACGGCCGATTTCGTCGCAGACATCGTCACGTCCGGTCTAGTGGACAGTAGCGACGCACTCAAGGAACTGCTTCGCGAGACAGAGCCGAGCGCAGTCCGTGACAAGGCAACTGACATTCTCGATCGGATCGAGATCTGGGACACGCTCCCATACTACGCGCTCTGGCGAACCAGCCTCGGCGCGTCTGCGAACACGCTTCTGATCTGCAGACCGAACGTGCTTCAGTTCCGGGGCGGACGTGTGCTGGCGAACGCAGGCTCAAACGTGTTTCGTGAACTCCTCGACGTCGCCGCGAATCGGACCGACGTTGTAAACAGTTCGGCACATGAGTCATTTCACGGGCGAGTCAGACAGGGCGTGACTGATACTGTCGCCGAGATGCTGGCACTTGGTGCTGATCTCGGCATGGCTGAGAACACCGCGTCCATCTTCGGCAGACTTGCAGCCGAAGGTAGTCGCGGGATGGTGGTGGGCGCAGGCGATGAAGCGGCCGCGCGCACGCTTCCTTGGCCGGAAGATGAAATTGAACGCGTGACGCAAGACGTCTTGGCGGGTTACACGGTTGTAGTGCCGCGCAAAGCCGTCATGATTGGAGATCTACAGCGCGTAGGTTGGTGGCGTGTCGACCCGACCTCCGGCGAGACGATCGGCGTAATGGACAGCGGCTTCCACGCGGGCACCGTGGAATACCTCAAGTCGGTAGCCGGCACACTAGCCGTATATTTTGCGCGTCCGGGCAACGTCGAGCGGGCAGATGCAGCCCGTCGAATCATCGCCAATGGTGGTCATCGGATGCTAACGCACGCCCAGCGACACCATTTGGCTCTCTACGACGCATACAGAAGTCTCATGGGCGATCTCGAGTTTCTGGCGCGAGGTCCCGGTTGAAGGCATGACCCGCTAAGTCGTCATTCTCACGACCGCGCATCGAGTTCCACCTCGATGTCGCTCTTATCCGTGCTGTCATCCTGCCGCGGTTCAAAACCGTCGAGTACTTGACAGCGCGGCACCCAAGGCGCATATCTTTGTAAGGCTCCCGGTGCAATCTCTGCCCAACGTTGAGGGGGTTTCCCATGTACTCGTTATCGTGCGTTCGCGTGCTAGCGGCGTTCACGCTTTCGTGCTTCGTCGGCACAACCGTTTCCGCGGACGATCCGCCTGGTGTGCTATGGCAGACCACGTCGCAGATGGTCATGCCCGGCATGCCGTTCGCGCCACCACCCAACTCGCTACAGGTGTGCACGCCGAAGGTGTGGACGCAACCGCCGCCAGGGCGACAAAGTTGTGTGAACTCGAACTACCAACTCGACGGCGACACGGCGACGTGGGAGTTCTCCTGCAGCGGCGAAATGCCCATGACGGGCACTGGCCAGATGA
>QJWJ01000471.1 GCA_003235365.1 Deltaproteobacteria bacterium
CACGGTCGACGACGTGATGCCCGGCATTCGCGAGCTGATCCCCGAAGTGCAGGTGGAAGCGACCTTCCCCGACGGCACCAAACTCGTCACCGTGCACGATCCCATCCGCGGCCCCGACTCGGACGACGCGCCTGGCGCGGTGGTTACCCTGCCCGGCGACATCGAGCTCAACGCGGGTCGTCAGACGGTGCGCGTCACCGTGAGCAACACCGGCGACCGCCCGATCCAGGTGGGTTCCCACTACCACTTCTACGAAACGAACGACGCGTTGTCCTTCGACCGCAACGCGACGCGCGGGTTCCGACTGAACATCGCCGCCGGAACGGCGGTGCGCTTCGAACCCGGCCAATCGCGGGAGGTCGAGCTCGTCGCTTACTCGGGCGACAGGGCCGTATACGGCTTCAACGCCAAGGTCATGGGCGCACTGGATCAGGGAGAGTGACGATGAGCAGCATCAGTCGAAAAGCTTACGCAGAGATGTACGGTCCGACCGTGGGTGATCGCGTACGCCTCGGGGACAGCGACCTGTGGATTTGCGTCGAAGAGGACAAGACCACCTACGGCGAAGAAGTGAAATTCGGCGGTGGCAAGGTCATTCGCGACGGAATGGGCCAAAGCCAACGCACGAACGATCAAGCCGTCGACGCGGTGATCACCAACGCATTGATCTTGGATCACTGGGGCATCATCAAGGCGGATATCGGCATCAAAGACGGCCGCATCGTGGGCATCGGTAAGGCCGGTAACCCAGACGTCCAGCCCGGCGTCGACATCATCATCGGCCCGGGTACGGAAGCCATCGCCGGCGAGGGTTTGATCGCCACGGCGGGCGGCATCGACGCGCACATTCACTTCATCTGTCCGCAACAGATCGACGACGCGTTGATGAGCGGCATCACCACGATGATTGGCGGCGGCACAGGCCCGGCAGCAGGCACCAACGCAACCACTTGCACGCCGGGGCCGTGGTACATCCAGAAGATGCTGCAGGCAGCAGATGCTCTACCGATGAACTTGGGCTTCCTCGGCAAGGGTAACGCCAGCCTCCCGGACTCGCTGCAGGAGCAGGTGCGCGCGGGCGTATTGGGTCTGAAGCTGCACGAAGATTGGGGCACCACCCCGGCGGCAATCGACACCTGCCTGACGGTCGCCGAAGAACACGACATCCAAGTAGCCATCCACACCGACACGTTGAACGAGTCGGGCTTCGTAGAGCATACGCTAGCGGCGTTCAAAGCCCGAACCATCCACGCCTACCACACCGAGGGCGCTGGCGGCGGCCATGCCCCGGACATCATTCGCGCCTGCGAGCGCGCCGAGGTACTGCCCTCGTCGACCAACCCCACGCGGCCGTACACGGTCAACACCATCGACGAACACCTCGACATGTTGATGGTCTGCCACCACCTCGATCCTGCCATCGCCGAAGACGTCGCATTTGCCGAGTCGCGCATTCGCAAAGAGACGATCGCCGCTGAAGACATTCTCCACGACATGGGCGCCTTCAGCATGATCGCCTCGGACTCCCAGGCGATGGGGCGCGTCGGCGAAGTGGTCGCGCGCACTTGGCAAACGGCGCACAAGATGAAGGACCAACGCGGCAGCCTGGCCGAAGATCCCGCTGAACACGACAACTTCCGCGCCAAGCGTTACGTCGCCAAATACACCATCAACCCAGCGCTCGCCCACGGCATTGCCCACGAGGTCGGCTCGCTCGAGGTCGGCAAGTTGGCGGACATCGTGCTGTGGAAGCCCGCCTTCTTCGCCAGCAAGCCATCGATGATCATCAAAGGAGGCATGATTGTCGCAGCGCCCATGGGCGATCCCAACGCGTCGATCCCCACACCACAGCCCGTGCACTACCGACCGATGTTTGCTGCGCTGGGCGCCGCGCGCCACGGCACCAGCGTCAGTTTCGTTTCCAAGGCTTCCCTCGAGGCGGACATCGGTGGCCGCTTCGGACTGCAAAAGCGACTGGTCGCCGTGAGCAACGTGCGCAGCCAGAAGAAGAGCGACATGCGTCTGAACACGCTTCAGCCGAAGATCACGGTCGATCCGCAGACGTACGAAGTGCGCGCGGACGGGCAATTGCTGACGTGTGAACCAGCCACGGTGTTGCCCATGGCCCAGAAGTACTTCCTATTCTGAACCGAGCGCGATGTTGCGAATCGAACGACGCCACGCCGGAGCGGAACGAGCGACCGCCACCCTCACCCTGCCCTATGACAAGCGACAACGCAGTCGCTTTCGTGCGCAACTGGACGACGGTTGCGAGGTCGCAGTGCAATTGGAGCGTGGCAGCTCACTCAAACACGGCGACTTGCTGGACGCAGCAGACGGCACGGTGGTCCGCGTGCAGGCCAGCCCGGAATCGGTGTCGGTGGTTCGCTCGGACGACGTGCTGGCGCTGAGCCGCGCCGCCTACCATCTGGGCAACCGCCACGTACCGCTGCAAATCGCGCTCGGTGAGCTCTCCTACGCGCACGACCACGTTCTAGACGACATGGTTCGTCAGCTCGGACTGAACGTGGATTTGGCCCAGCGCCCCTTCGAGCCTGAGCCTGGCGCCTACGGCACGGGGCACGCCCATGCCAGTCACGGACACGGACATGCCAAAGGCCGGATCCATCAGCACCACAGTCACAAGAGTCATGACCACGACCACGATGGCGAGGACGACCACCACCACTAGTCGAGTCCCGAAACGTCATGAACGCCCAAACCGACCATCGCTCAGCAGCGCCGTCAGCTCGCTTGCGCTTGCTCCAATTGAGCAGTCCGGCATTGCCCATTGGCGCCTTCGCGTATTCACAGGGGCTCGAGCAGGCGGTCGAGCGGGGTTGGGTTTGCGACGTGGCGACGCTCCAACGCTGGCTGCAGGGCGTGTCCAGCCGCGGTCTCGGCACGACGGACCTGCCGCTGATCGTCCGAGTCGTCAGAGCGTGGAGTGAGGCGCCGTGGGAGCCGGCAATCGAACGATTGACGGCGCGAATCTTTGCGCTGCGCGAGACCAGAGAGCTACGTGAAGAAGAGCGCCACCTCGGCAGCTCGTTGGCGCGGGTTCTCGACCGCTTGGGTATCGAGCAGGCAGCCTCGTTCGTCGGACATCCGAGGGCCAGCTACTTGGTGTCCTACGGGTTGGCGGTGCACAGCTGGCAACTGCCATTGCAGGACGCGCTGGCCAGCTTTGCGTTCTCTTGGCTGGAGAATCAAATCGCCGCGGCAAGCCGAGTGATGCCCCTGGGTCAGCTCGACGCACAACGAATCCTGTCAGATCTGATGCCGGTCATCGACGCGACTGCGACGCACGCGCTCGCCCTGTCCGACGACGACGTCGGCCAGACAATCCCCGCTCTGGCCATGGCCAGTTCGGCACACGAACGACAATACAGCCGCCTCTTTCGATCCTGACGCCTCGGTGATTCGTTCGAGTTCGGCATCGCGAGACA
The DNA here is from genome assembly GCA_003235365.1 of Deltaproteobacteria bacterium. Classification (GTDB taxonomy): domain Bacteria; phylum Myxococcota_A; class Polyangia; order Polyangiales; family Polyangiaceae; genus SZUA-265. The sequence goes on from QJWJ01000471.1 coordinate 3,450, forward strand.
AACAACCACTTTGGAGTGAACGTGACTTCGAAACAAGCCCTACGCGTTGGAGTTGGTGGCCCCGTTGGCTCGGGAAAGACCGCGCTGGTCGACTCGCTCTGCAAGCGATTGCGCGACGTCTACGACTTGGCCGTCGTTACCAACGACATCTATACGCAAGAAGACGCCCAGTTCCTGATGCGCAGCGGCGCATTGCCGGTGGAACGTATCGTCGGTGTCGAGACCGGAGGTTGCCCACACACGGCAATCCGCGAGGACGCATCCATCAACCTCGAAGCCGTCGACCAGCTCGGCAAGCGCTTCGAGAATCTGGAGCTCATCTTGATCGAAAGCGGCGGTGACAACCTGAGCGCGACCTTCAGTCCTGAGTTGTCCGATCTCACGCTCTACGTCATCGACGTCGCAGCGGGCGAGAAAATCCCGAGGAAGGGTGGCCCGGGGATCACCAAGAGCGATTTGCTGATCATCAACAAGATCGATCTGGCGCCGCACGTCGGCGCCTCGCTGGAAGTGATGGACCGCGATGCCAAAAGGATGCGCGGCGAACGCCCGTTCGTGTTCACGAACCTCAAGACGGGGCAAGGCCTCGACACGGTTACCGAGTTCATCGTCCGCGAAGGTGTGCTTCCCCCTCGGCAGTTCGCCCAAGTGCCGTGAACCCAACGCTCACCCGTCGAGGTCGATGGGGTACTTCAGCAGCGCGCCGACCTCGACGAAAGCTCGGCGTTCGCCGGTGAGCACGTAACCAAGACGGCCGAACAGCGACACGAGCCCGGTCGTGGCCAACGGACGAACGACGACACCGTGGCCGTACGAACCGTCAGACTCTCTGACCAACAGGTACCCCCCGTCGATACCGAGGTACCGGTAACCCAATTCCAAACCCACGCTTCCGCGATTCTCCTTGGTTCCGAAGTCGTGTAGGGCGTCAGCATAGACCCCGAACCAAGACCAATTGCGCGACAGCAGCACCCCGCTAATCTCCGCTCCGAGCGTGAGCCCCAGGGGTGCGTGCTGATGAACCGCCGCGCCGACGTTGAACCCCAGAGGCAGGTACCATGCGACCTTGGCGGGCACTTCGACGGGCGCGCCAGTGAGCTGCTCTTCGGCGACTGCTCCCTGCACCCAGCTTGCAACGACTCCCATCGAAGCCGCGGCTACCGCCAACGCTCTTGCTCCGAGCATGCCGGCGAGCGTACCACGGCGCCCATGTTTCGTTCCAGAGCCTGGGGGTCGGCGCCAGGGCGCAACTTGCCCAAAGGTGGCCGATTGCGACAAGCCGGGAACCCGGAGCCGCTCAGCCGCGCTTGCGACGCGCCGACGCCAGTCGTTCCAACACTGGAACAGTGCTACTCCAGGACAAGCACGCGTCGGTGATGCTCTGGCCGTAGGTCAGGCCGCTGCGAGGCCCGACGGGCTGGGCGCCCCCGACTAGAAAGCTCTCCAACATCACGCCCATGACGTTGCGATTGCCTGCCTCGACTTGTTGGGCGATCTGCTCGGCGACCTCGGGCTGCTTGGCTGGATCTTTGCCGCTGTTGGCATGACTGCAGTCGATCATGACGCGCGGGTTGACCCCCGCACTGGCCAACTCCTGGGTCGCTGCTTCGACGCTCGCCGGATCGGCGTTGGCGCGCCCCGACCCTCCGCGCAATATCAAGTGTGTGTGGGGATTGCCGCGGGTCTCGACGATGGCGGCAAGCCCCTGCTTCGTCACACTGAGAAAATGATGCGGGTGCTCACTGGAGCGAATCGCGTCCACGGCGATCTTGATCGAGCCGCCCGTGCCGTTCTTGAACCCGACAGGCATCGACAGCCCGCTCGCCAGCTCGCGGTGAACCTGGCTTTCGACGGTTCGCGCTCCGATGGCACCCCAGCACACGAGATCGGCAACGAACTGAGGGCTGATCGGGTCGAGAAACTCGGTTCCGGTCGCCAAGCCCGTGCGCACGACATCGAGTAGCAACTGCCTAGCGATGCGCAGACCCTGATTGATCGAGAAGCTGCCGTCCAGGTTCGGATCGTTGATCAACCCCTTCCAACCGATGGTCGTTCTCGGCTTCTCGAAGTAGGTGCGCATCACCACGACGAGATCATCCGCCAGGCGATCTGCGACCGGCTTGAGGCCGCGAGCGTACTCGAGCGCCGCGCCCGGATCGTGAACGGAGCACGGTCCGACGACCACGAGGAGCCGCGAGTCGCGCCCGGTGACGACGTCACTGAGCGTGGCCCGGCTCGCGCTGACGAACTGCTTGTCCGCGTCGTTTGCTGGCAGCTCCTCCATCAAAATCGCCGGCGGCAGCAGCGGCCGCAAATTGCTGATTCGAACGTCGTCCGTAATCGTCTGCATGGGGACTGTGTTCTGCACGCCGAGCCAAAATGCAAGAGGCACCACCTCGATCGCGCGCTTCAGCACGCGCGATACTCCCCAAAACCGGCCCAGATAGCCACACCCGAGCCGCCCGTTTGGCTTCCGAGTTCACGTCTCCGGCGGCCTCGGTGCACGGGTCGTCACGACCGGGCTCCTTACTTGTGAACGACGCTGCCGTTGGACCGAGACAAGCGCTTTTCGACCTGTGCCAACTGCTTTCGGAGCTCGCCGATGCTCTGGGCAAGCTTACGCCGCTCCGATGGACTGAAGTTCTCGCACTGCTCGATGCCGTCCATCAGATCGTATTTGGAGAGTGAGCCGACGGCCTTGACGATACCCGGCTTGCGGCGACGACCGGGACCCGTGCGCCCGGCAGCCGCTCGCAACGCCTCGATGCTCAGTCCCTGCCCCTCGACGCGTTGGATCATCTGCCGCTGCCGACGCAGATTCAGATGCGTGAGGCTCAACAGATGACCGACCCGCACGTCGCCGAGCGGCGGCTCGAGCCCCAGGGCTCTACAAGCCTCGTAGGTCTGTACGCAACGCGCCAAGGTCGCAAAGCTTGCCTCGACCAAGACGTCCTGTTGGATGCGCCTCAAACTCCACTGCTTGCGTGACTTGCGAGTGTTTCGCACGCCACCGTAGATCACCTCGACGATCAGCCTGCCGACCTCGTAGCTATCGTCGATCGTCAGTTGCTGCCCCGAGTGCCGAATGGCTTTGGGCCAAGGCAGAGCTCTGAGCTTTCCGGGAGTAGGTGTTCCGTTCATCGATTTCCGAGCCGCACTCGCCCCCACCGAGCGCGCACGTTGATTCGAGGGTTTCGACCCGAGAGCCACTCGATGCACGTACCACCGGAACTTTTTCCCCGTTGTTTCACGGAATCATCGTATGGTTGCGCAAATGAAGTTCCGCCTCACTGTAGCGGGCGAAGAGCACCCCCTCGAGGTGTTACAGCGCGACGGGGATCAGCTGCGATTGAGCTGGCACGACACCCATTTCGACGTCCGCATCTTGGAGCGCGGCCCGTCGATGCTACTGCTGGTTGACGGAAGTCCGCTTCAGGTTCACGCTGTCGACGGTCGCGCCAGCTGTGGGGGCCATGAAGGCGCGTTGGTCGATGAACGCGACGGCGGTACCAAAGGGCGCAGTCACGGCGCCACGGGTCGGCACGTCATCGCCGCCCCCATGCCGGGTCGGGTCGTGAGCGTCCATTGCACGGTGGGTCAGTGGGTGTCTGCCAACCAACCCATCCTCGTGCTCGAGGCGATGAAGATGGAGAACGAGTTGACGGCGCCTTGCGACGGCACCATCGAACGCATCCTCGTCGGTGAGGGTGCGGCAGTGGAGGCAGGCTCGACCGTGGTCGAACTGGTAGCGGGGCCCGCACCCGAAGGCGAAGACCGATGAGCGCGACGTCGACGACGGCGGCGCTGCCATCGCGACTCCCCATCTCCCACACGCCCACGCCCCTCTGGCACGACGCACGCTTGGACGCTCTGGTGGGCTGCGAGGTGTGGGTCAAGCGCGACGACATGACCGGCGGCGCCGAGGCGGGCAACAAAATCCGAAAGCTCGAGTTTCTGCTCGCCGAAGCCTTGGCATCCAACGCCACGACCGTCGTCACCTGCGGGGCAGCGCAGTCGAACCACGCCCGCGCCACGGCGCTGGTAGCGCGGCACTTCGGACTCGACAGCGCGTTGTTGTTGCGTTCAGCGAGTCCCGAAACCGAGCCGGACACGGGGAATCTGCGCTTGATGCGAATGTGTGGCGCGCAGATTGAGTTCATTTCCCCCAAGCAGTACACACGACGCAACGAACTGATGATGCAAACAGCGGCGCGCCTGCGCGCCGTTGGGCAGTCACCGTACGTCATTCCGGAAGGGGGTTCGAACGGCTTGGGCGCTTTGGGCTACGTTCACATGGTGCACGAGCTGCGGGAACAGCAACGCCTGGGCTTGTGTCCCGAAGACTTCGACACCATCATCTGTGCTTGCGGGTCTGGGGGCACCGCGGCAGGAACGGCGTTGGGCGTGGGGAACGTCGGGGGTGCCCAGCGAGTGGATGCCATCGCGGTGTGCGACGATGCCGCGCACTTTCGAGGCGTCACCGCCGCGATCACGGCTGAGGCCCGCGCGTTGGTTCCGGCCTTACACGAGGCAGCGCCACTGATCATTCACGACGCATACAAAGGCCCAGCCTACGGCGTGATGGACGATGGTCAGCGGGCGTTCCTTACCGAAGTGGCGCGCCGCAGCGGGCTCGTGCTCGATCCCACCTACAGCGGCAAGGCCCTGTTCGGGCTGATGAAGATGTCGGGCTCATCGAAGCGGGCGCTGTTCGTACACACCGGTGGCCTCCCGGGATTGCTCGCTTGACCCCCGCCGCCGCGGCTCGGCGACTACTCACCCGCCGAGTACTTCACGCGCTGGAGCTGCCGACGAAACTGTTTCATCTCTTCCAACGCGGACTTGGCTAGCTCGACGTCCCGTACCAGGTTGTCGTTCTCGTCGGGATCCTTCACGAGATCGTAAATCCCCATCGGGCGCAACTTGCTGGTGATGATCTTTCGCCCGTCGCGGTTGATGAATCCCTGTCGTTCGGGCACGAAGGGCCCCCCCGGCATGTCGATGAAGATGGGTTTCACCTCAGGCGTGTAGCCGGGGGGAAGCACCACGTCGCGGAGCATCGATTCGCCGCTGAGGAAATCGTCGTCCCCGCGCCCTGGCGGATCCACACCGTAGAGCTCGAGCACGGTGGGCGCCAAGTCGATCAGGCTACGACGAACGTCAATGCGATGCGGCTCGACTCCCGGCACGTAGATCATCAAGGGAACGTGAACCAACACGTCCCAAATCTCGAACCCGTGCCGATTCATCCCGTGCTCGTCGAACGCTTCACCGTGGTCGCTGGTGACGATGATCGCCGTGCGATCTGCGAAACTGCTCGCGGCGATGGCATCGACGACCCTACCCACGTGGTGGTCGGTAAACGCCACTTCGCCGTCGTACAGATCACGTTGGCTGTCACCGAAGGCAAAATCGTCGTGTTTCACGTACTCGGCGTGCGGGTCGAGATAGTGCACCCACATGAAGAAGCGTTTGGACGCGAGTCGCGGATCCTGAAGGTGTCCGACCGCAGCGTCGCTGAGTTTGTCGCTGTTGACGGTCCGATCCCCCTCGCCCTGCCGCTCTTCGGGCATGGCCGACATGTCCAAGATGTCGAACCCGCGCCCCAGGCCGGTGTTCTCCTTGAAGTACCAGTGCCCTTGCACGCCAACGGTGAATACCCCGACGGATTGCAGGCGTTCTTGCAGCATCTTGTCGATCGGCTCGTAGATGCTGAAATGACGTGTTCCGCGATGCGTCTCGCTGCCGTAACGGCCAATCAGCGTCGGGCCGAGGCTCTTGGCGGTGTACGAGGCAAGCGCGTAAGCCTTGTCGAAGTAGACCGAGCGCGCTGCGAGGGCATCGATGTTCGGCGTGATCTTGCGTGGATACCCCGTAAAACCGATGTCTTTGCGCAGGGTGTCGACGGTGATCAACACGACGTTGAGATCCTTCGGGATCACTGCGGCGCCCGTCGCGGCGGCCGAAGGCACGGCTGCGCTGGCCACCGCCGTCGCCTTGGGAGCGGGTGCGTAGGGCTCGGCGTCGCTGCCACTGCAGTCCTCGTCGATTCCGTTGCCGGGGACGTCATCGGCGGTGGGATTCACGTTCGCGGAGCCGTCATCGCAATCGCCGCCGCCGAATCGCCCGGCAAAGCCGTCCCGATCTCGGTCGGACAACGAGCGCAGCACGGTCAATGCGCTCTTGGCCAACCCCGTCGTGCGCTCCGTCGCGAGCCCGAGCGCCGTATCGTCGAGCCACCGGCTGGATGCTACGGTCGCAGCGCTCCCCGCAAGCGCGGCAACCAACGTGACCGCCAAGGGCAAGCGCGCCAGCAAGTTCGGCGATTGAAACGCGCCGACGGCGATCAGCAGCAGGTAAGCCGGCGCGCGTAGGTCCAACTCCTGCCGCCGCAACACGCCGAACATGTCCGTCGCACCACCCGCACCGCTCGTCGAACCGAGCTGGGCAAGCACGACCACGACGAGCACGGCGGCCAGGCTCGCCCCGAGCGCGACCTGACTCGGCCGCAACGAATCCGGGACCCAGCGACTGACCCAGGCAGCGAGCTTGCGAAGCGCCGCGACCATCAACAGCCCGCCGAGAACCGACGTCAGCGCCGCCACGGCTAGAGGCGACGGGCCTTCCGAAGACGACAGAAGCGCATCGAGGTTCACCCTCGCAGTCGACAGCAGCCAGACTGGGAACGTCAGCACGAGCGCGGCAGCAAAGACCACTGCGACTCGACGCCGAGCAACTGGCAGCGTATCCCAATGGCGAACCCCCAAGACGCCGGTCCGGTCCAGCGGCGAAAGCCACACCGCCAGCACGCCGACCGCCACCCCAACGGCCAACGCAAACGGAAACACGGTACCAAACGCCGTCAGGCCTCCAACGGAACCATCGTATTCGCTGGCCATCGACCGGCCTTCGAAGAACGCGACCAGCGCGCACGCGATCGCGGCCCCCATGCAGGAAGCCACGACGCGACGCAACCACGTGCGGGGCCCGTCGCCGCTGCGCTCCGGGGCTGACGCTGCATGTGATCGAAGGGGGGTCTTTTCGGAGTGTCTCTGCTGTTCACTCATGGTGGTCGTTTGCACGACCGTTCGTCGTGCCGTGCTGGGCCAGCGGATGACTGCGGTCGTAGCTGGCGGTCAGTTGCTGCAGCGAAAGGTGGGTGTAGCGCTGCGTGGTGGAGAGACTACTGTGGCCCAGAAACTCCTGGATCACTCGCAGGTCGGCTCCCCCTTCGAGCATGTGAGTCGCGCAAGAGTGGCGCAGGGCGTGGGGGTGCAGATCGGCACGGCCCGCGCCGAGGGCGCCATATCGGTGAACCAACTTCTGCACGCTGCGCACGCCGAGACGTCCACCGCGCTGGTTGAGAAGCAGGGCGCGCGGGTCGATCGCGCCGGTTTTCGGATGGCAAAACGAAGAACGCACACCGAGATACTCCGAAAGGGCCCTCAGTGCTGGTCGCCCCAGAGGAACCCGGCGCTCCTTGTTGCCCTTGCCCACGACACGCAACGACTCGTCCCGCACATCGATGCTCGCGATGTCGAGCCCCACCAACTCGCTCACACGCACCCCACACCCGTACAACAGCTCCAGCAGCAACGCGTCACGCGCGCGCACCGTGGCGGCCATGGGCGTGCTCGCGGGGGCCTCGACGACCTGTGCCGCAGAATGTGCACTGAGGAACGCCGGGAGGCGTGAACCGAGTTTGGGGGTGTCGACCCATTCAGCCGGGTTGTCAGGCGCCGTCCCGTCGCGTTGGAGATATCGAAAAAAGGTGCGCACGCAAGCCAACTTGCGCGCGATCGATTCGGGTTGCAGCTCGCGCGCCAGGTGCCCAAGCCACGCTCGCAGCAGTAGCTTGTCGACGGCCACCAGCTGTGGCGCGTCCAGCTGACGACGCTGCTGCAGGAAATCTCGAAGCTGGGTCAAGTCGCGCTCGTACGCCAAAACCGTGTTCGGCGACAAGCGGCGTTCACCGCGCAAGTGAGCCACGAAACGCTCAATCGCGGCGTCCAGCGACATGCCCATGGCCTTGCCTGCCTCCTAGGCGCCCAGCGCCGCGAAAACCCAAAGGAATAGTCCCGCCGCCCCAGCAGCCACCGCCCAGACCGCATGGCCCACCTCGCGCCGAGTGAGCAGCGTCCAACCAGAGAGGACCATCAGTAGCAGTGCCAGACTCGTGGCGGCGCGGAACGTCGGCTGGGGCGCCACCTCAGTCGCGTAGCCCTCCGCGAGCGACGGCACATCCGCCGAATCCTCGTCGGCAGCGTTGTCGGCCCTCGGCAACAATCGAACGATGCCCGCATTCGCCTGCGCCAGCGGCGCGTCGTCGACCGACCACGGGTGGCGCGTTTCGTTCAACGCCCCACGCAGCGCGCCCCAAGCACGCAAGGCGGTACGCGTGCGGCCACTCGCCTCAGCTCCCACGGCGATGGCGATCAAACGCTCGCGAGCGCGCCCAACGTGGGGGCCATAGGGCAAGTACCATCCCATGGCTTCTCGAGCAGCGTCGATGGACAGCCCCAGCTCACCCCGGTCGAAGGCAGCGTCGCTTCGGTCCATCGCGTCGCTCCCGCGATGGTGAGTGCGCAAAACCAACAACGAGCACAGCAGTAACGCGGCCAGAGTTCCCAAAGCAATTCGTCGAGCAATCGGCAAGTCCACGTAAACCTCTTACAAAAAGTCACGCCGTTGAAAGATCAAACCGGCGACGACGAGTAACCCTACGCTCCACGCTAGCGATTGCCCGGCGGCCAGCGCGAGATACTCCCCGAGCCCGACGTCCGCTGCTTGGCCGCTGAGTAAGGGTCGGGGCGGCACGTAGACCATGAGATTGGGGAAGATCACCGACAGCCAAGCGCCCAACTCGTGGATGGCAGAACCGAAGACCCGCTCGGGCAGTTTCGCAAGCGTGTCGGCGGAACGCCCCACCAAGAACACGCCAAAAGTGAACAGCGCAGTCAGAAAGGGACTCGAGAACGCCGAGAACAACAGCGCAACTGCCGCCACGATGGCCACTTCGAGCACGGTCAACACTGCTGAACTGAGCACCACGAGTCGATCGTCCGGCGCTGCGGATGCGAGCGACCAGCTGACGACGAGCAGCAGCGGCGCCCAAATCAGAGGCAAGTACGTGCGCCCGCTCGTCCAGAAACGGGCGACCAGCACCCCGCCCCCGACACTGCCGAGCAGAATGAGCACGGGAAGCAACGCCGACTCCGTCACGACGAACCGAAGCGACAGCATGAGCACCGCGCTGTCGGCAGCGACGAACACGACGAGCGTCAGCACGGTCCCCAGGTACTTACCGAGCAGGTACTGGCCACGGGACAACGGCCGCGTCAAGATCGGAAACAGAGTCTTGAGCTCGAGCTCACGATACAACCCCGTAGCGCCCATGACGATGGCTACGATGATGCCGAACACGCTCACCGTGAACGCGCCGACGTCACTGACGACTCGCAGTCCGTTCTTCGACGCGTACTGAGCCACGACCAGCGCGTACAGTGCCGACCCGACTGCCATCGCGAACAGCCCGTGGAGGATTCTCGCGCGCACCGCTTCTCGGTACGTGTTGAGCATCAGAACGAACACTTTGGCCACGGGCCCGGTTCTAGACCGTGCGGACTGACCGTGCAAAGAAACGGACGAAGCGCAGCACCCCTCGCGGTGCGGCTTCGCCGCGGTCACCCCCCATCGGCGCGAGGTGCCGCGTCGATGACGGGGGGCGTCCCGGCTTCGTTCGGCGTCGGCACGATGGCCGCCGCATCGGACCGCGGCGCGGGGCCGGCATCGAAGGACTGCAGCACGGGACCAGCGTCGGGCGCCCCACTGGCTGCGCCCCCGTCGGAAGCCGCACCCGCGTCGGTGCTTTGGGCAGGGGTCGAGGTGGCAGCAGTTGCTGCCAGCTTCTCGACCACGTAGGGACCGTGACCTTGCAGCCAGTTGGCATCCCATCCCCCGTTGCGAGGGGCATTGGGTTTCAACAAACACGACCCTTCGAGGCAATCGTCGAGCTTCCACGCTGCCCAACTGATCCAGTTGGCCTTCATGAAGTCGTGCCAAGCGTCCGACTCGTCGAGGCACAGCGTCGTGTCGGTCACACCGCCACCTGCGTCGGTCGCTCCCCACTCGGTGACGAACAGGGGGATCCCCATGTCGAGCGCGACTTGCGCCTTGTCTCGGAGCCAGGAGTCGTGGGTGCAAGCGTAGAAGTGAAGGGTGTACATCAGATTGTCACCCGCGACGGGATCCATCGCTGCCTCGTCGACGTTCTGCGACCAGAACGGAGTACCGAGAATGATCACGCCGTTCGGGTCTTCGGCGCGAATCGTCTTCACCAGCGTCTCGTGATAGGGCTTGATGTCGTTCGGCCAATCGAAACGTTCTTCGGCACCGAACACTCCGGGGACCGGCTCGTTGAACACTTCGTAAATGACGTGCGGGTCGTCCTTGTACTTGGACGCCATCTCGCTGAAGAACTCTTGCGACAGGTCGACGCTGTCCATCGCAAAATGGTCGTGCCAATCGATCACGACGTACACACCGAGCTTCTTGGCATTGCTCACGATGGTCTCGACCTCGCGGGTCATCCCCTTCGGGCTCGTCAGATAGCCACCGCTGGCAGGCTGTCGTTCGCCGTCCTTGACGCCCATCGCGGCCCGGATCAACGACACGCCCCAGTTGTCGCGCATCCACTGCAACGCGGCGAAGTTGGACGCATAGCCGCTGTTCTCCCAGTTGAGCCACATGCTGCTGACACCACGTAACTGCACGGGTTCGCCGTGTTCGTCGACGAGGCGCGTACCTTCGACGTGGAGCCTGCCGTGGATGCCAACCGGTGTCTGCTCGAACGGCGTCGTGTCGGGAAGCGACTGGGGCTCGGACGCAGGGACGCCCGTGACTGGGTCGACCGGTCCGAGATCGGATTGTCGGGACCCAGACCCTTTCGAACAACCGAAGGTCAGAGCGGTGACGGCAAGGAGCAGAGCGGGAGGAAGTGAACTGAGACGATGGTGCATTCGAAAAACGTGAAGTGAACGACCCGAGGGCGGCTGCGGTCGGCGGTCCGTCATTCGGCACGATCGAGGACCATCAGCGTGTCGGCAACGAGTACCACGTTAGCAGCGCGGCGATGCCGACACAGACGTTCGAAGCGCCTCGAATGGACCATCGACGTGATGATCGCACCTCGGGCAATCAAAACGATCGCGCCCGTCCTGATCCCACGGCATCAAGTACTGGTGCAACGCTACAGTATTTCCGTCCGTCGAAGCTTACGGAAACGGACGTCGTTCGATGTGCCAATTCGGGTAGCCACCGGCGCTCGTGAACCGGCGACCAGCGCTGCGATACGGGTATTCGCCGCATTTCGAGCCAGAAATCTCACGAATTCGGACGTACCGACTGTCACGACATGGTGTGACAACCGACTGTTCGCCCCCGTCACTGGGCCAGTAGTTCTCCCATGAGGAGTATGTTACGCAGGCGGGAGGCGGAGGTGGCTCGCTCTGGTGCGCAGACGAGATCGCGGCTCCGTCACATCTACTGAAGGAAGACGCCGATGAAGAAATCTCTCCTGATCGCCCTACTCCCGCTGCTTCCGAGCTGTGCGCCACCGGCTTCGGCCCCGCCGCCACAAGCCCCGGAAGCACCGGCACAACCGGCGCCACCCGCTCCCGCTCCCGAAGCGGCGCCGCAACCGGCCGCCGCTGCAGAAACCCCCGAGGCCGCTCCAGCTGCGGAGCCAGAAGCACAACAGTTGGCGTCAGCGCTTCATGAGCACGCCCTGCTCCAGGAGCAAGTCGGGTTCTACGCCGTGCTGACTCCCCCCGGCTACGACGATCCGGCAAACGCCAAGCAGAAGTATCCGATCGTCGTGCTGCTGCCGTCCGCCGGCGCTACCGAAGCAGAAACAGCCAAAAAGGCCGACGCACTCGGACGAGACGGAGTGATCTACGTCATTCCCCGAGCGCCCTACCCCAGCAGCACCGAAGGCTACACCGCGAGCCCCGCCTTCCCCCAGACCTGGGGGCAGCCCGGCACCGAGACCTTCCCCCAGAAAGACGTCGACAGTCTCAAGCTGTCAAAACTCTACACGGCGCAGATTGCCAGCGCACTCAAAGACGCTCGCAAGCGATACCGCACCGCCTGGGGCAAGGTCACGGTGTATGGCGAGGGTGAAGGCGGAACCTACGCCCACAATTTCGCTGCGCACCAGCCGTGGTTGGTCAAAGCGTACTTCGCCTCGGGTGGTCAGTACGATGAAACCACCGAGGGCAAGTCGGGCGCAGCTCAGGTGCAGGGCCTGAAGTCGAACAAGATCTCGGCGATGCTGGTTCACGCCGAAGCCGATCCGACTGCGAAGGTGGACTCGGCAAAGAAGCTGGACGAATTGCTCACCAAACACCGCGTGGACCACGAGCTGTCGTTGATCCAGGGCTCCAGCCCGGTGTTGACCGCAGAACTTCGCGACAAGGCCAAGCGTTTCGTCCGACACCACTGCTGCGGCGAGCCGCTCGAAGCTCCGCCGCCCGCAGCACCGGCGCCTGCACCGGCTGCTGCTAAGCCGGCACCCGCACCGGCTGGGGCGAAACCGGCGCCCGCTTCACCGGCGGCCCCCGCAAAGCCTGCCACTCCCGCAGCCGCACCAGCAGCAAAACCCCCTGCACCCGCGAAACCCGCCCCTCCGCCGCCGGTAGCCAAAGCGCCAGCGCCGAAGACGGCACCGGCCACGCCGCCCAAGGCGGCAGCACCGCCTGCCGCGAAGGCGGCACCTGCGGCTCGTAGCGAGGACAAGACGGCCGCCAAGGCAGCGCCGCCCAAGACCGCCGACAAGCCCACCGCCGGCAAGGCGGCACCACCGAAGGACGTGCCCGCCAAAGCGACGGCGCCTGCCAAGCCTGGCGCAGCCAAGCCAGAGGCCGCCAAACCGGCACCTCCGCCCCCAGCAACACCTCCGCCTCCTGCGGCTCCGGCGGCACCGCCCAGCAAGTGAACGACGCGTGAACGAAACGAGCCGTGGCCGGTGCACACCCGCCACGGCTCGCGTCATTTGGACGGTCCGAGCGCCTCGACGCCACGCCTCGTCGGCGCGACCGCCGGAAGGTCCCGGTTCCAAGACATTTCAAGGTTCTGGAAGCACGAACACCTCCAGCGCCCACTGCCCCGAACGGCCCGCATAGCCATCGACCTGAACGTAGTACGTGCCGGCGTCGAGCACGTTCTCGATGTACGAACCGTTGTCGTCGATGTTGGCACAACCACCGAAGATCTCGGTACCCGGACACTCGGGCCCGCGTCGCAGGTTCAGCAGCACGGAAAAACGACTGTCGCTGCCATCGAGGATCACGCGGCTGCGTTCACTCAGGTCGAGACGAAGGATCTGATCGGGAGCGCCGCCCGGCGTGACGTTGGCAACGTCGCAGCTGGAGGTATAGTCCGCGTAGGCCGCGCCCGTGTTGCCCGTGAACAAACCACCAATTTCCGGGATGAGTTCGGCTTCGTCGCAAGTGTCGGCGCCAGCGACGATGATCGCCGGCCGAGCCGGGCGGACCGCAGCAAAGACCGAGACGGGATTGGCGCGGAGTGATTCGGAGACCACGTGGTAGACGCCAGCCGGCAACGCATGACTCACCGCTCTGAGCGGTGGATCTTGGCCGCTGACGCACGCCAGCGGCTCCGTCCCGTCACAGGAAGCGTCGAGCAGCGCGACCGCACCGGTGTCGCCACGCGTGAGCCGCTGTTTTACCAGAACGTCGCTGGCTTGCTCGAGCTGCAGCGATAGTACCGCGTCGCGCCCCGACACCAGGCAGGAACTGACCACGTCGTCCGCATAGCCGTCGAGGGGCAGGCTCACCAATTGCCCGGGCAAAAGCGATCGCGGGTCGTCGCAAGACTCGCCTGGAGGTGGTTCGCTCGGGTCATCGAGCAGCAACAACAGGTCCAGCTGCCCGGCAACTGCCGCGGAAACTACCACGTAGTAGGTACCGGCTTCGAGTGAACGTGCAAACAGCTCCGCGGCATCCTTCTCGACGCAAGCCAGCTCGTCGTCAATCGATGCACAGCCCGCACTGCGCAGTGCCAACACCGGCGCCATCCCCGGATCGCTCGGCAAGGCCGCCACTCGGACGTCGTGAGGCTCGTCCAGAGTGAAGCGATAGACCAAATCCCCCGCGCCGGTTTCCGCATCGCAACGCGTGGCGTGATCGGCCTCGGCGCCGAGCAGTTGGACGGACACGCTTTGGCCAGGGACGAGTGGCGAGGCACCTTCACAGGTTTCGTTCCCGGCAGCTTCGGTCGGCTCGAGAAAGTCAACCGACAGCTCGAGCTCGCCCGCGCCTTGTTTGAAGACGATTGCACCGTAGTGCCCGGGCTTGCTGGCACGCAACAACACGCGAGCCAACGCCTCGTCGTCAGACTGAGCAACTGCGACGGCACAGGCGAGTTCGTCGGTTTCCTCCCCACAGTCGCCGCGCAGCGCGACGGCGAAATCGTCGCTGTCACCGCGAATGGTGATCACCACGTCTGCGGCTTCCTGCACGTCGAGGTCGATGGCCAGGTCCCGCGCACCGATCTCGCTGCACGACGCAGCCGTGTCGGGCTTGACCGCATCCAACGTCAAGCGCTCGCTCGTCGGCGCCGAGACCACCAGTGCCACCGAGCAATCGTCGTAGTGAGGCGCACTACAGTCCGCTTCGTCGGTGCTCCCGTCACAGTCGTCGTCGCGAAGGTTCCCACACACTTCCGGCTGCAAGCTCGAAATCGCTGGATCGAGATCGTTGCAGTCGCCCCCGCGCTCGACGCAATGCGCGTCGGGATCGCCGTCGCCGTCCACGTCCCGTTCCAGCCGCTCGCACTCGCGTGTTTCCTCGATGCAGCGATCGATCGTACAGGGCGAGCCGTCGTCACAGGTGATCGGCTCCCCCGGACGACAGCCCAAGCCGAGCACGCATACTTCAGCACCATTACAGTACGCACCATCCTGACACTGCTCGTCCTGCGCAGTGAATCGGCAGCGGCCCAAAGCCGTGTCACACTCGTCCGCCGTACATTCGACGCCATCATCGCACTGACTGTCGGAAAGGCATCTGCCACCGAGACTGGGGTCGGATTCCTGATGCTCCAAACCTTCGTCGTCGACAATCAGCAGGTCGTCGTCGGATCCGCCATCCCCCGGGGGGGACGCGACGGATCCGGCGTCGATCTGCAACTGGCGAGCAAAAGGGTCCTGCACGGTCTTGCGGTCACACGCGACGCCCCCCCAGACGGACAAGAGAACGAGGACGACTCGGGCGAGGGGGCGCAGGCGCTCGGAAACGATCCGGTGAGGAAGGGTTGCGCCCGACATGAGCTGCAGTCATGGCGTGTCGGACCTGCCGAGGCAACAGCTACGCAGCGCACGCCTGCCGTAGCCACCCGGCAACGGGCGCCGGGGTAGGCGGCCGTCCCACCGCAGTGAAATCTTTGCTGCTGCCGTAGATGACCGAGCGTGCAACACTCCAATTCGTGGCAATGGGACGAATGAACCCGCAGGACCTGGAATGGTTGCTCGCGCAGGCGAAGGGCTCACCGAAGTCGCTTCAGTCCGACGTCAGTGAGTTGCTCGACGCCGAAGCCGAGGATCGCCCATCGACCAATCTGTTGCTGACCGATCCCGAATTGGTCAGCGAGCGGCCGCGTGACTCGAGTCCCGACGACTACCTGCGCAGCGGCGCAGCCGCGGACGGAGCCCCACTCGACGCCAGCCGTCCTCGAGGACGCCGAGGTCGC
The DNA here is from genome assembly GCA_003235365.1 of Deltaproteobacteria bacterium. Lineage (GTDB taxonomy): Bacteria > Myxococcota_A > Polyangia > Polyangiales > Polyangiaceae > SZUA-265. The sequence continues at coordinate 19,218 of QJWJ01000471.1, forward strand.
ATCGATCTGGCTGCCGTGCTCTACGACTTGGCCCCCGATTGCCGCCTGGCGATCGAACCCGGCGCAGGTACCGAAGTATTTGGCAACGAAGATCAATTGCAGCGCGCGCTGCGCCTGATGTTGTTGCCCGCCACCGCTGGGGACATCTCCGCGGCGAGCAGCGCGAGTGTGGAGATCCGCCGCGAGCACGATTGGATCCGGGTGAGCATCGAGTTGGGTCCGGACATCGGCGTGATGGGCGATCCGGAGCGCCGTTGGTTGCACCGCATCGCGATCAAGCACGGGGGCAAGTTCGAACTGCGCGGCAACACGCAGTGCCTGCTGCTGCCGGCGGACATCTCGACGCACGCCGAGGTCGAGGCTCTGCAAAAGGAGCTCGAGCAAGCGCAGATGCTCGGTGAGGCCTACGCCACCGAATTGGCGAGTGTGCTGGCAGACGAACGCGCACCGTCGGCGAACGGCGCCGCGGACGGCGCATCGATTCGCACCTTGAGCGAGACGCTGTTGCCGATCTTGAACCAGGCGCAGCGCGAACTGCGCTCGGCGGTACCAGCGTCACCGGCGCTCATCCCACTCGGCGACCTGCTCATCCTGCTCACCCAGTACGCATCGATGACAGCGACGGATCAGAACGAGACGCTCGATGCCAGCGCTGTCGTCGCCGCTGCTTTCGACGCCGTGGCACCGCGCGCCGCACGCCGCGGCGTGCAGCTGTCCGTCACTCACAATCCACCGGTCGCGCTCTCGGTCGCGCCGCGCACTTTCGAATTGCTGGTGCGCTGCGTGCTCGAAGACGCCCTGTGCGCGGCAACCGAGCAGCAGAGTGTGCAGGTGCGTTGCGAACGCGAGCAGAACCGCTGGGTACTGACGGTCCAGAATCAACAGGCACCGTCGACGGCCGGGATGCACCCGACCGTGGCAGGGGTACTGGCTCGAAGTCTCGTCGCCGAGATCGGGGGCCAACTCGACGTAGCCACCGCAGCGAACGGTCCAGCGCTTTCACTCAGCCTGCCAGCCAACAACGGAGCCTGATCACTGCCGAAAGATTCGTGGGACGAGCTGCTCTGCGCGGGGACTTGCTCATCGGGGAGGATCACATGCGAATTCTGGTTGTCGAAGATCAAGAATCGATACGGAAGATGATTCAGGCGCTGGTCAAAGCGCGAGGCTACGAAGTCACGGCTGTGAACTCCGGCGCCAAGGCGCTGGAAACCGTGACCGAGCGGTTGCCGGACGTGGTGCTGTTGGACCTGATGATGCCCGGCCAGTTCGACGGACTGGAAGTCTGTCGCCGCCTGCGAGCCGATCCGGCGACTCGCAGCCTCCCCGTACTGATCATCACGGCAATGTCCGGCGACGACGTGAAGGCCCGGGCCCTCGAGGCGGGCGCGACCGGCTTCTTCAACAAACCGTTCAGCCCAATCGCCCTGCTCAAGGAGCTCGAGCGCATCGCTTCCGGCTGAGCATCGTCGAGCCAGCTCGACGACAGCAACGCCATCCCCTCGCCCGACGCCTGACGCCGAGACGTTCAGAGCTGGAGCTCAGGGTGCTGGAGCTCAGGGTGCCGGAGCTCAGAGGTGCCGGAGCTCAGAGGTGCCGGAGCTCAGAGGTGCTGGAGCATGTGTTTGGCGCGTTGTTCCGCCGCGGACACGATGCGCTCAGCTTCGACGGCGGGGATACGGAGCTTCTCGACGAGGTCCGTGAGTAGCTCTTTCTCCTTGGCGTGCTGCTCGCCGTCGATGAAGGTGAGCAACACTGCGTGCTGCAGCAACACGCGTCGATCGCCGGCGCTCAACTCGTGAAGGTCGATGTCGTCAATCGACCGCTTCGATTCGGCGAACTTGTGGATCTCCCGCGCTTCGCTCGGGCTCGCTTCATATGCCGACAACAACGCGTCGATCACCTGGTGCTCCTCGTCGGCCACTCGCCCGTCAGCCCAGGCGACGCTGACCAAACCTCTCAGAATCGCCAAATCCTGTGCATGCATGGCAGCAACGATGGCACATGGAGCCGAGGCGTCAATGCCGACGCTTCGAGCCGCTCACGGAAATGCTCTCGCAGTGCGCGCCGGCCCCGACCGCGGAAGAGCGCCTCGAGAGGGCCACGCGGCAGCAGCGGACGGCAACGGCGTGCACTGTGGGTAGGCGCGTGCGGTAACCTCGTCGTCGATGCAACGACCCAACTGGGCAACGACCGACTCGCGCGGTGCGGTGGTCTCGACGGAGAACCCCGCCACCAAGCACTTGAGATCGCTGCGCCGAGACGCGAACCGCCCAAACGCCAGCGACGGTGTGGCAACGGGTGTCGGCTCGTGGGGCCCGGCTGCGAGGTCCTCGTCTGGCCGGCGCGACTGCCCATGCGCCGCGACCTGTATCGGGACGGTTGGAGTGTCGGTGAGTTCGAGCACCGACTCGGCCAGCGCGGCGAACTCGCAGGGGCCGACCCCGACGCTACCGAGATACGGAGTCGGCTCGCCGCGTGCGATCCGAAAACGATTCTGACAGGCAGCGACGACCGGGGTCTGGCTGACCAACCAAGGGCCGTCGACCGTCGGCGTCACAACCGACCGGGGAGCAACCGGTGGCGGCGGGCCGTCCGCGAGGGGATGACTGGAGGCAGCCGAGGGTTGGATCCGCGGCGTCGGGGGCGACTCGACGAGATGCACCTCGCCGGCCACGAACGGCGAGCAGAGCGGCTGCGCCTCGGACGCACCCGCCGCGGCGTTCGGCACCCGCAGCGGGGTCGGCATGTCGGGCGTGACCGTGACGAAGTCGGAATCGCTGAGTTCTTCCGCATCCAGTTCGACCTCGGCCCCCTCGCGCTCCACCAGACGTTTGGGGATCGCCGTCCGCGCCGGACTCGGGCTGGGCTCCGCCGGAATGCCCGCCGCGTCCAAGCGTCGATGCAAACGGCACAACGCACGCCTCGCCGCACTGCGGTTCATCGGGACGAGCGCGGCAAACAACTCCTCGGCCAGGGCGCCCGGTGACCGCGCCTCGCCATTCGCCACTGCCAAGAGCGTTGGGTGGTCACCACCGCACCGGGCCAACAGTTGCTCGAGTAGGAGACGCAATTGCTCGTCGCATTCCCGACCAGATGCGGCTGGAGTGTCTCCCAACACCACGGAGCCGGCTTCGACGAGACAGATGCTTCGGGCCTGAACCAAACGGGGTCCGCTGCGCAGTTGTTCCGCCGCCGAAAGCACCAAGAATGCTGCAGTCTCGGCGGTGACGTTCACGCTTCCGTGCCGCACGCTCCAAAGCAATTGTTCGATCGTGTAGGACATGTCGCTCCAAGCAGAATGATCCGCGTCAAAACCACCTATACCGAGGTTACCCGACATGGGCCAAACTGCTGGTGGCGGCCAGACCAACTGGCGGGCGGATCACTCGCTGAATTGCGTGCTTCCGCGGGAGCTAGCGTTTGGACCCGGCAGCGCACCAGCATATAGTTCGCCTCATGCCGGTGTGCAGCAAATGCGGAACGTCCAACGAGCCGACGTTGAACAACTGCACGCGTTGTGGGAACGCGTTACCCCGACGAACGAAGCCCGCCGCGGGGCAAACGATGCTCGGCATGCCGGCGCCCAAGTCCACCCCCGGCTCGACTCCGGCAGCGCAGCCCCAACCCGTCGCGCAGTCCCAACCCGTCGCGCAGCCCCAACCCGTCGGGGCGGGCCCCCCATCGGTGGCGGGCCCCAAGTCCGCCAAACAGACCCTACTCGGGCTGAACGCAAAGGACTTGTACGGCGCCGCACCAGCAGCGGTGCAAGCTCAGGGTCCAGGCAACTTCGACCCCAAACGCACGTTGATCGGCGGCATTGCAGCACCGACGTCGAGTGCTCCGCCCCCGGCGCGCGACGGTGCATCCCAAGCTCCCGCGGCCGCACCAGTTGGGCGCACGACACAGACGGGGCACTCGCCGGGTGAACGCTTGGCCCAACCCAAGCTTTCCAGCACGGCGATCCTTCACCCCGGAGGGGACCAGGCAACCGCTGGCAGCACACTGCTCGGCATGCCCGCACCGTCGACTCCCCCCGAAGCGCCCGCCAATCAGCCGTCGGCGCAAGCGGCCGGCGCAGCAAGCCTTCAGGCCCCGACGCCCTCGCTCGGACAGCGGACGTTGCTCGGCGTGGCCGTGCCGGGCGTCGCACCGCTCAACCCCGGCGTCGAGCCGTTGGCTTCGCAGAGCAAGGGCACGGCGGCAGAGGATGCAACCCCCGCGCACGCGCGCTCTTCGGCACCACCGGTGATCAGCTCGGCGCCCCCCCCACCCGACGACGGCGACGACGAGTGGAAACCACACGCACGCAGGCAGCGTCTGAACGCAATGATGCTCCTCGGAGCCGCAGGCCTCTTGCTCGTGGTATTGGTGGGCTTCATGGCTTTGTGGGATCCGGCGCCTCCGCTACAAGTGCGCCTCGCCGCGGATCCGACCGGGAGCGAGCGGTTGGAGTTCACGTGCATGGATTGCCCCAGCGGAAGTCACGTCAGCTTCGGTGACAACCAGGCCAACTTCGAAGGCCAAACCGCCGTGTTGGCGATGGCCGAGCCGCTACCCATCGGCAACAACGACATCGAGGTGTCGCTCGAACGCGGCGGCATGGGCCGGGACGAACTGATCTCGTTGAGCGTCCCGGTTCGTTCGCGCGTGCAGGCCGACGTGACCCCACTGCGGCAGGGGGCCACCGCGCTCGACATCGTCGTACAGGCGGCAGACGAAGCCCAGGTCACGCTCGATGGCAACCGGGTATTCCTCGCCAAAGGCTCGGCGCGAGTCCCCCTGGAGCTGGGCGACGCCATCGTGGGCAACAGCGTGCAGAGCGAGCTATTCGAAAAGACCGTCACGTACTCGATCAGCGAACCCGATCAACCGGCCCACGACGGCAGCCTGCAAGTCCGCCTGCCGATCGTCCCGCTGGCGGTCGACGCTCCACGCCGCATGTTGATCACCGAGTCCGAGCGCTTCATGTTGGCAGGTCAGACCGCGCCGGGGGCGCGGCTCACGGTTGCAGGGAGCGCGATCCCAACGGCTGCCGACGGCAGCTTCGCGCAGCTGATGAGCATCGACTCGGTCGGAGAAACGACGATCACCGTCCGCGCCGACGTCGATGGCCACGCGCCACGATTGGTACGCATTGCGATGAAACGCGTGCCGAAGCTCGAAGACGAAGCCAAGACGTTCGCCGAGTCGATCGACTACGCCAGCCTGCTCGCTGCAGCCACGGCAGGAAATGAACGCCGCGTCGCACTCGACGCCCAGGTCGACGAGGCCCGCGACAAGGCGCATTCCAGCGTGCTGCTTGCGCACGTGGACAAGGGTTGTGAGAACGCGCCGTGTTTGGTTCAAGTCCTGTGTGGGCAGCCCTTCCGCGGCAAGAAGGGCGACACGCTGCACGTGTTCGGCCTGGTTTCGGGCCGGATCGACGGTCCGGCGGGCAAACCCATCCCCGTCGTCGATGCGGCTTTCAGCGTAGACTGACGCCCATGCGTAGAGTCGTTGCCCTCGTCGGTGCCGTGTTGAGCTGTGCGTGGCTGGCTGCGGCGCGGGCGGACTTCGATCCCACGGTCACTCACCGACTATCCGCCCAGAACGCACACCGAACGGCGGCATTGCCCGTCGAGCCGCGCGTCGCGTGGCGAACACACCTCGGTGCCGAACTGTGCCCCGGTCTCGCCCCGACGGGCCGCGACGGCGTGCTCGTCGCCACGCGCGACGCACGGCTGCTCGAGCTCGACTCGCGGGGCCGCGTGGCCTGGCAGCAGAATCTCGACTCGCCAGCGGTGATCGAACCGTTGGTTCTGCCAAACGGCGACCGGGTCACGATCACGGAGCAGCGCGTCTTTCGCAGCTTCTCTGCCACCGGCACCAGCCTGGCCGAGCGTCGCCTGCCGATGGCCAGTGGAGATCAGTGGGGAGTGGCAACGGCCATGGCCGACGGTTCACTCGTTGCCGCAACCAGCAGCCGAGCGTGGTGGCTGGAGAACGACGGCGCCGTGCGAAGCTGGGCGGATCTGGGAGCGAGCATCGACAGCCTCCTGCCCATGGGCGACGCGGTTTTGCTGGGCACTGATCTCGGCGAGGTCTTTTCCTGGGGTGGGCACCAGCGGCCCCAGCGCGTCAACGAGGGCAACGGCTACACTCGCATCGCCGCGTGGACGGGCTCGGGCACGTGGCTGCAGGCGACCCAGCGTGCACTGTCGATCGGTCGCCTGGGCTCGACGCCCCAGTTGCGCTGGGAGCTCGCTGCCGGCGAAGGTACATTTTGGGGTCGCCCCCTGGGCTTGCCACCGAACCGCGCGGCAGCTCGACTGACTCCGGATCTGCTCGTCGTGTTCAGCGGCGACGGCGAACGGCGTCTGATGCTGAGCAAGACCGTGCCGGCAAAGGGCGCCATCCCGCCACCAATGTGGTCCGGCCCGCGGGGGCAGATCGCGTTGTTCGCCAACGATGGACGCCTGGCCCAGGTGAGCGCCGGCGGAGCGCTGAGCTTCGTGCCCGACGTCGAGTGCGCAGCCCCATCGGCGCTGGCTTCGACGGCTGCGGGGATGCTCGTCGCAAGTTGTTCCAACGGGACCCTCTTCGGCATCGAAGAGGGACGCGACCCACCTCGCTGACCGGTTTCACTGTCGCGCGCCCACGCTGGTCGGGATGGATCGGACCCGAACTTGCTTTCTTGGGTCGATTCGTGCCGAATGCTTTCTTGGGTCGATTCGCGCCGAAGCGGAGCGCGGCGCTTCCCACGCGGCCCCTCGAGTACGGGTATGCCGCCGCTTGCAGGGCACCGACTCTCGCGGCTCAGGCCCGCTGCACGAGAAACGACGCCGCACCGAGGAAGCACGCCGGAGCATCGCCCGTTCGCCACCCTTTACATTCGCGGGTCCCTTGCCATATTTCACTGTCCCATTGGAGTCGCCATGATCTCGATCACGAAAGTCGCCGCCGAAAAAGTCACCGAAATCGCCAGCACGGAAGGCCTCGAGGGCCAAGGTCTGCGGCTGCGGGTGATTGGCGGTGGTTGCGCCGGTTTTCAGTACGACCTGTACTTCGAGGAAAACCCCACGGAATTCGACGAGAAGTTCGAGTCCCGGGGGATCCCCCTGTACATCGACCCACTGAGCTACCAGTACCTGGACGGCACCGAGATCGACTATGTCGAAGGCGCGATGGGCTCTGGGTTCAAGTTCGGCAACCCGAACGTGACGAGCACCTGCGGCTGCGGCTCGTCGTTCAACGTCTGACGCGCCGCGCGGTGAGCAGCCACTTACTGAACCGCCGGCCAGTGGCTAGAAAAACCTCCTAGCGAGCGGAACCGCCCTCGCGGACGCCTCGTACCCCTCACTAGCCCCCCACGGGCGCGAAACGAGGAAACGATGGCCTACGCACCGAACTCAGTAAATTCCGGCTCCGAGTACCTAGCCCAGATCCGAGAATTTCAGCCCCTGTCCCGCGAGGCGGAGAACGAGTTGGCCGTGGCGTTCCGAGATCACCAAGACTCGGCCGCTGGCGACAAGCTCGTGCGAGCTCACCTGCGCTACGTGGTCGCCACCGCGGCCAAGTACAAGCGCTACGGTGTTCCCATGCAGGAGCTCATCGCCGAAGGCAACTTCGGTCTGGTGCACGCCCTGCGCAAGTTCGACCCGGACCGCGGATTCCGCTTCGTCACCTACGCCGCGTACTGGATCCGCGCGTACATCCTCAACCACATCATTCGTTCCTGGAGTCTGGTCGGCTCCGGCTCCGGTGCCCTGCGCTCGAAGATGTTCTTCAAGCTGCGTCGCGAGCGCGTTCGTTTGGCCAACCTGGTCGGTGACCGAGACACGGCCGAAGAGATGTTGGCTCAGCAAATGAACGTCACCCGACCGCAGCTGACCAACATGCTGCGGCGTCTGGAAAGCCGCGACGTCTCCCTCGACGGCAAGGTGTACGACGATTCGGCCACGACCCTGGTCGACACCCTGGTCTCCGACGATGAAGATCAGGAGAGCAGCCTGCTCAACGACGAGATCAACGAACACCTCGGCGGCGCGGTGCAACAAGCGGTTTCCCGCCTCGACCCCCGCGAGCGCTACATCGTCGAACAGCGTCTGATGGCCGACCCAGAAGAACGAGTGAGTTTGGCCGAAATAGGTCGAATCCTGGGTGTCTCTCGTGAGCGCGCCCGTCAGCTCGAAGCTCGCGCCAAGCTGAAACTGCGCAATCAACTGGTGACGATGCCCGACGAGGCACGGCCCCAGTGGCTCACCTCCGAGCTCGTTGCGCGCTCCGCAGCTTGAAGTGCTTTCATCCCCTCTCCTTCCTCCTCCTGTACGCCAACACGCCGGGCAACCCCGCTGGATTACGGCCCGAGACCATGTTAGGTGGCCTCGGGTCGGGCCGCAGCGGCGGTCGCTCGGCGTTTCGGCGTCGAGAGGAAAGTCCGGGCTCCGTAGAGCAGAGTGCCGGGTAACCCCCGGTGAGGATAAGCCTCGAGGAAAGTGCCACAGAAAACAGACCGCTCCGTCTTCGGACGGAGTAAGGGTGAAACGGCGGAGTAAGAGCCCACCGCGTCTTCGGTAACGAAGACGGCACGGAAAACCCCACTCGGAGCAAGGCCATGTAGGAAGGCGCTCGAGGGCTGCTCGCCCGAGCCTTTGGGTAGGCCGCTAGAGCCCGCGGGTAACTTCGGGCCAAGAGGAATGATCGCCACCGCTCCGGCGGCAACAGAACCCGGCTTACGAGCGGACCGACACGGCGCCCCCTTCGCAAGGAGGGGGCGTCTTCTTTTTCGCCAATCGGCGATTGGAAGTTCCTACGACGACGACCGACGAGGACTACTCCAGCAAACGCAGTCAAGTCGGTCGACCCCTTGCGCGGACACCCCCGGAGTTCGAGCGAACCGCGTCCCCACGCACGCCGAGCAGCTCGATCGTCCCTCACGGGCAGGAGCGGCGCACACGCCAAATCGCCGAGACGGTGTCTCCGCGGCGCGACGCAAAGTACAACGCGCTGCCGTCCCGGGTGAGCTCTGGGCCGTAGTCCAGGTCCGTACTGCTCAATTCGGGCAAGTGGACAGGAGCGGAGAAAGGCTCGTCGACACTCGCTCGAACCGCTCGATAGAAGTCCGGTCCGCCGAGTCCTCCGGCCCGGCTCGAGACGAAAATGACCTCGCGCTGGTCTGCGGAAACGGCAATGCCCCCTTCGTCGCTCGTCGTGTTCAACTCATCCACGGCGTTCGGAGCGGCGAAAGCGTCGCTGGCCTGGCCGCGGGTCGCTCGCCAGATGTCGACCGACCCCGCTCGGTCCGAAGCGAAGTAGATAGTCCGCTCGTCAGCGGAGATCCACGGAAGGTGATCGAGCCCCGGAGAGTTGAGACTCGAAAGCTCCGTCACCGTGTCAAACGGGGAGTTGGTGTCCGCGCGAGTCGCGACGAACAGATCTTCGCTGCCGCTCGTCGATCGGTCCGAGTAGAAATACAGAGAGCGACCGTCGAGGCTGAGGTGGGGCGTTCCGTCGCCGGTGCCTGATGTCAGCGGAGCAGCCGCCACCAACGCCAATCGCTGACTCGAGTGATGGCCTTGACGCGGTCCATCCCGCCTTAGGCGACTGATGCCAGACGAGCCCGGTGCGGCAGTTCGTCGGGGCGTTCGCCGTGGTAGTCGTCGACCGCGGCGACCTCGAATTGCACCATGGGATGAACGAACCTCACCGCCGGAAGTTGCTCGATGAGCTCAATCGCCTCGGACAGACGCATTGCCTTTGGCGGGCCAAAGGTGAAGTTCGAGTTCAGGTCGGGGCGGCTGTCTCACTGCGCAGGAGCGCCTGTCTCGGCAAACGACCATCCCTGTCTCGGTGCGCGCTCGGGCGTTCAAGAACTGCGAAATGATTCTGGGGCCGGCCGTGGCGGGTCTGACTCGCACGGTGGTGGCGACGCCGAGGTGGAGCGACGCTCGTTGGCCAACCCAACGAATAGATGCCGAGGCAGGCGCCGCTCGTGAGTGGAAAGGAAGTCGAGGAGCTTGCGTTGCTCGGGGTCGATTCGCTGTCGAACCACCGTTGCGACATCCGACGGCAACACCAGCCGTCCCTCGGACACGAGCCACTCCTCCAGCGCGAGACGCATCTCGTCGGCAGTTTGAAAACGCTCGTGAGGCTCAGTTGCGAGGGCGCGTACCACGATGCTCTGCAACGGCTTGGGGTAGGTTGGGTCGAGTGAACACGGAAGCTGATACTCCCCGCGAACGACACGCCCCAGCGCCTGAGGTCCCCCACCGAACGGCCGTCTCCCCACCGTCGCCAGGTACAGGACGCAGCCCAGCGAATGAACGTCGGCGCGACGGTCCACTCGACCACTGAGGGCTTGCTCCGGTGCGATGTAGGCGAAGTTCCCTTTGATGTCGCCAGTGCGCGTTCGCGTGTGGTACTGCACGCGCGCCTTGGCGATGCCAAAATCACTGATTTTGACTTGCCCGTCGAGCGATACCAGGATGTTCGGGGGCGAGACGTCGCGGTGCACCACTCCCAGCGGGTTACCCTCGGGATCGGTGGCTTCGTGGGCGGCGTGAAGGCCCGCGCAAGCTTCGGAAACAATCCGTGCCGCGACGTCGTGTGGTAACCCCTGAATGCCACTGGGACTTTGCAACAGTCCCCTCAGCGAATCGCCGATGACCAGTTCGAGTACCATGAACAGCAGTCCCTGATCTTGTCTCAGATCCCGCACCTCACACACGTTGGGATGGCGGATCGTCGACGCCACCATTGCCTCGTCCAGGAACATGCGGCGGTATTCGGGATCACGTTGGTACTCGCCGAGCACCAATTTCAAAGCCACCGGCCTTGCCAGCCCGCCGTTTTGGACATTCGCTGCCCACACTTCCGCCATGGCGCCCGACCCGAGCAACCTCGATAGCCGATACTCACCCACCACTTCGCCGGATCGGAACGTCGCGCCCCGCCCCCTGACGGGATCGGAATGTGCGCTCCCCGCTGGATGGCCTAGTTCGACTTCGTCCTTGGGCAAGATAATCGAATCTAGCGCAGCTGCATGTGCCAAGCTAGCGAGCAGCACCGCGTCTCCGTGTTATCTCGTCCGTGTAGGGTGATGCGGCACTGCGGTACCCATCACAGAACATGTCGCAGGTTGATACCGAGAAGCCTCCCGCAACGGGGTCCTACGAGCTGGCCATCTATCGCCACCACCAATCGGAAGTGGTCCCGCTCAAGACGGGGAGCACGGTCGTCATCGGTCGCAGCACGGATTGCGACATCTGCATCGAAGACGGGTTGATCTCGCGTCGGCACGCCGAGTTGAGCATCGGCGATGTGGTCGAGATCGAAGATCTGAACAGTGCCAACGGCACGGTCTTGGTTCGCAGTGGGCCGGACAACGAGGACTCCAACACGTCCCACTCGACGGCACTGGCTCCATGCCAACGAGTGCGTCTTCACCCAGGCGACGTCGTCAAGGTCGGAACGGCCGTGTTGGCGCTGAAGATACGAGCGAAGCTCGCATCCCTGCCACCCAGTACGAGCAACACATCGGGCACGATTCGACTCGATCCGGAAATGCTGCGCACCTACGAATTGGTCAAGCGCGCTGCGGCGACGGAAATCAGCGTGCTCATCTTGGGCGACACGGGCGTCGGCAAGGAGGTCATGGCCGAATCGATCCATCGCCACTCGCCACGCAAGGACCGCACGTTTCTCAAGCTGAACTGCGCAGCGTTGAGCGACACCTTGCTCGAGAGCGAGCTGTTCGGTCACGAACGCGGTGCCTTCACTGGCGCACACGCCGCGAAAGCGGGCTTACTCGAGTCTGCCAACGGCGGCACTGTGTTTCTCGACGAGATCGGTGAGCTGCCCCTGGGAACTCAAGCCAAGCTGCTGCGCGTGCTCGAGGAGCGGAAGGTGATTCGCGTCGGCGCAACCAAGCCGCGGCGCATCGACGTGCGATTCATCTGTGCGACCAATCGCGACCTGGTCGAAAGCATTCTCGCTGGAGCGTTCCGGAGCGACCTATACTATCGCATCAGCGGGCTCGTGGTTTGGATCCCACCGCTTCGAGACCGTCAGGGAGAAATCGAACCGCTGGCGCTGCACTTCTTCCGCGAGATCGCGTCGCGATCCAAGCAACCCTGCGTTCGTCTCACGCAGGCAGCAGTGGAGAAGCTCCGCTCGCATTCGTGGCCGGGCAACGTCCGCGAGCTCAAGAACGTGATCGAGCGAGCGGCATTGCTCGCGCCGGGGGGAGTCGTCGACGCCGAACACGTGATGTTGGAACCGATCGGTCCGATCTCAGCGCGTACGGTAGCTCCAGAACCCATCGCCCGCCCTCCGTCGAACGGGCGTGAACCCGAATCGGAACGCGCGCGAATCGTTCGCGCTTTGGAGCAATGTGCGGGCAACCAAACCCAGGCCGCCCGAAAACTCGGGCTTTCGCGACGGACGTTGATCAATCGGCTCGAGACGTTCGGCTTGCCTCGCCCTCGCAAGTCGAAGGCACCGACGACCTGAATCCTCGACCATTCGGCCCTTCGCGTTACAGCGGCGACTCACCCGGTCGGCTCGGGCGCGTAGGGATTGCGCGTATCCAGCTCCCGTGGCGGCCGTACCGGGCTGTAGACCGCGGGAGTCGAGGGGGCTGCTGGCGATTCGACCACATCGGCGGGCGCTACCGCCGGCTGAAGCGACGGTGCGGATCGCGGCATGGTTCTCGCGCGCGGTGCCACCGTCCGGACGGCGTTCGACGTCGGACGCACCGACGTACGATGCTCACGCGTATCCGCACCGGGCCGAGCCACGGCAGCGGTCGTGGTTGGCTCGACGAGGGGGGCGCCCCGCAACGGGCTCGGCGCCAGATCGTCGCTCAGGGGAGCAAGTGAAGGTGCGATCCGCTCAGCCGACGAGACCACCGGAGTCATCGGGGCGGACTCGTACGACGAGGTGGTGTCGTCGCGGACGTCGTTCACCCACGTCCAGGATCCGACGAACGTCGCCGCCACCACAGTGCCCAACGACACGGTGGACACACCGAACCATACCTTGTGTCGAACCGAGCTGCGACGCGGAGGCCGGGACAACGCCGCCAGCTCGTCCGGACGGCGACTCGGCGTCCGAGCGTCGAGACGACCCATCGCCGCGGCGATCGCCTGTCCACGCGCTTGGATGACGGGGCTCAGACGACCGCGAAGCAGTTGCGCCACCTCGAGTTCGCCAACCACTGCCCGCTCGGAGACGAGATACCCCTCCAGCGCTCGAGCTAGTTCTGCGGCGTTGGCGTACCGATCAGCGGGGTCACGCTGCAAGGCGCACAACACGATGGCTTCGAGGGCGGGCGGATAGTCGGGTTGGAGTTGCGTCGGAGGAACGACAGGTGCCTCGAGCAGCTGGTACATCGTCGCCACGGCGTCGTCACCAACGAACGGACGTTTGCCCGTCGTCGACTCGTAGAGCACGCACCCGAGAGCGAACACGTCGGCACGTCGGTCCACGTGTTTGCGCGTCACCTGCTCGGGAGCCATGTAGGACAGCTTGCCCTTCACTTCCCCGGTTTGCGTGGGGGCGTGCAGCTGTCCGCGCGCTTTGGCCACGCCGAAGTCAGTCAGGCGGATCTGCCCGCTCGTCGAAATCAGTATGTTTTGAGGGGATACATCCCGATGCACCACGCCGAGCGGCTCCCCCGAGTCGGATACGAGGTCGTGCACCGCTTCGAGGCCCGCGCAGACCCGCGTCGCAATGCGCGCCGCGAGGCGGTGATCGATGCGCCGTCCTGGGCACGCTTCCAACAGCTCGTGCAGTGAGCCGCCGTCAGACCAGTCCATCACGAGATACACGAGCGACCGGTCTCGGTTGGCTTCGTGGATGGCGCAGACGTTGGTGTGCTGCACCCGCGACGCTATCCGCGCTTCGTCCAGGAGCACGCGGCACGCTTCATCGTTGTTCCCTTGTTCGACCAGGGCAGTCTTGATCGCCACCAGGCGCTCGAGCCCTGGCGCCCCGCGAGCACGCGCAACCCAAACGCGACCCATCCCGCCAGCGCCAACGGCAGCCAGCAGTTCGTACTCTCCGAGCCGGTCGCCGGGGTTGAGGCGCTTCACGGGCGTAAGCATACCGCGCTGACGCGAACGCGGCACCCGGCTTTGGCATGCCCCAATTGGGTGTAAACCGGCTTCCGACACCACCACCGAGTGCCTACCCGCCGCGGGAGCCGACGTGCGCCTGCAGCGGACCTCAAGTAGACTGGCGTTGTGTGCAATGCCGGGACACGTGGACCGAAACTGTTGTTGGCCTGCGTGTTGATGAGCTCACTGTGTGCGGTGCCAGTTCAGGCGCTGGGCAAGACGGCGACGTCAGTGCCGGCCAACCCGCCCCCGACGAGCTCCGCTTCAGCGCGCGCTTCGACCGATTCCGCGTCGGACCCTCAGCCCGACCGCACGACGCTGCCATCCGATGGAACGACACCCGACTCGGATCATCCGGCAACGCCAACGAGCGCGACACACGACGCCTCGCCTCCCGGCCCCGCCGACGAAGCACGTGAGCGCTACGACCGCGGACTGTCGTTATACGCGGAGGGTGAGTTCTCCTTGGCGGCCATCGAATTCGAACGCGCCTACGATTTGGTGCCCGACTACAGAACGCTGTTCAACATCGGGCAGGTGCGACTGCAGCTCGGACAGTACGCCAAGGCGCACGCAGCACTGACGAGGTACCTCGCTGACGGCGGACCAGAGATCTCCGACGAACGTCGCCGCGAGGTGCGCGCCGACCTGTCGCTGTTGGAAGCGCGCACCGCCAAGCTGCGCGTCCAGGTGGACGTGGAGGGGGCAGAGGTATCGCTGGACGATGCACTGCTGGGGCAAGCGCCGCTGCAAGACAGCACGCTCGTCGACGCCGGAGATCACCGGGTCACGGTACGTGCCCGTGGCTATCATCCGAAAGTCGTTCGCTTGACGTTGGCCAGCCAGGACTCCGTGACCGTACCCGTTCGCCTGGAACCGCTCGAAGTAGTAACCCCGCGCGTCGTCGTGGAGCGCGCTCCCGCTCCAATTGCGCCTGCTGCAGATGTGTCGAGCTGGCGATTGGCTGCGTGGATCGCCTCCGGCTCACTCGCTGTCGGTTCGGCGGTGACCGCAGTGTTGGGCGCGCGAGCCGCCCACGATCTCGAACAGAAGCGCGCTCAGCTCGGCACGAGCCGTGACGAGCTCGACTCCGGATCGCGTCGCGCCCACACGTTGCTACTGACCGCAGACGTTTGCGGCGGGTTGGCACTGCTCGCAGGCGGAGCCGCGTTGTACCTGACGCTCAGCACCGATTCGGACGCCGCCGACGAAACGACACAACTCCTCCCCTCCGCTCCACAGTCGACGACCAACGTGAACGTGGGTGCCGGCTGGCTCAGCCTGGAACGAACATTCTGAGTGAACACCCCGTCGACCCAAGCTAGTCGGATGACGGCAGACCCCGTGCGAAGCATGGCTCAACCAGCTGCCTGGCCCGCCGCGACACCGACAACTACCGTAGGCGATGGAAATGGGTAGGCTCAGCTCCGAACAGCCCGGTCGGACTCACGCGAATGAGGCCAGCGACGACTCCGTCAGTGGTCGGCTGGACGCGCCGCCCCCCTCGTTGTCTGGCAAACGCATCGGGCCATACCGCCTCGTGTTGCCGATCGCTGTCGGAGGAATGGCGCAAGTCTGGACTGCGCGCTCCGTCGGCAGCGGGATCGCACGGCCGGTAGCCATCAAACTCGTCCGTCCGGAGTATGCGAGTGACGAAGAGTACTCCAAGATGTTCATCGACGAGGCAATGGTCGCGTCTGCTGTCCACCACCCGAACGTCTGCGAGACGTACGACCTGGGTCGGGATCAGGACGTGCTGTACATGGTGCTCGAGTGGGTACCCGGGGACTCGCTCAGTGGACTGTTGCACGTAGACGGAGCGCCCTGCCCACTGCCGCTGGGCGTCGCGGTACGCATCGTCAGCGACGCATGCGCCGGGTTGCATGCGGCCCACGAAGCGCACGACGTCGATGGCGAGTCGCTGGGCATCGTGCACCGCGACGTCTCGCCGCCAAATATCCTGATCTCCACCCACGGCCACGTCAAAGTCAGTGACTTCGGAATCGCCAAGGCGCGTAACCAACTCCACGCCCGAACTCGCACGGGACAGCTCAAGGGCAAGCTCGGATACGTGTCACCCGAGCAGATCTTGGGGCGCCGCTTGGACAGACGCTCTGACGTATACGGCATGGGTTGCGTGTTGTACGTCGCCACGCTCGCGAAGCGACCCTTCGGGTCGGGCTCTGCTGCCTTGCCACGGATCGTCCAGGGCAAATTCGAGCGGCCGAGCGCCGTCGATTCGCAGTACCCACCGGCGCTGGAAGAAATCGTCGTTCGCGCCCTCGCCACCAGCCCCAACGAACGCTACCAGACTGCCGATGAGCTGCGCCTGGCCTTGGAACAGTTCCTGCTCGAAGCCGGGCACTTGACGACCCATGCGGACGTCGCAGCTTGCGTGCGGCAACGTTTGCGCCCAGCGCGTCTGGACTTGATCGAGGCGGTTCAAAGCGCCGGGAAAGTACCTTCCCAATCGCTATTTCAAGACTTGTTGGCGCTCGAGGACCCGAGCCCGTCCACGACGCATTCCGGTCGCGAACAACGCACGTCGACCCGCGCCCGCGCTGTAGTCGCCGACCT
>QJWJ01000403.1 GCA_003235365.1 Deltaproteobacteria bacterium
GATGAGAACGTATCGCAGCAAGGTAAGATGGAAGCGCCCAAGGTGAACGAAGTCATCCTGCAGGTTCAATCGAATGAACCGCACTCGACGTCGGATTTCTGGTATCACCTCGCTGACCGCGCCTCGCGTTTCGAAGTATCGCGCGCGTAGCTCCGCCCACTCCTCACCGAGCCCTCGGTTCATTGCGATACGGTCGTAGCGACCCATCTGGGCTAGTGTCAGAGCGGCCGATGAGATGTCAGTCGCGACGATCTCGAAGTCGTCCGGTGACACGGACAACTCCCGACGCCGTCGACACATGTCGTCGATGATCATTGCCACGGAGTACGGCTCCTGACCCGTCGAGCACCCCGCGGACCAAATGCGAATCGGAGCGCCGGCGCGACGGGGCTGCGTCGCCAGGCGAACGAGCACTTCATCGCGCAACGCAACAAACGGATGAGTGTCGCGAAACCACAACGTCTCGTTGGTGGTGATCGCTTCAATGATGCGGTTGCGCAGCCCCACATCCTGTCCGTAAACCGCTCGGCGGTAGAACTCCGTGTATGACGTTGCCCCCGTCTCGACCAGCAATCGCCCCAATCGGGCCTCAATCAGGTACTTTTTGTCCTGACCCATCGAAATCGCGCACTCGCGCTCAACGTACGTGCGAAACAGGGCGAACTCACCGTCACTCATGCCAGGACCGCTGCCGTACTGCGGAGGAGGACCAAGGCTCATCGTCGGGCACCCCGGTCCTCGTCCCAGATGCCCCCTGGAGTTGCGCTCGGGCATCGGCTGTAGACTAGGCACTTGGGCTGAGGTTCCATTCCGCGACAGCCGGGGCGCTCGTCGAGCATGGCGGCGTTTCGTGATTGGCTCGCACAGGCATTCGTAGCGAAGCTGTTGTGCGGTCCATTCCGACTTCAGCGGCTGGCCATCGGATCGGGTTAATGACTTACCCTAAAAAAACCCATCATAGCCTTTAGCGGTCCACAACTGTGCCCGTTCTGGTCACGTTGCGGGTCCCTGAGTGGAGTCTACTGTGCACGCCCTCATTCGATGTAGGCACAGCGAAAATACTGCGCTTGCTCCCGCTGACCCGTACCAATGAGCCAGAACAACTTCGATGCGTTGCGCGAGTTCGTGGAGGAGACTCGCGATCACCTGGCCGCGATCGAGCCTGACCTGTTGCTCATTGAAGAGCGACGGGGCGAGGTCGACCCCGAAATCGTCAATCGGGTGTTTCGCGCAATACACAGCACCAAAGGCGGTGCGTCCTTCCTGGGAGTCGAGCCGCTGACCCGGTTTTCGCATGCCATGGAGCATGTGCTGGCCCGACTCCGCGACGGTGACCTCACAGTGAGTTCAGAAATCATCGACGTGCTACTGCGGGGCGTCGACGTGCTGCGAACCATGGTCGACGACATCGAACACTGTGCCAATGTCGCGTGCGACCGAGAGCTACACGACCTCGAAAGACTAGTCATTCTTGATCGCGCCGACCCCGCACCCAAGCGAGCGTCGACCGCCAATGAGCCCTCGGCCAACTTCTCTTTGCAGGACCTCGCCCGGTGTGGAGTGGAAGCGGATTCCATCACACGATGCTTGGCGCAAGGGATGTTGCTCTACGTCGTAGATCTCAACCCTGCTTCAGGTGAACAGCCTCTCGAATTGACGACGATCACCGACAAGGTGGAGGCTGTTGGTCGCGTACTCGGCCATTGGGAGGCTCCGCAACACTCGGGTGACAGATCCGCGCCTCTGGTTGCATGCGCGACGGTCCTGGACCGCCAGATGCTCGCCACAGAGCTCGGGATTGAAGAATCACGACTCTTGCCGTTGGACGTCGACGCCTTGAAGCGAGAACTGAACGCCAACGTTCACACTGCGTCCCACGCCATCGAGATGAACGGTGAAGCCGCGCTGCCGGTCAGCGACGCGGCAAGCCACGATTCACTGCGAGTGCGGCTCAACGTTCTCAATCGCTTGATGAACGTCGGGGGCGAGCTGGTGCTGGCTCGCAATCAACTGTTGCGCACCCTCGAAGGCGAGGCCGATCGGATTGCCGGGCTCCCTGTGATCCTGCAGAGCGTCGACCGCCTCACGTCGGAGCTTCAAGAGAGCATCATGCAAACGCGCATGCAGCCGGTAGCTCTGCTGTTCTCTCGTTACCCGCGTCTAGTTCGAGATCTAGCGCGCCAACTGGGGAAGGAAGTGACGCTGCACACGTCGGGCACCAGCGTTGAACTCGACCGTACGATCGTCGAAGCGCTTGTCGATCCGCTCACGCACATCATTCGAAACAGCATCAGCCACGGCATCGAAACGCCCTCCGAACGCCGGCTGCTCGGCAAAACCCAAACCGGTAATCTGACCCTCTCAGCCCACCACGGCAGCGGCCACGTCACCATTGAGATCTCCGACGACGGGCGCGGAATCAATCTGCAGCGCGTCGTACAACGAGCACTGAAGCACGGCATCCTGCAAGAAAGAGACACCCGGCAGCTCACGGAAAAGGAGATGCTCAATCTGGTCATGCAACCGGGCGTTTCGACAGCCGAAGAGGTCTCGGACATCTCCGGGCGCGGTGTTGGACTCGACGTCGTACGCAACAACATCGAAAGTCTGGGCGGTCACGTCGACCTCTCGACTCAAACGGGACGCGGAACCACCATCAGCTTGCGCCTTCCCCTCACGTTGGCGATCATCCCGGCGCTCATCGTCGGCGCCGGGGGCGCTCGCTTCGTCGTGCCGCAAAGTAGCATTCTCGAGCTGGTATGGGTCCAGGCGGCGCAAGTCTCGCAACGGATCGAAGAAGTGGACGGTATTCCCGTGTTGAGACTCCGGGGTCAGTTACTTCCACTGGTGCGCCTCACCGACGTGATGCGTATCCCGAGGAACTACGTGGACCAACAAACCAACGAACAACGAATCGACCGCCGCGCCAGCATTGCGGACCGCCGCAGTGTTCACCCTCCTTCAGCAGGCGAGCAACTCGATCACCAGCGGCGACACTGGACAAGCGATTACAGCATCGTGGTGGTGCGCGCAGGAAGCAATCCGTTTGGGATGGTCGTAGACGAACTGTACGATAGCGAGGAGATCGTCATCAAGCCCCTGCCCGCCTACTTCAAGCCGATCGAATGCTTCGCAGGCACCGCCATTCTAGGAGACGGGCGCGTAACGATGATCCTCGATCCGAACGGGCTGGCGGAGCGGGCTGGGCTGTCATTCGGGCAAATCGCCGAGCAAGAACGGCGCCGGGTCGAACCGCGACGCGCCGAAGCCGCTCAGAGCCGCCGCTCCATCATCCTGGTCGATGCGTCACCGGGTGAACGACTCGCACTACCGCAGGAATCGGTGCTTCGCGTCGAGCGCATCGAACGCCACCAAATCCAACGCCTAGGAAACAAGGAGTACATTCAATATCGGACGGGTGGATTGACGCTCGTTCGACTCGAAATGCACTTGCCAGTATCGGCGGTTCCCGCCGACGCCAACGAGCTGTTCGTGATCTTGCCCAAGGCGCCCGGCCATTCCTTGGACGACGTGCGAGCGGGTATCGTCGTATGGCGGGTGCTCGATGCGGTCGACGTCGGAGTCGACCTTCAGCCTCCGTTGTTCGATGGACCGGGCATGGTGGGGAGCGGCATCGTCGAGGGTCACCTGACGAACTTCTTCGACCCGGTGAAGCTTGCCGATGCCGTCACACCCAAGCGCGTGGGAGCGCAGGGATGAAACGCCAACTAGTATCATTTCGCTTGCACCGCCAGCTGGTGGGGCTCGACATTCTGTATGTCAGGGAGATCAACAGAGAACTCGACGTTACACACGTACAGCTCGCCGAACGCGACATCGTGGGAGTAAGTAACCTGCGCGGACAAATCGTGACGATCTTCGATCTGGTCCCACGCCTGGGGATCAACGCGACCGAACCAGCCGCCGAACGGCACGACGTCGTACTCAAGTCGGAAACGGAACTCGCCCCCATCCGTGCCCGTGAAGGACGCACCGACCTGGTAGGCAGCCACGACGTAGTCGGACTGCGCGTGGACGGTGTCGGCGAGATCATCGAACTGGGCGAATCCGAGTTTCAGCCGGTACCAGCCAACCTGACGAACCTCAACCGAGAGCTGCTTGCTGCCGCTGTACCACTGAAGGACGAATTGCTCATCGTTCTGGATGTCCGGCAATTGCTCTCAGCCCACACGACGGTCAGATCCCACGCAACCTGAACAGCCGAACCGCCCGGGGCTTACAACCTCCGCCAAGGAACACCACCATGTCCGAACCGACCAACAGTGCTTCACCCCCGTCTGAAGGCATTCACGCCACGGGCACCGCTTACGAGGAGGTCGTCCGCATCCTCGTGCACGCTCGTCAAGGCGACCTCGACGAGAGAGCCGACCTAGCACAGGTGCCTGCGGCGGAGCGTAAGCTACTGCACTCGATCAACGAGCTGATCGACCACCACAGTGAACGCCGCAAGCAAACGGCGTCGTTACTCGATGAACTCACGCGGTCGATGAACCGAATCGCGGAGGGCGACTTGAGCGCCAGTCTCGCGCCGCACAGTTCCGAAGGCGCACCGGCGATGCGCGAAATCGAAGCGACGAGGAGTGCATTCGAGCGCGGTCTGACACGAGTTCGAGAACTGGTGACCAAACTGCAGCAGAGCGCCCTGGGGCTGCACAGTGCGGTCGAGACTCTGGGTGACGCTGGGCGTACCGCCTCGGGCGGCGCTGCAGAAACGAACCTTCAGGCTGCCGCAGCGGCGACCGCAGCCGAACAGGTCTCAGCGACCGTCGCGGAGATATCGCTCGCCACGGGTCGCATGAGTGACAATACGCGTTCGGCTGCCGTTGCGGCTGAGCAGGTCACGGGCAACCTCACGAGCGTCAGCGCGGCGACGGAAGAGATCTCCACGAGCATGGCGTCCGTCGCCCAGGCATCCGCCAACGTCAGCGCGTCAGTCAGCACCGTCGCTGCCTCAATCGAGGAGATGTCTTCTTCACTCGGCGAGGTCGCGAAGAACTCCACCGAGGCAGCCGTCGTCGCTGGTTCCGCAGCAGATGCCGCAAACCACGCTGCAGTCACGATGGACGAACTGGGGAAGTCTGCCAAGGCCATCGGTCGCGTGGTCGAGATGATCAAGGGAATCGCCTCCCAGACCAATCTGCTCGCTCTCAATGCCACAATCGAGGCCGCTTCTGCTGGCGAAGCAGGCAAAGGCTTCGCGGTGGTCGCCGGTGAAGTCAAGGCACTCGCCAAGGAGACGGCTTCGGCAACGGAAACCATCCGAGATCAGGTCGAGGAGATGCAGGAGAACACTGCCCAATCCGTCAAGGCCATCCAAGACATCGTGGCGCGGATCAGAAAACTCAACGACATCTCTGGAATGATTGCGGGCGCTGTCGAACAGCAGACCAGCACCGTCAATGAGATGGCTCAGCACCTTGCGAGGACAGCTCAGGGCGCAGACGAAGTGTCCTCGAACGTCCAGGCCGTCTCCAATGCGGCAAGGGATGCTTCGAGCCGCGTGCAACAGGCGGCCGCGGGAGTGGAGGAGATTACGGACGGCATCAACAATCTCGCTGACGCAGGACAGAAGACGGCTGACGGTGTGCGTGAAGCTTCGGCGGGGGTCGATGACGTGGCGCGAAGTGTGGCCATGGTCAGCACAGCCACGAGGCAAACCGCAGGAGCGATCGACGAGTTGCAGGGCGCGCTCAGCATGCTGTCGGAGCTGCTGGCCGACTCTGTCCAGACGCTGGACGAGGTCACCATCTGAGCGCTGCAGTGGTTGCTTCCCCGCTAGATGAGGCAGCGCCCGAGTTGGGTGTGCTGGTGGTCGACGATACGACGTTCTACCGCAAGTTACTGCGTCGGTGCGTCGAGCAACTGCCCGGCGTTCACGTGGTGGGGACGGCATCCAACGGGCGCGTTGCTCTCGGCAAGATGGAGTATCTCAAGCCCGACTTCGTGATTCTCGACATCGAGATGCCTGAGCTCGGCGGAATGGAGACGTTGGAACAGATCCACCAGCGCTGGCCGCAAGTCGGTGTGGTCGTCGTCAGCGGTCATGCGAGAAGCGCCGCGGAATCGACGGTCAAAGCATTAGCGCTTGGGGCGCTCGACTTCGTCCCCAAGCCGAACGGCCCCAAGCCGGAAGAGAATCTTCAGCAACTGCGGGACGGGCTAGGCGCCGCTCTCAGCGCGTTCCGCGTATCGAGCTTGCGCACGAAAGGACGCGTCGACGCCGCCCGGTCCGACCCGCGCCTTGCGGCGATCGAAATGGACCGCCCGCAGCCTCGAACCGGTTCCAATGCGGCGGTTCTATCCGTTGGGCGAACGGCGCTTTCCCCACGTGCCATGCAAGCGATCGGCATCGCGGCTTCCACGGGGGGTCCTCAGGTACTGAGCACCGTCATTCCGGCGCTTCCCGAGGATCTGCCTGTGCCCGTGTTTGTCGTACAGCACATGCCGGCGATGTTCACTGCGGCACTCGCACGCAGCCTGGATAGAGCAGGCCCGATTTCGGTTTGCGAAGCGGAAAACGGCCAAATCGTCGAACCCGGCACGGTGTACATTGCGCCAGGAGGTCACCACATGGTGGTGCGCAAGGCCGTCTCTGCGACGGGGCTCGGTGAACTCTCGATCGGTCTCAACACTGGTCCGGCGGTCAACGGGTGTCGACCCGCCGCGGACGTGCTCTTCCGGTCGATGGCAGTCGCCTACCAGAGTCGTGCACTGGCAATCGTGATGAGCGGTATGGGCTGCGACGGGAGGGCGGGGGTCTCAGCGATGAAAAGCCGAGGAGCAATCTGCCTGACGCAAAGTGAACAGTCTTGCGTCGTCAGCAGCATGCCGAATGCGGTCGTGACGGCCGGGCTCTCGGACGAGAGCTTGCCACCCGAGGCCATCGCGGCCCGAATCCGTCAACTCACGCGTCGCTCCTCTTGACGCCGTTCCGAGGCGCCCACAGCGTCGTCGCTCAGAACAGCAGCCCGACGAGCCCCGCGACGACTGGGGCGCGCTCGTGTAAACCTGAAGCGAATCCGCCCATCACCGTCACTGCACTCGCCCCGACCATCCACAGCGCGGGCAACCAAGCCAGCCGTGACGCCGCGCTGGGTATCACGCGGCGTATGCGCAAACCCGTCGCGAAAGCGGCAATCCCAACTGCGAGCTGCAGCCAATCGACGGCGTGAGCCGCCAAGTGGGCCGACGCCTGAAGCAACGCCGCCAGCGTGAGGACGCCGAGCAGAGCCGCGGGGACGACCCAACTCGTCATCAAGCGACCGGCGACCGCCCAGGCCAGCAACCCGACGCACAGCACGAGCAGCGTCCAGGTGACGGCTCCCAAAGGGCGGTGGTGGGTGTTGCTGAGCAACACTCGCCCCAACACGAGGCTCGCGGCCAAGGCACCACTGCACGCCCACAGCACGCGACGGCGAAAGTCGACATCTTGCTTGAGAGCGTCCCACGCCAACAGCGCCAGCAACTGACTCAGCCCTCCCAGGCCGACCAACAGCACTCCGTCGACGACAGATGCGCCGAGGGCGACGGCGATCACCGCCCACACCAGACCGAGGGCCCCTGCCGTGACACAATCCGCGGCGAGGCTCGCTTCGCTAGATGCGGTGCTAGGCGTCGTGGCAGTCGTGTTCATCGGGAGCAAGGTTCGGGGTGGTGCTTGGCTTGGTCGGCCGCGCCGCGGGCCAGCACGTTGACGTCGGGTCCGTAAAAGACCGCCAATCGCTGTTCGAGATCGGGCGGGTTCAGCCGCCCTAGCGCGCTCAGACTCGCGCGGGCAAGTATCGTGTCCCGCTCGGAGTTACCCAGAACGGCCAGCTTGCGCGCGCTGGCCGTGAGCACCTCGAGGGAACCCCGGTCGCACAGTTGGCCCAGTGCTGCAGCAGCTGCCGCTGCCACGTAGGGATCCTCGTCGTCCTCGTACACCGCGCGCACGACTTCCAGGTGTTGCTGGGCATCGAGCGTCCCGAGGGCCAACACCGCCGGTCGGCGCACTTCAGCGGACAGATCGAGTTCTGCGGTGTCCGCCAACACGCGGGACACCCGCTCCGAGGGCGGCAGCTCGCGCAGGGCGCGTACGGAGGCTGCACGCACCAACGGCCAGGGGTCGCCCTCCACGCGGCGGATGAACACGTCGGTCCCACTGACCACACGGTAGTCTGCAAGCCGATCGATGGCCGCTTCGCGCACGCGCACGGCGTCGTCATCGGCCGCACGCACGAGAGCCGCGGTCACCTTGCCCCGGCGCGGCGCGAGTTGCGCCGCTCGAGCCCGCACGAAGCGGCTTTCATCGCCGGTCAACAGGCGCACCAAAGCTGCTTCGGCGTCCTTGTCCGTGGCAGCGAGTTGCGCGAGCGGCTCGAGCACCAGGTAGCGGGTGCGCAGCGTCGGTTTGCCGCTGAGCAAGCCCAACGCGACCGTGCCCGCCGCAGGTTGCAGCTGCGCGATTTCGGAACCCGCCGCCCGCAACACGTCCAGCGCTGCGATCTCGCCGAGTTTGGAGTTGGCAAGCACTTCCTTGGTTCGCTGGAGTGCCGCGGGCTGTTTGAGCGCGGCTCCGATCAAGTCGCGCAACCGCTTGCGTAGGCCGGCCGGGGCCTGGTTCAATCGGGCAACCGCCACATCGAACAAAACGACGGCATCCTGTTCGAGCAGCACTGAACCCAGCGCGCTGAGCCGTTCACCTTTAGCGCGCCTGAACAACCGGAGCACGGCGGGCTGCGCAGTTTGACCGCAGCGCTGCAAGCCCCGGGCGCCGTGTTCGTGCAACTCGCTTCCCGTGCCGTCGAGTGACCGCGCGTACGCCGGCGCGGCCAGCTCGCACGGCGCGTCGTCGAGAATGGACAACGCGCGCAGCCGGCCCACTTCCTTCAACTTGCCGAACTGCTCGGCCACGGCGCGTTGCCCCTCGGTGCCGAAAGCTACGAGTAGATCGCGCGCCGCGGTTGCAGTTGCGTCAGCGCCACCCAGTGCGGTCGCGGCCGCAGCAATTTCCTCGGCGGTAACCGTCGCGTGGGCGGAGATCTCGGCGATGGTGACGTCGAGGTCGGAACTGGCTTGCTCCTTGGGCACCTGCGCACCGTCGACCACGACACCGATGCAGCTGGTCTTTACGGGTGAGGGAAACACGACGCTAAACGTGGCGGGTTCGCCTTCGTGCTCGGCGCTCCAGGCACCCTCGGGCAACGTCACGTGGAACAGACCTTGGTCCAGCGCGAGCCACAGCGCCGACGGGGCGACCGCCCCTTCTGCAAGTAAGTGCCCGTCGCTCACCGATGGGCGCAACTGGAAATTCAATCCACTGATCGGCACACTCGGCGGCGCGGCCAACACGGCAAACTCACCACTGCCATCGCCGCCGCGCTTTTCCGCCCAGGACGTTTTTCGATCGCCGTCGGTCAGCGCCGCGGGGCTGCCCACAGCGCTGGACGCGCCCCGCGCCCGCAGCACGTGGTGCCGCACCGGAGCGGGATTGACGACCGCCGCCAGGTGCGTGGCCCCGTCGCGCTCGGCCTGGGCCAAGCGTTGAAACTTGATCCCGCGCAAGCGCATCTCCGATGCGTACAGCACCTTCGGAGAAAGCAACGTGGATCGACCACACAGCTGCACGTCGGCACTGAGATCGCCGACGACCACGTCGGTCAAGCCGCGCTCTTTGGGGAACAAGTGCACGTCGCGCCCAACGCGTTCACCTTCATCATTGATGACAAAGCCCGTGTACCCCGCGAACGCCACGACCGGCTGGGCAGAAGCCGTGTCCTTACCGCTCGTCACCGGCGCCCCGACCACTGCGCGCCAGGTTCGCTCGCCGACGGTAACCCACACCGACAGCGCCCTGCGCGTCGGGGCCAGCTTCAATTCGCCAACGCCCTCGGCGTTCAGCGCTGCCACGACCTCGGCGGGCGCCCCCATATCCGTGGCCCGTTCCCAGTCGCAAACCTTGCCCTGACACAGCGTCGCCAACAGCGTCGAACCGCGGCGCCCCAAAGCGAGTGCCGCTTGCCCCCCGAGTGCACGGGTCTTGGCGAGCTGCTCGACGCTCGTCGCGGGTGGTGGCGGCGTTGAAGGTGCAACAGCGGGCGGAGCGACAGTAGGGGGAGCGCTGGCCGAGGGTGCCGCGCTCGACGGGGTGGAGACCGCGGGCGTGGTCTGTGCCGGCTTGCTTGGGTTTGTGGTCACCGCGGGAGCGACACTCTGCGCACTGGCCGGAAGCGCGCTGAGCAGCAAACCGACGGCAATCGTCGACCGGAGCCGCAAGCCCAACGCAGCGGCGCCCCGTGACGTCAGGGTCCGGCGATTTTGTCGCCACGGGGTGGACAGGGACGGAACGGGCTTGGACACGAAAGAACCTCTTGTCGTTGCGATGGATCCACCCGCTCATCGTCGGTGGCGGAGTGGCAAACAGCGGGGCGTCAAACGATGGTGCGTTGATCGGCAGCTGAAACACCGAGTGCGGTCAAGATATGGGGTAACTGCTTGTGCGGCATCGAAACGCGCGTTGGCATTCCGCCGGCGAGCCCAAACAACTCGAGGAAGTTGAACCCACTATCAAATCGAGCAGCGACACTGACATTGTGCTCGTCAATCACGACACTGACCGGCGCTCGCTCCTGACCGAGGAGCAACAGCAGCGTCTTTTCAGTCGTGCCATAGCCGTCGCGCACGTCGACGACCGCCACTCCGGGCGTGAAAATCCGGTAGTCGGTCGCAGCGCGGCGAGTCTCGGCCTCGATCGCGGCGAGCTGCGACGCCGCCGCGTCGATGGGCTCCCACAGCCCGCGGTCGGCAAGCCCCTCGTACAGGTGCCGCACGATCACCCCAAACAACCCCGTGTCTCGCGGACGCCCTCGCAACGCCCGGTCGAAGCGGTCCGCAATCGCGCTCGGTTTGCCCAGACGCGTGTCGATGGCACGCGCATCGTCGTCGCAGCCCGGGTAGGGCTCGACGCCGCCGCGCATCCACTTGGCGGCGCTCGCCAGACCATCGAAGTCGGTGTGGCAGACGATCGTCTCCACCGGGCCCACGCGCTCCACCAGATCCGGCGTGATCATTTCCGGACACGCGCCGTGCTCGGCCTTGGTCGACAGCACGAAGCGAGGATCGCCCGCGTAGTCCGCATGCTTGTCGTGGTCGTGGTGATCGACCCAGGCGCGCAGACGCGGCCCGAGCCCGTCGATGAGCGGCAGGGTGACCTTCTCGAATCCGGTGTTCTTCCCGCCGGCGGCGAACGCGATGTCGAGCACCACGACCTTGCCCTCGAGCTGTCGCGCCTTGGGCAGACGACGTGGCGTGCCGAACTCGATACGCGCGGGAAGCATCGCGGGCGAACATAGAGCAGTTCCGCCAGACCGGGACGGGAAAAAGCGACTGAACGGTCGGGCCAGTGACTGACCGTGAAAAAGGCTCGGAAGTAGGTCGGCAAGCGCGACCCGGCTCGGCCCGAACCCAGGCGACGCCGTAGCGTGGGGCGTTCGACGGGGTCGGGCTCCGTCTCAGCGACGCCCACCACGGCGCGTTGATCTCACCCGCCAGGTTCCGCCCGTCACTCGTCACGACAGGTCGACCGTCGTTAACCCGCCACCTAAACGGACGAGCAACGATCGTTGGGCAGTTCTTCGGGCCCCCGTTTGGTGAGGGCCCGAGAAACCGCCTCCGTTGCAATCGCTTGCTCGACTCCATTCTCTGTTCCATCGAATGAGCGCCCGCGAATCGCGAACGCTCATTGAGGAACAAAAAGGAGCACGGCGGCGTCGGTGAGGGGGGGCAACCGACACCGCCGTGCTGAAAAGGGGCACAGCGGCAGGTGGAGGGAGGGTGGGGAGGGGTACCCACCGCCGTGCGAACAGGGCGATGACCGCGCAGGGCCAGAGCGGCTCTGCGGTATCTGTCGCTGAGTAATGCGAAGGTCGTGCCAATGCACGGCGACGTATTGTCGGCACGTTGCGAGCTCTCTCCAAACCGATCCCTTCACCTGAGACACGCATCGTTCATTCGTGAAGGATGATCGTTCGGACAGCGCATCGCTGTACTCGAATGAAACCCAGCCCCGTTGGGCTGGGTTTCGAATGGTCGTCAATCAATTCCCGGCGGGTCACCCAAAGCTATCGAGTGGGGACCCAGCAGTACCGGGGTGAGGCGCGGCGCGATTCGGCAAATGCGACGGTGATTCTCTCCGGTTGCGGCAGTCGCGTGGAGAGGACCGAACGGATTCTCGGCCAGGCCGAGACAGCGAGCGGGTTCGGATCGCCCGGTATCGGCAGCGGATCTCGCAGACCTGTCGACTCCTCTTGAAACTGTCGAGCACTGCCCCTAAAGCACGCCAATGGCATCGATCAGCGACTCCGAGTTCCAACAAGCTCTGGCCCACCCCTTGGCCAGAACCGACTTCCCCCAGTTGGGTAAGAAGTACGAGGGCAAGGTTCGGGACAACTACACCGACGACGACAAGCGCACGATCATCGTCTCTGATCGGATCAGCGCCTTCGACCGCGTGCTGGGGACCCTGCCGCTGAAGGGCCAAGTGCTGAACAAAGTGTCCACCTGGTGGTTCGAGCAGACCAAGCACATCGCTGACAACCACGTGATCTCGGTGCCCGACCCCAACGTCACCGTGGCCCACGAATGCGATCCGCTGCCTGTCGAGATGGTCGTACGGGCGTACCTGACTGGGTCGACGTCGACCAGCATTTGGGTCCACTACAAGAACGGCGCCCGCACCTACTGCGGGCACCAGTTGCCCGAAGGGCTCAAATTCAATCAGAAACTGCCCCAGGTGCTACTCACCCCGAGCACCAAGGCCGCTCAGGGCGACCACGACGTGTCGGCCTCGCGCGAAGAGATCCTGGAGATCTCCGGCATGGCTGCCAGCGACTTCGACGCTGCCGCCAAGATGGCGATGGACCTGTTTGCATTTGGGCAGAAGGTGTGTGCGGATCGCGGCTTGATCCTGGTCGACACCAAGTACGAGTTCGGCCGCACGAAGGACGGCCGCATCGTCGTCATGGACGAAATCCACACCCCGGACTCGTCGCGGTTCTGGTTCTCCAGCAGCTACGCCCAGCGCTTCGAAGCGGGCGAAACGCCGGAGAGCTTCGACAAGGAGTACGTGCGTCGCTGGCTGAAGGAGCGCGACTTCTCCGGCGACGGCGCGATCCCGACCATTCCCGACGAAGTGAAGATCGAAGCCGTCAAACGCTACGTCGAAGCCATCGAAACCATCACCGGCGAGGCATTCGTGGCCAATACCGAGGACCCCACGGTTCGCCTACGCAAGAACTTGGGGCTCGCGTGAGTGACGCGTTCAGTCGCGGCTACGTCGCCATGCTTTACATGATGAACAAGCGCGGTGAAGTGCTGCGCGACAGCATCCCCGACGAGACCACCCGAGAGAGCGCGCTCGTCGAGGGTTTGTGTGACCCCGACCGCAACGTGCGCAGCAAGTGGCTCGCGCGCTGCTTGCGAGAAATCATGAGCGACTTGCAGGCTCGTTCCGTCAACTGACGCGATCGCGCCAACCTCGCAATAGAACTCCCGAGGACCGACCCTTCCCAATGCGAACGCGTGCGACCATCTTGCGCCAAGGGCAGCACACGACCACTCCTGTCGAGAGTCGCGAGACTGTCGGGCACACGGCGCAGCGCGTTCCCGGGATCTTGCGCCGCGAAGTGCTCGCAGCGCGACGCGAGGCGGAAGCGATCTTGCAAGACGCTCGAGAGCAAGCTCAACAGTTGCTCGATACGGCGCGAGAGCAGGCGCAATCAGCCCGTGAAGCGTCGGAGCGAGCTGGGTACGACGCCGGCCTGGCAAGCGCGGTCGAACAAGCCGTACGCGTGGCACGCAAGGAAGAAGAGCTCGATCAGCGCGCCCTTTCGCGCAGCGTGGAAATGGCGCGACTGCTCGCGGAACGTGTGGTTCGCACGACGTTGAACGAGTCACCCGAGGCGCTTTCGGCAATGGCACGCGCGACCCTCGAGGAGGTGCGTGGCGCACGCCAGGTGCGCTTTTTCGTCGCGCCCGACGACGTTGCGCTGATTTCCGAGGCCTTGGCACACGACAGCGGTAGCCCCATGCTCGTGCGCGTGGAAGCGGATCCTGATCTTCAGCGTGGCGACTTCGAAATGCAGACTGACGCGGGCACTCTGACTGCCAAGTTGGGTGAACGGTTGCTGCTGTTGGCAAAGGTGCTGGCGGAGCGGTTGGGGTGACGGAACGTTCACTCTTCGAGCCGATCGGCTCTGCGCGGCCCGCGCCCGAGCCGCGCACCGGCGATTGGCGAAAGTCGCTGGTACTGTTCTTGGCCACTGTCGTCAGTGTGTTCAGCGTCGGACGACAGTGGGACTACGAGCTCGGCGTCGTCGATCCTGCAGGCGCCAACCTGTTGACGGGCTGGCGGTTTGCCGTGCCATTCCTGCTCATTTTCGTATGCCACGAGTTCGGTCACTGGATCGCCGCGCGCATTCACCGGGTGCCCGCATCGCTGCCCTACTTCATCCCCATGCCGTTCGTGTTGTTCGGCACGTTCGGCGCCATCATCACGATGCCCGAGCGCATTCGCTCGCGTTCGGCGCTCCTCGACATCGGCGCGGCAGGGCCTCTGGCTGGTATGATCGTGGCAATTCCGACGCTGATCATCGGTCTCACCCTGTCCGAGGTGCGGCCGATGAGCGTCACCGGGTACACGCAAGAGGGTCAAAGCATCCTGTACTGGCTGCTCAAGCGCATCACCCTGGGGCCAATGCCCGAAGGTCACGACGTGTTCTTGCATCCAACGGCCTTCGCCGGTTGGGGTGGTCTGTTCGTCACGATGATCAACCTGCTGCCTTGGGGGCAGCTGGACGGTGGGCACATCGCCTACGCGCTGTGGGGCAACGATCAACATCGCATCGCGCGTTGGCTGCGGCTGAGCTTGCTTGGCTTGTTTGCCTACAACGTGGCTATCTTCGTCGGACCGGTGTGGTTGGGCAAGAGCTCGATGAGCTGGACCGAAGCCATCAGCAACTCCACGTTCTGGCTGTTTTGGTTCATCATCACGGGCGTCATGGCTCGGCTCAGCGGCGGCGCAGACCACCCTCCTTGTGAACCAGGGCCACTGAGCCCGAGCCGGCGCTGGATCGCCGCCGGAAGCCTGCTGTTGTTCCTGCTCCTGTTCATGCCCACCCCACTGTCACTCCACTACTCGACCGGGGATACGCCAAGCGACGGGGCGGCCGCACCGGCTTCGGTCGCGAACTGAGTCCCGCCACGCTGGGTGGCGCAAGATCTTGCATCGGCGTTTCTCGGTCGGTTCTGTTGCCGTCCCGTGCGTGACTCGGTAGGGAACGTGACGCGAAGGGAGTGATTGGATGCCGCGAGTGATACCGGGGGCGCTGTCCGCATTGTTGCTGTGCTTGGGGTGTGGGCGAGCCACGTTGGATAGCGACTCGCTCGTGAACGGCGATCAGCCGAGCCCGCACAAACCGCTGAACGACGCGGGCAGCGACGGTGGAGCGCAACGGGACTCCAACACCGAGCAGCGCGACGCCACACCCAGTGACTACACTGCCCTCGGCGACTCCAGCGCGCACGAGGACACGACGGCAGTCTCCGGCGCGCCCGTGGAGTTGGACGCGGGTACACGTGGAATGACTCCGGTCGCGCCGGACCTCGACGCTGGAGCTTCCGATGCCGGCCGCGGCTCAGCCGCACCCGTCGAAGGTTGTGGCAGTGACGCGCGTTGCGACGCGGCGCCTGCTGAACATGCCTGCGCGCACGGCTACGCGGGGGAGACCTGCGACGAGTGCGACGTCGGCGGCGGGTACGTCCAGTGGCCACCGGAGCCAACGACCTGCGTCCCTGATCCGTGCATCGCGGTCACGTGCGCAGGACTCGGCCCTTGCCATCTCGACGGCAAGGGTTTTGCCCGTTGCGACTGTGACAACGGCATGTCCGGTCCGAAATGCAACGAAACCTGGGCGCACTTCACCCCCCCACCATCGATCACCGACGTCCGCTTCGACGCGTTGGGCAATGGTTGGTTCTACACGACCCGCGGTCTGGTGTACTGGGATCTCAATGGCACGCCGAACGATACCTCCGACGACGCCTGGCAGCTGTTGGATCAGGACCATTCGCTCTTCAAGAGCGTGGCCACCGACTCGCAAGGACGACTGTGGACGGCCTCCGGCTCCACGATCCGTCTGCTCGATGACGGCGGAACACCGCTCGACCCTTCGGATGACGAGTGGCAAACGTACACCTTTGACACTTACTGGCGCTCCCAAAACTACTTGGCACGCTTCCGCTTGGACGCGCGAGACCGCGCTTGGCTCATTCAGCACAGCACCGGCGGCGTCAAGATGCTGCCAGAGCTGGACCTGTTCGAACGCGCAGAAATACCGTGGATCACCCTCTTCTCCGGCCTGAGTCTGAATGACGTGGCGGGAGAAGGAGACGGCGTCTGGCTCGCGGCGGCAACCGGCTCGTTCTACGTCGACCTGGGGAGCGACCTTTCCGACGAGGCCGACGACCGGTGGATCGATTTTTCGGCGGTGCCGCTTCTTGCAGACAAGCACGTCGTAACCATCCTGATCGATTCCCTCGGAGGCAAGTGGTTCAATACCGACAAGGGGATGGTGCACCTCGACGACGGTGGGGATCCATTCGACCAAAGCAAACACGAGTGGACGCTCTGGTCGCCCCCCTCGGGGAGCGACAGTTCGGGCGACGGACCCATCATGGCGTTTGGACCCGACGGCTCCCCATGGCTCGGGTTGCCGGCGGGATCGGTCCTCCGTATCGACGGCACCGCCCCCGCCCCGCAAACGGAGTACGACTTGGCCGCGACCTCACTGTTCCGGTCGTTCACCGAAGACCAGCGCGTCGGCGCGATTTCTTTCGATCCCGAGGAACGGATCTGGCTGACGGTTGGCGGAGAGCTGTACCGCTTCGACCACGGCCATACACCGACCGACCCGTCCGACGACGTCTGGATACGAATGGGCCGACCCCAGTTCAATGCCAACGTCGTCGAAGTACACGCCGATCCAAACGGAGAGGGCGTATGGGTCCTGCTGGGTGTGCCACAGATCAGCGTGCCCGACGACAACGCCATCTACTACGTTCATCTGGGAGAGCCGGAAAACGCTTTCGACGACGTGTGGATCCGTTACTACGACGAGCTCGAGTTGGGGTTTAGTTGGAACCTGTATGGCTTCGACAGCAAGGGGATCCTCTGGAGTCGGAACGACAACCTGTTCGATCCCGATCCAGCACGGCACATCTTGATGAACGGCGGAGGGACGCCGCTCGACGCGTCCGACGACACCCTGGCCATCTACGCCGCCCGAGGAGCAGCAGCGCCGTGGCCGAACGTGGTCGGGTTTGATCCCTCTGGCGTCTGGTTCGAGGACGGCTACCTCGACTACGGCCAATCGATGACCGACACCGACGACGATCTCTGGGTCGCGCTGGATTCGTTCAAACCGAATACCATGGCCGTCGATGCAACCGGAAATCGATGGTTCGGCTATCGGGGGGATGCAGCACGAAACGTCGGCATTGGAGGCGCGCTGCGATCGTTCGACGATGGTGGCACTCTGACGAAGACCGACGACGACACGTGGGTCGACTTCTCCCTTGCCGATGGATTGCCCTTCTACGAGCCCGACTACAGATTCTTCAACATCTCGGACGTTCAGATCGACGCGCATGGCCTGATCTGGATAGCCGACGGAAGCGATCGAAGCGAAACGACGTCACCGCGACTGTGCAACTTGGACGACAACGGCACTGCGCAAGACAAGTCTGACGACACTTGGACGGCGTACCTACCCGCGGAAGGAATCGACGATCGGCGGATCGAGCACATGACCATCGACGGCAATTCAGACCTATGGCTCGCCACGTCGGGCGGCTTGAGATACCTGCATGTCGAGCGGTGACGCTGCGCTACCTCTTGGCGTCGCCAACCGAGCGCAGCGGGCTCATGCCACGACCTGGGGCAGGCCTTCTACGAGATGCTCCACCTAGGCTTCGACTCTCTCGGACAGGTGCGCGCGCCGCGGATAGATCGCGCAAACCGACCATACCAGAGCTACTTGCCGGGCAATAGGTCGACGAGATTGCCGCAAGCGAGGGGACGAATTGGATACATCACCCGCGGTCTTCCGCTCGTGCGGCGGCAACGGCGCGCCGGTCGAGAATTTCCCGCACGTTGCTCAGGAGCTCATGCGAAGTGAACGGCTTGCGCAAGAACGACGCTCGTGCAGCACGAATTTGTTCCTGCTCCAACACTGGAGCCGCGTACCCCGAAATGAACAGGGCTTCCAAGTGATGCCCTTTCGTTCGCAACGCATTGACCAGCTCCAGGCCATTCATGCGAGGCATGATCACGTCCGTAACCAGAAGCACGATACGTGATCCTGCCTGCGCGGCGAGTTCGAGGGCTACCTCGGGCCGCGATGCCACGAGCACGTCGTAGCCGGCCTTGGACAGAACGCGTGCCGTCAATTCCCGCACAGACCCGTCATCCTCGCACAAGAGGATCGTCTCGGTCCCGCGCAGCTGAGGAATCGCCTTTCGTTCGGCCTCGTTCTCAACACGGGCAGCTTGCGCAGCCGTTGCGGGCAGAATCAAGGAGAACGTAGACCCCACTGACGGCGTGCTCTCAACGGTTAGTGACCCTCCCGCCTGATCGACGATCCCGTAAGCCGTGGAAAGTCCGAGACCCGTGCCGTGTCCGGGACCTTTGGTCGAGAAGAACGGCTCGAAGATCCGATCGCGTACGGCTGAATCCATGCCGCAACCCGTATCCTGAACCTGCACCCTCACCCAAGAGTGCGCCCCACTCTCAAACGCCCCCGTTTTGACTGTCAACTCACCGCCCTGGGGCATCGCGTCGCGAGCGTTGATCACCAAGTTCATGATCACCTGGTCGAACTGCCCCGGGTCGACTTCAACTCGACCCAACTCCGACGTCAGGTCCAACGAGAACTGAATGTTCTCACTCAACGTCCGTCGCAGCATTCGCTCCAAGTCGCGTAGGCGCGCGTTCACATCGAGCGACTCTACTCGCAAACGCTGTTGACGTCCGAAAGCCAGTAGTTGCGAGGTGAGCTCCGACGCACGTGCCGCCGCACCCGCGATATCGTTCAGGCTGGCAATCAACTCCTCGTTCCCAGACGGGTCCTCTGACAGAACTTCCAACACTTCGTCCGCGTTGCCGGTCACGACCGTCAGCAGGTTGTTGAAGTCGTGCGCAATACCTCCAGCGAGTTGGCCCAGCGCCTCCATCTTCTGCGCCTGCAACAACTGTCCGGCAAGCGTGTCCTTCTCTTGCTGGGCTTGTCGTTGGGCAGTCTTGTCGCGAAACGTCCCGACCAGCAGCTCCCCACCTTCAACGTCGGTGTTGGCCTGGCTGACCACCACTTCGCACGGGAACGCGGTTCCGTCTCGGCGAATCGCCTCAATCTCGAAAATTGCTTTTCCTGTTTGCTCCGCGGCGCGCGCCAGGACTTCCAACCCACCGGCGTCGGCGTCCTTGGCCAACAGCGCATCGACTGGACGATCGACGAGCTCCGTCGGTGGCCAGCCAAAGATCCTCTCGGTCGATTGGCTCGCAAACTTGACGTCACCCTTGCCGTCGACGCAAATGATCGCGTCGCGTGACGCATCCAGAATCGCCCGCTCGCGTCGCCTCAGTGCAGCCATTGCTTGGCGAGCTTGCAATGCCTCTGACACGGAAGCCTGCAACTGCGCGTTGAGCTCTTCTAGCTCGAGGTTCCTGGCTCGAAGTGCGTCTTGCGCGGCCTGCTTCTCGCCCTCGAGCCGAACCCTGTCGAAGCATCGTTCGATCGAGGCCAGAAGCTCTGGCGGATCAAATGGCTTGCGCAAGAAGCCGTAAGCTCCCTCCCTCACGGCGCGCACCGCGGTGTCCGTGTCAGCGTACGCCGTCATCATCATGCACAACAGGTTCGGCTGCAACTTGCGCAGCTCGACCATTTCTCTGATGCCGTCCCGAGCGCCCAACCGAATGTCGATGAGCGCGACAGCGGGACGTTCACTCAGTACACGTGTACGGGCCATCTCACCGTCAGATGCCGTCGAAACGCAATACCCACGCCCCTCGAGCAAATCGGACAACGCGAGCAGCAGATCGCCCTCGTCGTCGACGAGAAGCACACCGTTGTGTTCCGGTCGCAGGGCGCTGGAGCCCCTCGTTTCGCTCACTTCAGAGACGTGCACCAGAGTCGGCTTTCGTGGCTGGCGCTGCCATCATCTGTTGGGCAGCCTGCAAGAGCTCATGGGCGTCCAAGGGCTTCTGGAAGTACCTCCTTTCTTCATCGTTCGAAGGCAGGCGCCCGCTGGCTCCGAAAATTTCGTCGGGGTAAGCGCTGACCACGATCGTGGGCAAGGCACAGGCCGCCTTCTCGAGCTCTTCCATCGCTTCGAGACCGCCGAGCTCGGGCATGCGCAAGTCGAGCACGAGTAGTTGAACGTCGTGAGTGCGAACGTGGCGCAATGCTTGGGCACCGTTCTGCGCTCGGACTACGTGCTTGCCCAACGCTTCGAGCACGATTTCCATCTGGTTGGCGAAGTCGTCATCGTCATCGGCAACGACCACGCAACCACCGGTGCATTGCTCGACTAGTTTGAGCACCTCGGTCAAATCAAGTGGCTTGCGGAGGATCTTCCACGCGCAGTTGTCCGCCGCGACGTTCAACTGGGCCTCGGGGCTGTGACCGGTCATCAAGACGACCTTCACCTTCGGGTCAACGCGCTGCATCTCCAAGAAGCTGGCCACACCGTTGATGCCCGGCAAGCGCACGTCCATCAACAGAATGTCGTAGTCGTTCCGTTGGTGCATGGACAGAGCCGCTTCGCCACTGTGGACGACGTCCACGGTGTGACCGCGCCCCTCGATGGCTATGGCCAGAGACTCTGCAAAGTCTTCGTCATCATCGACCACCAGGATGTTGCTCATACGTCCACCTTTCTGACCGACGGAAGCCACAGCGTCACTTCAACACCGCACGGTTGCCGATTGGCGATCTCGATGCCTCCACCGTGCCTCCTCATTATCCCTTCCACAATGGGCAAGCCCAGGCCAACACCGAATGGCTTGGTGCTGAACATTGCGACGAAAACCCGCGACAGATGTTCTTCTGGGATCCCGACCCCGTCGTCCCCAATCACGATCTCCACGCGTTGCTCCGTGCATCGAGTGCGAACCCAGACGTGTCCCTCAATTGCTTCGCCAGCCTGGGTCGCCTGCACGGCGTTGGTGAGCACGTTGACCACGGCGCGACGCAGCAGTTCCATGTCGAACTCTACGCTGTTCGGACACGCGAGATCCACCTCGCAGCTGACGTCGGAGGGCCACTGCTGCTCCTCGATCACCCCACGCAACCACGGGTCCAGAGGCGTACTCTCGAGCCGAGGCTCGCGTTGTTTCGTGTAATCCAGCAACTCGTTGATGATTCTGTCGCAGCGTTTGACACCGCGTTCGGCCAACTGCAGCGACCGCTTCAATCGCGAAAGTTGATTGCGTTCGATCGCATCCCCGATGGCAAAGACGGCAGCTTGAATGGTGCCCAGGGGATTGCGCAGCTCGTGGCTCACCGTCGCCGTCAACTGGCCCAGCACCGCGAGGCGCTCGGCTTGAATCAGCTCTGCCTGCGCGCTGCGCAATTCCGTGGTGCGCTCTTCGACCAACCGCTGCAGCTGCTCTCGGTGCATCTGCAACTCGAGCTCGACGCGCATGCGCCGCTCGACCTCTTGCTCCAGGATACGAATCTGCTCGTTGAGCAGACGGAAACGGTCCGACTCTGCCTCGCGGGGCCGACACTCCAGCAGCACCGCTTCATCACAGAATCGCATCCCCCTGCAATGACAGCGGACGTCGCCGGCATCACCGCGAAAGGACAGGGCAAAGGGGATCGGATCGCCGCAACGCGCCAATTCAGCCAGCCGCGAGGAGATCGAACACCCGTTGGAGGCAACGATATCCTCCAGACGTCGACCCACCAACCGAACCCCCTCGCGTCCGAGCAGCTGCGCCGCCGCTCGGTTTGCGCCGAGGATGTCGCCGCTTCGAGAGACCAGAAGCGTGGCGCGATGAGCCATCGCGCTGACGGTGTTGAAAATCTCGACGTTCACATGGGCTGCTCGCGACGGAAGTACTGGCGCCCCTCCGCCGCCTCCGCTTCCCTCGTAGGCTTCAGATACACCACGACTCGGCATCCTTCTGCTCCCTCCGCGATAGTCTGCTCCAAGACGACCTTCGCCCGCCCGAGATTCTCCGCCGCAATGCTTCCAAACACGTTCGAGGTCATCATACACATCGAAGGTCGCCCCAGGACTTTCTCTCCAAAGGGACAAGCGCGATTCCCCAGGACGATCTTCTCGTCGTCGTAGTCTATGATGTGAAAGTCGCCGTTGATTCGCTTCTTCAAATTGACCAGGACGCGACGCACTTGCTCGGCATCTAGACGTTCCACCTGCAACGCGTGGCGATAGTCCCGATCAATGGCATCGCCGACGCGCTGTCCGACGACGCTGATGAACCCCGACGCTTCTTCGACACCGACCACCTCTTCGAGAGTGCCGGCGAGCTCGCGGATGAGAGTCCGCATGAACAGATCCGAGTTGAGAGGGATCTGAGCGTCCTCGACCGTTCTCAACGTTCGTTTCGCAGAACCACCTGACCGATCACCCCTGTCTGACATCGTCCAGCCCTCCCCCGAAACCTTGATGATATCACCAGACTCTGGGAGGAACCGTGGTCATTGTCAAGCTCGCTCGTCGCCGATTCCAGGCCCGATCCGTCGACGAATTACTCTGCCGGAACGCGCAGTTGCAACACAGGGCCGCAGCTGGAGACGAGACGGGTTGCGCAAGCCTGGCACGAGGCGCCTCTCGACTGCGTGCGACAAGTACACATCGCCTTCCACCCAACGCGTTTACGATCCGCGTTCAGTATCGTGTAGGGAACACTCCGACACTCGCCGGCGTCCACCGCCTTCGGAGTCTCGTCCGCTCCGTAGGGGCAGCGGGTGCCAGTGACCCCGCCGACGGCACTCTGACCGGAGCAACGTCGTAACCACCTGAAGCTCAGCGGTGATGGCAGCCGCGAAACCGCTTCAGTGACCGAGGAGCCGACGCTCGATTCCGAAGCGGCCCGACACATCACCTGCGGGCGCCGGCGCCCCAACGAACGGGAGCACAGACCCCAATTGGGCGACATTGCCTGGGTGAGGGCCCCAACCAGCGCTGAACAACACCCCTACACGTGACACGTCGCTCCGTCCATGCGAGGCTCGCTCAGCACGCGGAATGCTCAAGACGATACATCTCCAGGACTTCAAAGGACATCGCGACACGACGCTCGCTCTCGGCCCCCTCACCGCGCTGGTCGGAGACAACGCCAGCGGTAAAACCAGCGTTCTCGAGGCGTTGGAACTGCTGTCGATGGTTGGCGAAGGTTCAGGCTCTACGTCGATCCACGGCTTCGTACCCGGAGACGTGCTTCGTTCCGGCGCCGACAAGATCCGCGTCGAGGCGATCGGCAGCAACGAGAACGCCCCGTGGCGGGTGCAACTGACCGTCGAGCAAACCGACGGGGTCTGGCAGCAGAGGCTGGAAGGCGAAGTCGATCACCAACCGGTCGAAGATCAGGTGCGCGTGGTCTCGCCGACCGGCGGCACGCCACAACCGCCGTGGCAGGCCATGGGCAGAACTCTCGGGCGCGCGCGGCTCTACTCGCTCAACGCTGACCGCATCGCTCGAGCCGCCTACAGCGCCGATGCAAACGTCGAAGTGGCGGCCAACGGCAGCAACACCTCCGTCGTGTTGTCGGCAATGAAGCTGGAAGACGACCGTGTGTTCACTCGCATCGAAAGCGCGCTGCGGCGCATCGTCCCGAGCCTGGCAGGGATCAGCCTCAAGCGAGCCGAAGTCCAAGAAGGTGAACGTTCGTTCGTGGGCAACCAGATCTACTTCGACTTTCACGGCGCGCCCAACGTTCCCGCTCACAGTGCCTCGCACGGGACGCTGTTGGTGCTGTCGCTGTTGACGGTCCTCTACGGGCCCTCGCGCCCAAACCTGGTGCTGTTGGACAACTTCGATCACGTGTTGCACCCGCGGGCTCAAATGGAGCTCGTCAAGCTGCTCAAGCAGCTGCCCACCCTTCCAGGCTTGTCCCAATTGCAAGTCGTGGCGACGACTCATTCGCCCTATTTTCTCGACGAGCTCGAGCCGGAACAGGTGTACGCATTTGCGCTTCGCCCGGACGGCACCGTGGCAACCAAGACGCTCGATCAACACCCCGAGGCAGCACACACGAAGGGAATGCTCTCGACAGGCCAACTCTGGAGCCTGGATCCGGAGCGCAACTGGGTGGTCGACTGACGTCTAGGCAAGCGCACCATGCTCAACATCGTCTTGTTTTGCCAAAGCGAACGCGATTTCGAGATCGCGTCAGGGCTGGTGGACCGTGTGCTGGCCGAGTGGGGCCCGCCCGGTCTCGAAGAGATGTTGCAAACAGACCCCGCCGGCACACGTACGTGGGTTCGAGACGACGCGGGCCAACCGTTCTTCGCCCTCGAGCGCCTGAATGTTTACGCCTCGTCCTTTGGGTTGCGACGCCCCTACGGCCGCTTCGACAGCCGCCCCCACGCAAAGAGCACGCTGATGGCACGCACCCTGTTCACGCTCGCGCGCCGCTTTCAACAAGAGGGGCGCATCGACGCAACGATCGTGATTTGGAATCTCGAGCACGGTGGCGAAGGGCAACGGCAAGCGCTGGAACAGACCCGCAACGCCGCCAGCGCCATGACCGGTAGCTGCATCGTGATGAGCTGTCCCAATCCGTCGACGCAGGGCTGGGTACTGTCGGGATTCGTTCCGCAAAGTGACTCCGAGCGCGCGGCACTGGCCGCCCTCGAACGGGAGCTGGGTTTCGACCCGACGCGTTCGCCCGATCAACTCGGCGCCAGTGACGGCAGCGCCGCGAGCATCGCACGCGTACTGCGCATCTTGACGAACGACGACCCCGACCGACAGCGACGCTGCTGGCAAGTCGTCCCCCTCGACGCCCTGTGGCGCTCGGGCGATCCCAGCGGCCTACGCGCGTTTCTCCAAGATCTACAAGACGGGGTCATCCCGCGATGCCCCGTACGAGCCCAGGACCCCGCGCCTCGACTCCCGGAGGAGTAACCAACTCCATCAACTATCGACACCATGTGCTTGGGATGGGTCGATTCGAGCTTCGGTGCTGCGCGGCGCATCCCACGCGGCGCGCCCATCAGTTGCTCCACAGCACGCCGTGCTTTCGCTGTCCGACGATGGTACCTTGCGCTGCGCGATTCCCGATGGCCGCCGAGCAGACCGTTCCAGTCGGGGTCTGAATGAGCATTCGAAGGCGCTTGGCGCGCGACCACGGCGAACTCGAAAACTTGGCGCGGCAGTCATGCCGCCCACCACCTGCCGCAGGCGCTTGGCGGCAGCCGTGCCGCCCTGTATCCTCACGCCATGATCTTGTCGGATCGCGACATCGCCCGGCGGCTGGAAGAGGGCGACTTGGTGATCAGCCCGCTCGAAGACATCGACGTACAGCTCCAACCGGCCAGCGTCGATCTGCGGCTGAGTGACGAGTTCGTCGTCTACGACCCGGCGTCGGTTGCGTGCCTGGATCCGAAAGACCCATCGACGGTCGAACGAGCCACGCGACGCCTGCGCGTGGCTGCAGGAGACGCGTTCGTGCTCCACCCGGGGCAGTTTGCACTCGGCTCGACCCTGGAGCGCGTGAAGATCCCCGCCGATCTCGTCGCTCACGTCGACGGACGCAGCAGCGTCGGGCGCCTCGCGGTCGTGGTTCACGCCACGGCGGGTTTCATCGATCCGGGCTTCGAGGGACAGATTACCCTCGAGCTGTCGAACATCGGCGCGATACCCGTCAAGCTGTATCCGGGTATGCGCCTCGCTCAGCTCGTGCTGTACGTGATGACTTCCGCCAGTGAACGCCCCTACGGTCCCGGGCGCGGCAGTCGCTACCAGGGCCAGTCCGGTCCACAAGCGAGCCGCATCCGAATCGACTGACCGACGAGGATGGTTACGCCGCGCGCCTCACACGTGCGCGCCGCCGCGCCCGTCGAAGCGCAAAGCCCACGGCGAGCAGCCCCGGCAGCCAGGGTCGTTTCGATGCCGGCGGAGCGCCAACCCGGCAGCCGCAGCCGTCGGACTCCGCGCTGGACGCCGAGTCCTTCGTGATGGCATCGGCATCCCTGCCCGTCATAGCGGTTTGAGTGCTGGGTGAACCCGCATCTGCCGAAGCGGGCGAGGGTCGCCTGCCTTCATCGGTAGAGTCAGGCGCAGGGGATCGCGCGCCGGCGTCCTGTCCAGCTTCGTCCACATCGTCGGCGCTGTCGTCCGCTGCCGGGCTCGGCTCAGGATCGTCAACCGGCGACGCTGCCTCGCCGCCCGGCGCTGTCGGCGAGCCCTCGTCGGGCCGCGCGACCAGTGCGCGACGAGGCGCGACGGACCGGGTGACGGGCGACTGATGACGGGCAGCACCGAACCCCCAACCTATCAAATCAATTGAACTCTTTGTGGGTGGTGAGGGTGGCGCGAGTAGTCATTGGGCCACTTGGCCAACTGCTTCGAACTTTTCGCGACGGGTTTGTCGGGGCCCCTCGTTGAACCGACATCGCCTCGCAACGAGGCCTCACCAACGAAAGACACCGATCATGAAGACCTCTCTCATCATCTCCAGCATCGCCGCCATCGCTCTTGTTTCTGCCGCCAGCTTCGCCACGCCCGATGGCCACGGAAAAGGTGAACAAGGTCGAGACCACTGGTTCAGCAAGCTCGACACCAACGACGACGGCAAGATCACCGAGGCGGAAATGACGGCACACCGCCTGAAGATGTTCGACGCTGCCGACACCAACAAGGACGGCGCGGTGACGTTGGCGGAAATGACCGCCTCGATGAAGAGCCACCGCGAGCAGGCAATCGCGGAACGTTTCGCGAAGTTGGACTCCAACAAGGACGGCCGCATCACCAAGGCCGAAGCTTCCAAGATGCCCGAGCGCCGCTTCTCGCGGCTCGATGTGAACAACGACGGGGCGTTGACCAAAGACGAGCTGAGCAAGCCACACGCGGGCATGCAGGGCGGCAAGCACGCGGGCAAAGGCGAGAAGCACGCTCAGAGAATGTTCAGCAAGCTCGACACCAACGGCGACGGCAAAGTGAGCCGCGACGAAGCCAAGGCGGGTGCTGGCCACTTCAAGAAGCTCGACACCAACGGCGACGGCGCCGTCACCAAGGAAGAGATGCGCGCTGCGGGCCCGAAGCACGGCAAGCACCAGCACCACGGACCAGGCAAGGGCCACCACGCTCAGGGCCCAAACGGCAAGAACAAGCAAGGCGGCAAAGGCAAACCCACAGCGGAGCGCTGATCCTCCCAAACGCTGCAGGGCTGGGGCAGACGGTGTAAAAGCAAGGACCAACCGAC
Organism: Deltaproteobacteria bacterium; assembly: GCA_003235365.1. Classification (GTDB taxonomy): domain Bacteria; phylum Myxococcota_A; class Polyangia; order Polyangiales; family Polyangiaceae; genus SZUA-265. The sequence goes on from QJWJ01000403.1 coordinate 27,509, forward strand.
TCCACGCACCGCTGCCCTTCCACGCCTGCCCTGTCTTCCCCTCTGACCGCCATTGTGCAACCCGCAACCGACAGAGAGCGCGACGCGCTGCTGATGGCACGAGTCGCCGCGGGCAGCGCGGAGGCATACCGGGAACTGTCTTCGATGTATTTGGGCGCCGTCGTGAACTACTGCAACCGCCTACTACGCAATCAAGCCGACGCTGAAGAGATCACTCAAGAGGCGTTCGTGCGATTGTGGAAAGCCGCGCCAAACTGGCAACCCAAAGCAACCGCCAAGACGTGGTTGTTCACCGTCGCTCACAACCTGTGCGTCGATCGCCTTCGCAGCATGGGTCGCAACGACGAGCTGCAAGACGAGGCCGCCAGCGAATCGGTGAGGCCATCGCGACGCCTCGACCAACTGAAGCTCGCCACCGCCGTCCGCGGCGCCCTCGAACAGTTGCCCGAAAGGCAGCGCCAGGCAATGCTGCTGTCGCACTACGAAGGGATGACGAACGCCGAAGTCGGCCAGGTGCTGGGCGTCGGCGTCGAAGCGGTGGAAAGCTTGCTCAGCCGCGCGCGACGCACCCTGCGCACACTGTTACCCTCCCCTGAACCAAACTGATCCGAACTGAGTTGAACTACAACCAACCAAGCGACGAGCCACGGTCATGTTGACGCTAGCCCAATTCGAAACCCTGCTCGGTAGCCATGGCGGCGACTTGTCGACGTGGCCCACAAGTGAACGCGCGAGGGCCGAGCAGCTGTTGCAGAGCGACACTGAGGCGCGCCGGTTGCTCGCCCAACAGCAGCAACTCGACGCACTGCTCGCCGACCCGCCGTGCGTCGAGCCCAGCGCCGAGCTGCGACGCGCCGTCGCCGAAGTGCCGTTGCGTCATCCGCAGGGAAGGTCGCGGCGCAGTGTGCTGGCGCGGCTCGTCGAGTGGTTGACGGGCGAACGCGACGAAGTCGCCGCGCAGTGGGCGTCCAAGCTGCCGCACGTGGCGCTGGCTGCCGCTGCGTTCAGCATCGGGGTGGGCGTGCTCAGTGGTCTGACCCTCGATCCGTACGAAGCGGACTTGGCGCTCGACGACTCCGCACTCCAAGCAGAAGGGGACGAACTGTCAGCCTTGGCCCTAGCCGAAGATTTGGATGGATCGTGGTGAAGAACCGACGTTTGCTCGTAGCACTGGCCGTATCTGTCGGTCTGAACCTGTTCCTCGGGGGATTCGTCGTGGCGCGTTGGCTGCGCCACCCGCACCCCGGCGCACGCGGCCCAGACGCCTTTCACGTCGCCGGTGCCTTGCGCGGGTCGCCAAGAGCACGCGAGATGATGCGTGAACGCATGGGCCACATGCGACCGGAGCGGCGAGAACTCCGGCAAGCACGGCGGCGAGTCCGCGCTGCACTCGAAGCTGATCCGTATGATCGCAAGGAGCTCGAGGCGGCTTTGGGCGCGCTCCACGAGCACTCGGCGCACATGCAGCACGGCCTGCACGCCGCTTTGCTCGACATGGCCGACACGCTCACGGTGGAAGAACGACGACAACTCGCCGAGCGCAACTGGCGCAAAGGCTCGAAACGACCGCCAACGGAATGATCGCTGCTCGGTCAGGTACCCTGATCGCCCACCCGAGTAACTGCCCGACAATCGTGCTCGCCCATTTAGCCTCTTCAGGCCAATGCCGCGGTCACCTACTGCCGACACCCGTCGGCATCGCGTTTACCCGTCGGTGGGTGTCGCGAATTGACCCCCTCTTTGCGACATCGTGTTTCACCGGTTTCGTGTAGACTGCACGATATCTCGGCGTTTCGAGCTCGACGTGCGGTGATCACGTGTCGCGACGCTCTCGTGTTGCGCCCGTTCAGCCACGCGTAGTACGCAGAACGGATGAGGACAAATCAACCCGGAGTGTTGGCCGCATGTTTGCTGATGGCGTGCGGGTCGAGCGGTGAGAAGGGCGCAAACGATCCGTCGGAAGCTGACGCGGAGGGATACGTTCCGACGAGCAAGCACTACACGCCAGAGCAGATGGGGCAGCTCACCTTGTGCACGGGCTACGGCGACGTGCTGTATCACGTGCTGCTACGCAAGAAGAACGGATCGACGCTCGAACAAGAGCTCGAACGGCATCGACAACACCCCAACCCAGGCGGCAACGACGACATGGTCGAGGCGATCATTCAAGACGTCTACAAACAACCGGAGGCGGAATCGTTTCAGGTCGTCGATTCGTTCTTCGGGTTCTGCATGGAGCAGTTGGCAGCGGTTCCGCCCGCTCAACAAGCGGTCGCGCAGCGCTGTTTACGTTCGACCTACATCTCGTTGGACGCCTATTCGCTTCGGGCAAATGGTACCGCCGAAGAGCGCGTGAAGGAGTTCTTCGCGCCGTTCGACTATTCGGCGCCAATCGTTTCGCGCGCGTTCGCGTTCGCCGATCCCAGCGTCGACTACCTCAAACGTGCCGACCTCATGCACGAAGAGTGGGTGCGCTGCTTCAAAGAAGCGGAAGGAGCGTAACTGTCACTTCGCCGTTCGACGTCGATACACCTCGATCATCTCTCGGGTGACGTCGCTGTCGAAACACAGCGGCGCGGCGCCGCCGGGCCGCGAGTAGGCGCTGCGCTTGCCGCAGCGCCTACCGGCGCGGTCCCTGTCGTAAGGGCAGGGGCAATTGCCAGAGTAAGCGGCGCGAGACTCGGCCACGAGGATCTTGCGCACTTCAGCGTCGCTGGGTCGTTCACTCGGCCCCGCCAACGCTGCGGTCGAGAAGGCAAACAAGACGACCGCGATTCTGATGAGCGCGGTTCGGGAGCGCGTCGAAACCGTCTGAGGGCGGCGCGACGCACCCGCGTGCTCGGGATCGGAGGTCGGCATCTGACGTGAAGCGTACCGGTCCGCACGTCGGGCGCAACACGACGTGCAGCGTACAACGACGCGGTAGCCACACATCCGACATTGGCAGCCAGCATCCACAACACTACACTCGCGCCGTGACCACAGTACATCTCGTTGTTGGTTCCACCGGTGCGGGCAAGTCGACCTTCAGTCGCGAGCTGGCACGCGACGAGCGAGCGCTGCGCTTTGCCATCGACGAATGGATGGCGAACTTCTACTTCCCGGACCGCCCCAGCGACGCGGATTTCGAGTGGTACTGGCCTCGCATCGAGCGCTGCACACGCGCGATTTGGAGCGAGTGTGAGCAAGCCTTGGCACTAGGGGTACCGGTCGTGCTCGAGATTGGCCTCACGCGACGGTCCGACCGTGCTCAATTCTGCGAGAAGGTCACCCGCGACGGCCACAGCCTGCAATTGCACGTCGTCGAGGCCCCGCTCGAAGAGCGTTGGGCGCGCGTGCAGCGCCGCAACCAAGACAAGGGTGAGACCTTCTCGCTCGAAGTGACGCGCGGCATGTTCGACTTCGTCGAAACGATGTGGGAAGCGCCCACCGACGAGGAGCTTGCCCAGTACGTCGGCCAACGTCACGACACGAGCGGCACGCGCGAAGCGAACACACGACCCGGCTGAATGCACGAGCGCTCGCCGTTGGGACGGGGCGGAGCGCGTCGGGCGAAGCGGCGCGTCAGCTCTTGGAAGTGAACTTGGTGGCGATCGCCTCGCACACTGCGGGCGGCGCGTAGCGGGACACGTCGCCACCATGCCGGGCGATTTCACGCACGAGCGACCCGGAGATGAAGCCGTGCTGGGTCAGGGCGGGCAAGAACACGGTGTCCAGCTCGGGTGCCAAGTCGGCATTGGCGTGAGCGATTTGCAGCTCGTATTCGAAGTCGGTCTGCACGCGCAGCCCGCGCACGATGACCCGCGCGTTGATCTTCCGCGCGTATTCGACGAGCAGACCGTCGAAGCTGTCTACCTCGACGTTGGCGAACGGCGCGCAAACCGTCTCGAGCAACGAAAGGCGCTCATCGACACTGAAGGTCGGATTGCGCGACGGGTGAATGCCGATGGCGACTACCAGCCGCGGAAACAAGTTGGACGCCCGCTGCACCAAGTCGAGGTGCCCGAACGTCGGGGGATCGAAACTGCCTGGGTAGATTGCCAACTCGACCATCGAATCCTCCGTCCGCTGCGTCCCTCACCCAACGGGAGTCTGAAAACCGCGCCCATTCAGAAACGTTACTCACCCGGGGGCGCCGGGTGGCTCCGGCGGCGGAACCGTCGGTTGAAGCTCCAGGTCGGGAACGGGTGGCACCGGGTCCTGATCGATCGGCACGACTGGCATCCCCTCGAGCCACATGGTTCGTCCCTGGTCGGCAAGGGTGACCCGGAAATCTCCGAGAATGCCCGCACCGAGCAAGCCATCGAGCTCGATGTCGAGCACCTTTTCCAGTTCGTCGAAGGGCACACCACTGACCGCATCGACGTCGGTGACGTCGATGGCGCCCAGCCGCAGCTGAGGGATGCGCGCTTGGCTCACACCCTGGTTGCCCTGAACCGGCTGGAGTGCGGAAGCGGGGATCTTGGTGCGACCCCACGCCTTTTCGTCGAGAACCAGTGGGTAGTTGGAGCCCGAATCCACGAAGAACGCAAACTGTTGAGGCTCGGGTTCTGGCCCGACGGTGCCGCGCAACACCATGCCGCCGCCACGGATGTACTGCACACTCAGCTCCGTCGCGTCGGGCGGCGCTGGCGGCTCGTAGTTGCGCACGACGAACTGTCGCCCGCGGTAGTCGAAAGTGACGTTCAAGTGCCGCAACAGGTTCGAGCCCAGCAGGACCTTGATGGGAGCATTCAACTGGCGCGAGATGCCCGACAGGTCCTGGGTCAGCGCGGGCACGTCGCGCACCTCGATGCGGCGGGCAAAGCGCAAGTTCACCCAACTCGGCTCACGATTGGCGGAAGAGTCGATGATGACCTCGGTGCTGCCTGTGCTGACCAAACCGAGCACGGGTTGACCGTTGAGCTCCACCGGGACGACCATCGAGTTTCCGGGGACACGCGGCATCTCGAGTACCGCGACCATCGGGCCCGACTTCTCGAACGGCGTGCGGCCGCGGCCCGAGCGGGCCAGCTTGACGACACCGGTCGCCCACTGGTCGCGCACTTCAGGGTCCGCGAGCAGCAGCTCCAACTCCTCGGCGGCCTCGTCGATGCGCCCCGAGTACCAAAGGGCGCGACCGCGAATGGTGCGGGCGTCACTGGAGGACAGGCCAGCGAGGTGACCGATGGCAGCGTCGTAGTCGAGGCGGGCCAGTGCGATACGCGCCGCCAGCAGCTTCACCTCCGGACGGTTGGGCTGCAGTTGCAGGGCCTTCTCGACGGACTGCTGGGCGTCGTTGCCGTCCAGGGTGCGGAAGCTCGCGCGTGCACGCTCATACCACTGCAGCGCCCCTGGCGGCCACTCGGGCTCGGTGGGCCCGACCGGCGCACAGCTCGTCGCAGCCCACGTCGTCGCCGCGAGGAGCAAGGTGCACACGGCGCCGCGCAGGCCCTGCGATCGGGGAATGGCACCCGCGAAGGATTGCGTTGACGAGAGGTGGCCCATTCGCGTTCGTCTCAGAGGTTGCACAAAGTTCCCTTTCACTGCCGTGGAAGCAGAGTCTCGGGCGCGGGATAGCTGATTCTCCAGCGTAGGTCGAGGGATGACATTGCCGGATGCAACTGCGGGCAGTCTCGGAGAAAAAGCGCGGAGTTCTTTTGAGACGACGCGGACGAGACTAACATTGTGTCGATGCACGACGGCTCGTTGGCAGCCTGGCAACCGCCGGACGGAAGCGCTTTGCCCTCGAAAACGCCGGCGGGTTTGGCGAATCGCACGGCGTGCGCCGCTGATTGGTTGAACTAGATGGGATTCTCACTGCCTCCGCCGGTGATGGGCATCGCGACGCCGGAAGCCGTCCATGACCTGCTCAGCGGAACGCGTGTGCTTCACGCCCAACAGCGCCAGCGTCGCGATCGCTGGTTCGCTGAACTGCCGCTGGGGAACAAGGAGCAGATCCTCTTTGAATTCGAGGTGTTACTGAAGGGCACGGCGTGCTTTGCCAACCCGCGTAACCACCCGGGGCGCCCTCGCCGCACGCCGGTCGTCGCCCAGGACTTCCGGATCAGCGCCATACTCTTTCGCGACGCGGCCCAGCGCGCCGTCGACCTGTGCCGGCACCTGCTCGGGCAGCGGGATCGCCGTTTCGTGTTTCATCGGTACTTGGAAACCGTCTTGCCTGAGGATGCAGTCCGGGCTCAGTTGGCCGGCGAAGGCAGTGAGCAGGCGTACCCGGAAGACAGCCTGATCGCGCTGCGCCATTCGCTGTCGAACATCGTCGAGGTCGTCGAGGGCCTGTTGCGGGCACCGCAGATGCCCTATCGGTTGTTTTTCGCGGCGCTCGGCCTGGCGCAGCGGGAGGTAAGCCAAAACGCCTACTTCAATCCGCTCAACGCGCTGGAGTTCCGACCGGAATTCGACCGCATCCAGTCGCCGGAGATCCTCAAGCTGATCAGCAGCGTGCCCCCGGGCGATGCGCACCGACTGGTAGCTCTGACGTTTCTCGCATTGTTTCGCATGCTTCGCTATCAGCGCCTGCTCGGCGAAATCGCGACCGAGGCAACGCCCTCCGTGCGCAGCGCCGGCCGCATCTACTTCGCCCTGAGCGTGCTGCGTTCAGACGCCCGAGCGCTCAGCGCGTACCTCCAACGCGCCAGTGGGCGCCTGCTCGCCGACTCGTTTCGGCGCAGTGTCTGGCAAACAAAGGCGCGCGACGTCACCCGGCACGCCGACGCCCTGCGCGCCCATGCGCAGAAGCTGATCGTGATCAAGAGCGCGCTCGAGTGCGTCGCGGGCAATCTGCGCCTAGAGATTCGGCGCGCCTACCATCACGATCTGCCGCCGCCGGGCGCCGCCGCGACGGAACGGGAGCTGCGCCAGGCAACGACCAATGCCCTGACGAACCTGAGACCTGCCCTGCGCAACACGGTGCTATTCCTCGGCAAAGCTCTCGGCACAGAGCTGCAAGAACGCGGCGTTTTCGACAACCAGAACGCGCGCAGCGAAACCAGTGACCGCCTGCGCCGCGACGTGTGGATGTTCGCCCGCATCCTGCGCGCCTTCTACGAAAAGGCCCGTCACTCGCCCACGGCGGACGGCTGGGGCGCGCGCAGCGAGTTTCAGTACGTCCGAGAATTCCTCAATTATTTCAGATCGATGGGCTACCCGCTGCTGCGAGCCGGCGATTACCCGCGGTTCGACGCATTCATGGCGGCAACCGGACGGTTGCGCGACACGGACCTGGCCAACCCCAACTCGCTGTCGACGGCCATCGACGAATGCGTGGCATTCCACACCTACCTCGAAGACCTCTTTCATCAGATCTCGAAGCGCGAGGAACTCGCGGGCATCCCGTTCGATCGACGCAAAGCGGCGTCAACCCTCCGCCTCTATCTCGGCGACGGCACGCGCTAGCCCGCGACGTCTATCCCCCCGAAACCCCCTACTTTTGCCCTGATTGCCTCGACGTGCCGCTGACCTCCAGTGGTCTGGAAGTCAGCAGCGCAACGCCGAGACAGCCAAGCGAGCAGCACCTCGCCCAGGCGCCGCAAACCTCCCTCACTTTGGGTTTGCTGCTACCCGGGCGGTGGCTTCACCGCTTGGAGGGCGAGTAGCTCCTCAAGAAGCTTTCTTTACGCGGCGTGCCTTCTTCTTGGACGCCTTCTTCTTGGACGCCTTCTTCTTGGACGCCTTCTTCTTGGCTACCTTCTTTGCAGCCTTCTTGGACGCCTTCTTCTTGGATGCCTTCTTCTTGGCTACCTTCTTTGCAGCCTTCTTTGCGGTTTTCTTTGCGGTCTTCTTTGCGGCCATTTGTCTTGCCTCCTGCGAACCTTGGCGCACGATGCATGACGTACACTCAAGGTATGTTGCACGACGTATATTGCCACCTATTGCGATGTGTCAACGAAAAAACTGCGATGGGAATGCTCCCGGAGCCAGCTTTCCCACACTGTGGCCTCGCAACTATTGCATACGGTGCCCATGTATAGTGAATATTCGGCAGCCCCCGGGCCGGATCACTGCTAGTTTGTTTACTTATTCCACTCCATTCTCAACCATTCGGAAACGCTGAACTTTTCCGCCGACTTGACTGATGAGCAGGGACCAGGTAAGGGGGCGACGGCTGGAAGGTGACGAGGGTGCAAACAATGCAGAAGACGAAT
>QJWJ01000244.1 GCA_003235365.1 Deltaproteobacteria bacterium
TGAGTGCGCCCTTGGGGCTTGGATTCCAGCGTCTTGACGATGATGGCTTCGACATCATCATCGCCAATCTTTCGAGGGGCTCCTGGTCGTGGCTCGTCATAGAGCGCGCTGACTCGACCAGCGAGGAACCGCTGTCGCCACTTGCCGACGCTGGTGGGTGACATCCGAAGCTTGGCCGCCACCTGCAGATTGGTCTGCCCGTCGGCGGCGGCGAGAACTATCTTGGCCCGGAGTGCGACATGCTTGTTGACGCGAACTCTGCGAGCTAGGCGACGGAGCTCGGTGACTTCTGCTTCGCTCAGCTTCAGGACTTGCTTCGGTCAACCTCGAATTGACATCATCCGAGTAGATCACAGTCCCGAGACTTTCGACAGGTTTTTCCGACTCAGGGGACTAGGGATTAGGCGCCACCGGAACAAGCCCTATACTGCGCGGCATGACCGCCGAGATGGCAAGTGAGCCCGTTCCGAATGGGGTGGGCAACGGGGTCCGCCGCTACCTGGACGTCTTTCGGTACACCGGACGAGCGCTGCACCTCGTTTGGAGCACGAGCCGAGGCATTTCCATTTGCCTGGCAACCCTCAGTGTCGTGGTCGGTGCCCTCCCTGCGGCCGTTGCCTACGTCGGTAAGCTCATCGTCGACGCAGTGGTTGGCCACATCGGCGACACAGGCCCCAGTGCCGACCTTGCGCTGAGATTCGTCGCCTACGAGCTGGCGCTGGTCATCGCTCTGAACGCCGCCCAACGCGGCATCGCCGTCTGTGAAAGCTTGCTGCGCGCCTTGTTGGGGCAGCGGGTCAACGAGATGATTCTCGAGAAGGCGTTGACTTTGCGCCTGTTGGACTTCGAAGACTCGGAGTTCTACGACCGGCTGACGCGCGCCCGTCGCGAAGCGTCGTCACGCCCGTTGAGCTTGGTCAAGCGCGTGTTCGGCCTGGGGCAGAACGCAATCTCGCTGGTCGTGTACGGCAGCCTGCTGTTGAGCTTCTCGCCGTGGGCGGCAATGATCCTCGCGCTCGCCTCCATCCCGATCTTCGTCGCGGAAACCCGCTTCTCCAACGACGCATTTCGACTCTTTCGCTGGCGCGCGCCAGAAACCCGCAAGCAGATGTATCTCGAGTCTCTGTTGGCGCGCGAGGACAACGCCAAGGAAGTGCAGCTGTTTGGCCTCGGCCCAGCCTTTTTGGCGCGCTACCGTGCGATCTTCGAAACTCTGTTCGGAGAGGATAGCGCGTTGACCATCAAGCGCGGGTTGTGGGGCTTGGTGCTCGGCCTGCTCAGCACCGGCGCATTCTATGCCGCATACGCGTGGATCGTGATCACCACCATCGCCGGACAGATCAGCCTCGGCGACATGACCATGTACCTGCTCGTGTTCAAACAGGGTCAATCTGCTCTAGCGGCATTGCTCAGCGCAATCGGGGGCATGTACGAGGACAACTTGTACCTATCAAACCTCTACGAGTACCTCCAGTACGCTCCGCCGACCGGCGAGGGGTACGTCCGTCAAGGGACCGATCCGAGCGACGGGATTCGCTTCGAAAAGGTGAGCTTCGTCTACCCAGGCACCGATGTGCCGGCGCTCTCCGACATCGATCTGCACATCCCCCCAGGACACAAGTTGGCATTGGTCGGGGAAAACGGAGCCGGCAAGACCACCCTGATCAAACTACTGACCCGTCTGTACGAACCGACGTCAGGGAGGATCGTCATCGACGGCGTCGATGCGCGACAGTGGGATGGCGCGACGTTGCGCAAGCGCATCGGTGTAATCTTTCAAGACTTCATTCGGTACCAACTGCTGGCAGGAGAGAACATCGGCGTCGGAGACGTTGCGGTGCTCGACGATCGCGAGCGTTGGCAAGACGCCGCGCGCATGGGCATGGCCGACGAGTTCATCGAACGAATGCCGAACGGCTACGAAACTCAGCTGGGTCGCTGGTTCAAAGACGGTCAAGAGCTCTCGGTGGGCCAATGGCAGAAGATGGCCCTCGCCCGAGCGTTCATGCGGCGCGACGCGGACATCCTCGTGCTCGACGAGCCGACTGCGTCCATGGATGCCGCCGCAGAAGCCGAAGTCTTTCAACGCTTTCGCAACCTATCGACGGAACGAATGGGGATCGTCATCTCGCACCGGTTCTCAACGGTGCGCATGGCAGACCAGATCGTCGTGTTGGACGGCGGCAAGATCGTCGAGCGCGGCAGTCACGAGCAACTGATGGCCGAGACTGGGCGTTACGCGCACTTGTTTCAGTTGCAGGCAGCGGGTTACCGGTAACCACCATCATCAGCGCATCGGGTGCCCCAAGTAGCGCAGCGCGGCTCGGATCTGCGCGTCGGTCACACTGTGTCCCACCTTGGCTGCCAGCACGCGGTGTGGCCATCGGATTTCGTCGAGCATCTCGACCATTTGTTCCTGACGTGAGTGGTCCGGGTCGTTCCGGCCGTAGCCGACGAACAATGGCGTTTGCCGCTTGCTGCGATTGGCGAGAAGCCGCTGGTACTTGCTACCACTACCCCCAGCAAACGCCGCCACTCCGTCCACCTCGAATGCACTTCGAAAGGCGAGATTGCTGGCATAGTAAGCGCCGTTGGAGAAACCGAACAACAGCACGCGTTGAAACCGGCCATGCTGCCGTTCCGCGCTTGCGATCGCCTCATGCCACTCGGCGAAGATTTCGGGCTCGAGCTGCGGTTGCAGTTCGAGGGCGGTGGGCCACGCCAGCACGTTGGGGTCGCGGCCAGGGCCAGCACCGGCTCGACCTTTCGGAACCATGGCACTGAACCCGTAGGCCTTGGCATTCGCGGCGAGCCGACGCTGCAATGGCCACGCGGCTTCCGGCGCTGCACTCGTCAGACCGTGCAGGAAGATCACCAACGTGCCGCTGTTCACGTTCGGCGGTCGATAGAAACAAGTCTGGGCACCCACGGTGCTCAGTTCGGGTGCACACCAAGGGGCAATCGCACCTTCGACCGAACCCGATTCGGCGAGAGCCGCGCGATGCCCCCAACGCAACGCCATTGCCCCGGTGCCCGCAAGCACGAACGCGCGCCGAGTGAGACTCGAACGTCGAGATGGGGGTCGTCCGCCGTGCACGTGGCAAGGATACCGCGCTCGCGACCATCACTCCAGCTCGAACCCGCCTGACCACTCCTGCGCCGGGCGGCCCCGCCACAACCGAGTGAGAAGCGACGACCACCGGTTCCGAGGGAATCGACTCCATCCCCCAAATCGGTCCAGACGGAGAAGCGTCAGTGTTCGTCCTTGCCCGAGAGCAGGTACTCCAGCCGATCAGCTTCACAGGCCAGGTGATGCAATGCCCGTTGGAACGCCGACTGAGCCAAGCCGCGTTTCGACACCCAACTGCGAGCAACGACGCCACCACGCGGCACGATGTGGAAGGTCACCAGCTGGACTGAGCGATTGTAGTGCATGATGCGCATCGGCAGATTTGCGATGCCATCGGCGACCTGGCGGGTGATCACGTCAGCGGTGAGCTCCATACCGTCGTTCTGTTCGCTGACCTCGACGCGATGGGAACGACCCCGGTCCAAACTGACCACCACCGAAGAACCTTCGACGATCAGGTGCGACTGCCCACACCAAGTCCACCAGTCGACCGCCATTGGATTTCGTTTTACTTCGGGATCAGCACCAAGGCCAACCGTAACAACGCTCCACGACAAACCTCCCGCTCGGACCGCGAACCGTGTACGGGCAAGTGCCCTCGACCACCACAGGTAGCCGGCCGACGCAGTGCGCCCGTGGCGTCAACTGGCATCGCGTTTGAACAGCTTCGCGGCTCCAGCACCCAACGCGGCGACGGCCACGAGGATCAGCTTCTTGCTCGCGATGAGGATTTTCAACAGCCCGGCGAAGAAACCTGCCTTCATCAGCGCCTTGCCCGCGATCAAGCCACCGATCCCGTATGCCGCGACTGCGTCCAGTTCAGGGTCGAAGTCGGCGTAGCGCGAGCCCGTCTCGAATTCGGCAAGAGGCAGCACCTTCTCCATTTCCTTCTGCACCATTCCGAGCTGCGTCATGCCTGCAACCGCGTTGAGTTCGAGCACACCTTTGCGGCCAAGCACGCGAATGGCGTAGTTCAACGTGTGCTCTTTGGAGTCGCCAAACGCCAGCTCTTTCGCCCAATACAAACGATGCGTTCCTGAGTCGTAGTGAGGAGGAGCCGCCCAGCCGACGAGCTCGATCGAGCCGTAGCCCTGGGCCACACGCTGCTTGCTGTCCTCGGCGGTGTCGGCCCTCATCTCTTCGATCAGGTCGTCGTAGTCGATGTCCTCGGCGTCATCGTCCTCGACGTGGCCCTCTTCGGAGTAGCTGACGACCACGGCCCAGCCCTCGGTGTCGTGCAGAGGGCTCGAGCCTCTGGGGACGATCATGCCCAACGTGTCGGACCCAGGCGGATTTCCCCACCCCTCGACGAGTAGCTTCTCGGAGTCTTTCGGATCGAGGTAGCGGAAGCCCTCGCCGAGATGCAACGTCGCCAAGCCATCGCCGATCGTGATGTCCCCAGTCTGGTAGCTCAATGTGCTCTCGAAGGCCTCCTTGCCGACCGCTTCGCGGATCAGCGACTGTTCTTCGGACAGCTTCGCGTCCTGAGCCGAGTTCATCAAGGTGGCGAGATCGTCATCGCTCATTTGATCGAAGGCCGTGCGCGCCGGCCCTTCGAGACGGGCGGCCGCCCCTTGCCGCAACGCCTGCAAAGCAACGCCTCCTTCGTCGGATCCCTCGGAGGCAGTGTCGTCCGCCTCCGGGCTCTGGTCGGGCGCGGCGGCAGCAGATGGTTGGGCACCAACGGCGACGCGCGGCGTGACTAGCGATACGGCTCCGACCACCGCGACCGGCACCGCCACACGCCACAGCGCGACGAACGGACTGCTCCGCCACGTCGTTACTCTCGAACAAACACCTTGCGGCGCGACATCGGCGTTCGCCGCCCGACCATTCGCACGGTTCCCTCGACCCACTTGCTCCCACTCGTCCATCGACATGGGAGAACTATAGCCCGTCGATGGGAGTCCCACCTCGCAATCTCGTCCAGCAGCGCGTAAACCCACCGACGTCCAGTCTCAGCGTCCCGAGCCTTGATGTGGCAACGCCGACCAGTGTGGGTGAGCGTAGAGCAACGTGGGCAGCTCGGTCATCGCTTCTTGATCGACGCTGCGTCTGACGTGTTCGTCACATGGAAGGAGTGTGTCCCACCGCGCGTCCTCGACCCGGCGTCCGTTTTCATCCACGCGAACGTCACCCGTCGGGCGGCGTCGTTCGCCGGGATGGCCAATCGCTGCGAATCGCTCTCGGGGTCGAGCCCTGGCCGGGCATAATCCTCCCATGACACATACCTCCACCCCGAAGGGCGACACTCGCGTCGACGAACTCGTCAACGGCTTGAAGTTGCAGCCGCACCCCGAGCGGGGGTACTACGTGGAAAGCTACCGCGCCAAGTCGAGCGTTTCAGCGTCGACACACCCGGGCCCTCGGAGCGCCTCGACGGCGATCTACTTCTTGGTCGAAGCAACGCAGCCCGCGACGTACCTTCACCGCCTCAGGTCAGACGAAGTCTTTCACCTGTACGAAGGTGGACCTTTGGAGATTCTGCGATTGTTTCCCGACGGCACGTGGGACGTCGCGGTACTCGGTCTGGATTTGCAGCGCGGACAGCGCCCGCAGATTGCCATCGAAGCGGGAACGGTCTTCGGCACGGAGCTGGCGGAGGGTGCGAGTCATTGCCTCGTGGGATGCACGGTGGCGCCGGGCTTCGACTTCGAGGACTTCGAGCTGACCGACGACACCCAGCTCGAAACGACCTACCACGAAGTCCGGGACCGCATCCAACGCATGGCACGCCCCAAAACCCGATCCTGAATTCGACGCCAGCCTGTGAGTAACTCGATCAACTGTTCACCGACGACTACTTGCGGCGAAGCTTGCCGGTAAACGGATCCTTTACGCAGGCAAACCTGTTGGACGCCCCGCTCGAGGCGACCTCGAGCTGCCCGGTGAAGCCGTTCTTCACGCAAGACAACGTCTTGCCCGCCCGCTTCTCGGGAGCAGCTGGCGCGACCGGAACCTGGGCCGCCGCGGAACCCGCGGATTTCGGGGCCGACTTGGGAACAGTCGCCAGAGATGGCTCACCAGATTCGGTCGGTTTGCCATCGCTCGAAGGAGCGTCGGTCCGCGGTGTCTCCCCCGAGCGTGCTTCGACAGCGGGCGTCTTCACGGGACCGGACGGCAGCTCGTCGACCGGTTTGACGCTCGGTTGCTGATCACTTTCCGCAACCTCACTCGGTGCGCCTGACGTCGCGACGACCGGTTCATCGGGAGTCGAGGACGGGTTCGCTTCCGACTCTTCTGACGACGAACCGAGTCCTGGCCACACGAACCACGCCAGGGCCGCAGCCAATCCGATGGCGGCCAACGCGCCCCCGCCGATCGGCAGCCACGCGATGTTCGAGCGGGCAGTCGATACGTTGACGGCAACGGCCCCACTCGTCGCCGATGGGCTGTGATTCGCCTCTCCAGTGGTGGGCCATGCCTCGGAGTGATGATGACTTGCCGACGGCGCTGCCGCCGTCGCTGCAAACGGCGCACTGACGTTGGGCGCCGCACTCAAGACGGCGCTGAGCGACGTCGCCAATTCCTTGGCACTGCCGAATCGCAACGCGGGGTCGCGTTGAGTGGCCCGTGCAAACCACTCGTCGAACGCGGGGGGAACCGCGCCGAGTGACGAGGGCACGGGAATGGGGCGCGCGCAGATCTTGAGCAGAATCTCCCCGAGGGTCTCGCCGGCAAAAGGACTCTTTCCGGTCAGGCACTCACACGTGATGACGCCCAGCGCCCACAGGTCCGTTCGATGATCCAAGCTGCGTTTGCCCTCGGCTTGTTCCGGACTCATGTAGAACGGCGTCCCCATCGTCAAGCCGGTGCGCGTGACCACACCGTCGGTCGCGCCGACCTGAGTGTGCTTGGCGATTCCGAAATCGAGGACTTTGGGGATCAACTCGCCGTCTTCCTCGACGAGGAACACGTTGTCCGGCTTGAGATCTCGATGGACGATGCCCGCCGCATGCGCGCGCGCCATCGCTTTGGCCACGCCATTGATCACCTGCATGGTCAACGCAGACGGCAGCACGCCCTGACGGGCTATGCGATCGGCCAAGCTTTCGCCGTGCAGTTGCTCCATCACCAAGTAAGGCGTGCCATCCTCCACGCCATAGTCGAGAACCTGAACCACGTGCGCACTGCGCAGCGACGCCGCGGCCCGCGCCTCGCGTTGAAACCGCTCGACACCTTCACTGGTTTGGGCAATCGCCGGATCGAGCAACTTGATGGCGACCTTCGACTGCAGGCTGAGGTGTTCAGCAGTCCAGACCGAGCCCATGCCCCCCTGCCCCAGCTGACTGAGCAAGCGATACCTTCCGGCGAGAACCTTTCCTTCCATGCTCAGACCCGTGCGGCCGCGTTCAGAGTACCCGCCGTGGGCGACTCAGACAAGTTGGGCGTGTAATCTCAGCGTCGACGACGGCTTCCCGCAGGGGGGATGACGCGAAAAACGAAGCCGCACTCCACCACGCCCACAATCCATCCGACGCGGCACGCGGGCGAGACCTGGACAGCGCGACACTTGACCGCTGCTGCCGTGCGGCATAGCGTCCGGACATATGGCACCAGGTCGCGGAGAATGGGGTCGAACGGGTGGAGACGCGGGCGGCGTCTCGACGTGCGGACTGGGTGCGGGGCGAACTCCGAGCCGCGCCGGGAGCGGTGCACTGACGTCACTGTTGCTCTGCTCCACGTTGCTACTGTCGTGTGGGCGGTACATCGTTTCGGAGCCGCGCCAGGTTGCAAGTGGACAACCCGCGGAGACCGCAGTCGCGACGACCCAGCGGGTACTCGGCGACCAACGTTACGAAGTTCTCGAGGACGACGTCGCCAATCGCCGCTTCAGAGTCGTGGCGAAGGTGTCGGGGCGCGGCGACGATCAGAAGTCGTTCATCGTGATCGTGCTCGACGCGCAGGGCAATGCGGTACTCACGGGCGAAGGACACCTCGTGCAAGAGGGGAAGGTGCATCGAAACCTCGATCGCGAAATCCGCAGACTCGCCAAGTTGCTCGACCGTGGCTACCACCGGCCGCCGCCTACAGAGGAGACTGCGGTCGCCGAGGAGACCGACGATGCCGCCGCGACCGAAACGAGTGAACCCGGGCTGCCGTCGTCGTGGGTCGAGGTCTCGTCCGCACCACAACAATGGGGAACGGGCGAGTTCACCTGCTTGCCGGTCGATCTGCAAGAGGGCGCCGCGAGTGAACTTACCCTGCAGCTTTCCGATGGGCAGAGCGCCGCAGTGACCATCACGCTGGCACGCGGCGAGGGTCTGTGCGAGACACACTGTCCAATCGACAAAGGCTGCGTTGCTCTGGGTCTCGGTGACGACGCGCAAGTCGACGCCCTCGCCAAACGAATCGCGGGCGGCAGCGTGACGAGCAGCGCCACTGTGCTCCACTCGTCGAACCCCGTCGCGAGCGTGGCGCTAGACCAACATGGTTCTCTCAAGGAACCGCTGGCGCGCGCAAAGGCCAAGCTCACGAGCGCGGAGTAGTAGCTACCCCAGAAGATCGTTCTTGCGAGATCGCCGGTCCACACTTCGTTGCGCGGGGCACGGCGCGACGGTACGCTGCGTTCGACATGTTGCCCAACAAACCGCGCGCGCGCGTTCAATCGCGCTGCCTCCTGAGCCATCACCGCGTCACGGCCCTGAACGCGTTCGGTGCGACCGCTGCTCTAACAGTGATTCTCGCAGCTTGCAGCAACTCCTCGAAACAGGACGACGAAGCGACCCCGCAAACGAACGACGCCAGCGCAGTTCAGCCGGGCGACGCGGGTGCAAGGTCGACGCCGAGCGCCGAGCCCCGGGCGTCGGTGGTGGACGGCGAGGGCAACACCGACGAACCGGCTCCTGCCGACACAGGCGACACACGGGATGCAGGCGACACGGACGTGGCCGTAGATTCCGGCAGCAGCGTTCCGACGGATCCAAGCGCGGCCACCACGCCCGGACCTGCGTCGACTCCAACCCCGACGGGAGCGGGAGGCACCGCGCAGAGCGCGGGCGGCGCGGGAAACGACTTCGGGGGCGCAAAGGGTGGCGGGGGCTCGGGCGGGGCAGCCGTCGATCCGTGCCCGTCCGTCGCCGACTTCGTGGAGCCGACGAAGTTGTCCGACACCGGGCTTTACAGAGACGTGGGTTCCGGCGCGCTCGCCGAAGGGGTGTACGAGTATCGCCCCCAGTACCAGTTGTGGACGGACGGTGCGGTAAAGCGACGCTTCGTTTACCTGCCACCATGCACGCAAATTGACACGTCCGACATGAATTTCTGGGACTATCCTAGGGGCACCAAGCTGTGGAAGGAATTCGTCCGCGACGATGACCAGGGCAACCCGGTTCGCGTCGAGACTCGCATCATCCAGAAGTACACGGCGACCAAATGGTTCATGACAGCATTCATCTGGAACGCCGAGCAAACCGAGGCGTATGCCAGCGCGGACGACGACGAGCAGCTCTACGTGCTGGCAGAGAACGCCAGCGGCACGGATCACGATGTTCCAGGGCGCGGCGCGTGCGCGGAGTGTCACGGCAACATGTGGGACAAAGTACTCGGTTTCAGCGCCTTGCAGCTATCGGGTCCGAGTGAGCCCGGCTTCATGACCCTGCGACGTCTGATGGACGAGCAACTGCTGACGTCACCACCGACGCAGGAGTTGAAGCTTCCGGGCAGCCCCGAACAGGAGCGGGCGGTCGGGTATCTGCACGCCAACTGCGGACACTGTCACAACGAATACGCCAAACAGGCAAACCTGGGCCTGGAATTGTGGGCAAAGGTCGACGGGGTGCAGAGCTGGACTGACACCACAGCCTACGCATCGACGGTCAACCTCGAGACGCAAACCCCCGATAAACCAGACAACGAGCCCCCCATTCGCGTCGTGCCGGGCGATCCGGACTCGAGCGCTTTGTATTGGCGCATGATTCAGCCACCGGTGTTCCCCGCGGTGCCCAAAGGCGGAGTCCACATGCCGTTGATTGGTACCGAAGTCACTCACGACGAAGGCGTCGCGATGATACGAGCTTGGATTTCGTCGATGCAGTGACGAGGCAGCTTCATGTCAGCTCAAACGTGGACTTCGTTCAGCACAGTCACGATGACTGACCAGTCTGACCGTAGTGCGCCAAGTACCGTTTGAGCCGGAGCTTGCGGCGGGTGTTGTCTGATGTCATGTAGCGGACAGTCCCGAAGATCGGCCGCTCGGGCCCCCACGGCCGATCGTAACGTCCGAGCACCCAGAAGATGCCACTGATCGAGTTGGGGTCGCGACCGTCGAGGGCGTAGCGATCGTTGAGTTCGAGCATGACGTCGAGTGCCTCCTCCGCACAGGTCGACCACTCGAGGATCTTCTTGCCCCAGAGCATGCGCAGGTAATTGTGCATCGCCCCCTCGATGAGCAACTGCCGTTGCGCGGCATTCCACAACTCGTCGTGAGTCTCGGCAGCCTCGAACTGCTGTAGCGAATAGACGTGACGACGTGGATCGGAAGCGTGAGCCTCGAGGGTGGCGAGCGCCCAAGGGGGCAGACTCGAGAAGCAGCGAACGTCGGGCTGATGGGCGCAAGCGTTGAAGCCGAGCTCACGCCAGGTCACCAATTGATCGACGAACGCCTCCGCTGCGGCGCTCATTCCCCAAAACCCAGCACGGCTCCCATTCCTGGTCGCGCCGAGACGCGACGGATCCCACCCTTCTTGTTTGGCGACTTCTCCAAACACCTCGGCGGCACCGACGTGGCCGAAATGCAGATAGGGCGAAAGGCCGCTGGCCGCCGCTTCGTCCGGATGATTGCGCTGCTCGTCGTACGCCGCCAATCGATTGGCAACGAAGCGCCGGCAAACGGCCCTGCCCGCCCGTTGCCCTCCGATGGTGTTCACCCTGGAAACACTCCGCAAGAACTTCGCCGAGTCCAGCCAGGCCCCATCCAGCGCCTGAGCATCTGAATTGATCAAACCGCGAACGCGCCGCTGCAACCCTTCGACCTCGCCACACGCATAGCGCGCCAACGGCCGCTCGACGGGCCTGTCGCCGAGTAGATACGGCAGCTCACGCTGCAGGTGCCGACGAAAGGAATGAGCCGTGGTGAACACTCTTTCTACCGCCCGAAACGGGTACAAGCCGTTGCCATCGATGATCTCCAACGCAACGCCCAAGGCTTCGAGCTGCTCGGCCGCAGCCTGATTCAGTGCCGGCAGGAAGAACCCGGGGTAGTCGTCTCCCACGACCAGACAGGCTCGGGTTGCCAGGTGCGCCAGCAAGCCGCTGCCTTCTCCCGCGCGCCGCTCGACGTGCGCGAGATAGCTCACGCCGGCCCGCTGACACTCAGCCCGGTTGTCCCGCATGCCATCGAGGACGAACTGGTGAAGGCGCTCGCTGGCAAACGGATAGTCCGCGAGCAGGCCTTCGAAGACGAGCAACGGTTTGCGCCACTTTCGACTCGCTTCGACGGCGCGCTGCAATGCGTAGTTCGAACGAGTGCGGCGCTGCGCCGTCATCCAGTACATCACGTAGTCGCGTGACGGGTCGGGCGCGGCAGTCGTCAAGCGGCGAATCCGGGAAGCGGGAACCATGCGCGGAGTGGGCATAGTGGAGCTACGGCAGATCCGAAAGCCTTGGTCAGTGACAATAGGCCAGTCCCGCTTCGTCTCGAGCTGCGGGCGTCCAATTCGCTCTGGGGCCGAAGCACTGAGTGAGAGTTCGCGATTCGCGAGCTCTCACTCGATGTAGCAGAGAATGGAGTCGAGAAAACGACTGCAACAGGAGCGTTTTTTCGGACCCTCACCCAACGGCGGATCGAAAAAACGCCCGACAATCGTGCTCGCCCATTCAGCGACCAGCCTCAGTCGCGCGCTTCGACCGCAGCGCCAAGCGGCGCACGACCAGCGCGTCGAATACGCGATCCGGCAAGCAGCGAGGCAATATCCAACTCGTCAGCCACGAACGAGGGATGGGGTATCGAGTCTTCGGCCGCGGACTGTGGAGCGCCGCGACAACCGCATCGACGACCTTCGATACGGGCAACGCCGAAGCTTCACGCCCCGCCATTCCCCGTGCCAGCTCTCGAAGCGAGGGGCCGTAGTCGGTGTCGAAGTAGCGCTCGAGCTGCGCAGCGAACTTCCCGATGATTGGCGTCTTGACCGTGCTCGGCTCGACCACGACGACATCGATTCCGTACAACGTCAGCTCGCGACGTAGCGCATCGGACATCGCTTCCAGAGCGTGTTTGGACGCCGCGTACGCACCCATGTACGGGTAGGCGATCTTGCCGGCAACCGAGCTCACGTTCACGACGCGAGACCTGCCGCCGGACACTGCGGCCGCTCGAAGTAGCGGGAAGGCCGCTTGAGTCACCTGCAGCGCGCCGACCACGTTGACGTCGTAATGACGACGAAAATCGACCGGATCGACGTGCAGCAGCGGCGCAGCCTCGGAGATCCCCGCGTTGTTGATCAACGCCGACAGCGTCGACGTGCGGGTGGTCACCTCGCGCAACCCCTCAGCGACGGCCTCGGGGTCTGTGACGTCGAGCACCAGGGGCACGAAGCGACTCCCGAGTTCAGCCGTCACCCGCCCCGCATCCGCGTCCGAACGGACCGTCCCGAATACGCTCCACCCCGTCTCGACGAGCCTGGCCGCGATGCTGCGCCCGATCCCCGTCGATACCCCCGTGATCAAAGCTGTTGCCGTACTCATGGGCTCACCCGAGCAGCGACAAGACGTTCTCAGGCGGCCGTCCCAAGGCGGCGCGTCGCCCGACGATCACGATGGGTCGTTCCATCAACTTCGGCGTGCTTTCCATCGCTGCAAAGAGCGCCGCATCGTCGTCGAGCTTGTCCGCCAAACCCAGTTCGGCAAACTCCGGCTCCTTCTTGCGTACGAACGCCTTGGCGGGCAGCCCGAGCTTCTTGGCCAAGGCCGAAAGCTCCTCAGCTGTCAGCGGCGCTTTGAGGTATTCGACGACTTGAAGCTCCGACTCGGCAACGTGTTGCCGCACCAGCGCCAAAGTCTGCCGTGACTTCGTGCAACGCGGGTTGTGGAGGATTCGAACTTTGGGCATCTCGGGCGAGACGATAGCCCCACGGCTCGGCTAGGTGAAGACGATTTGGGCGCCAACGCTCAGATCGTAGAAGTCACCGGCCGTAATGACCTCCAGTACCTGGGGCACGAGATCGTCTTTGGTGCGCTTGAACATCTTCATTGCCAATTCGCACGCGTACAACTGCGCACCAGAGTCGCTGAGGATCTCGAGCATTTCGCGAGGACCGGGGAGGTCGAGTTCTTGCATGCGACTGAGCATCATCTTCGCGGCGATGTTTTCCATGCCGGGTAAGCCGGCAATCATCGACGGCATGGGGCTCGTAGCATTGCCGACCAAGTTGACATGCAAGTGGTCGACCTTCTCTTCGGTAATCACGTCCAGCCCATAGAATGTGAAGAAGATGAACGCCTCGATACCACTCTGCCGCGCCGCGTTGGCCAGGATCAGTGCTGGGTAAGCGTCGTCCAATCCACCTTTGCTGACAATCAGCGCAATCTTTCTGCTCTCCGTCAAAGACACTGAAACCTCACAATTCTGCGTCGTGCGCTCAGATACAGCCCACTGGCTTCGGCAGGCCTGCGATCATCGCAGCGCATTTGCCAGGGGCTTTTGGAAACAGGCCGTACACTTCCTTCGTAGAGAGGCCCGAACCGGTCGTCAGTCGCCGAATGTTGGGCGACATCTTGGTCTTCTCGTATTCCTGGCGCGCGAACTCGACGAGCTGCCAGTGCTTGTCCGTCAGCTCGACGCCGATCGACGCCGCTAGTCTGGTCGCAAGCTCGGGGGTCCAGTTGCGGTAGTCGACCAAGAACCCCTCAGCAGTCAACTCCACACCATCAACCTTCATCGGACTCGAAGGGGCCTGCGCGGCCGGGGCGCTCTGGAACGGGGCGGCAGCCGGCGCAGCGACGACAGCGGCACGGTTTGACCCCACGTCGACGGTTCGAATGGCAGCACCGTCGGTCGAACGGGATTCGGGTCGCATTGGACGCGGACTCGTCGTCCCCGATCGCCGCGCGCCAAGCAAACGTTGCAGACTTTCGCGATGACCGGCTCGTTTGACCCCCTTGCCCAGGCGGCGCAAGGCCTCGACGAGGACAGCCATGCCTTGCTGAGCGTCCGCGTCTCGCGCCGCTTTCGCCATGCCCACGACTCCCACGGGGGCCATCTTGTCGGCGTCCTCGACCGCACCGCTGACTTCCGCCGCCAATGCCATCACCTCCGGCTGGGTCAAGGCGCGCAGCGTGTCGAGGATCGTCACCACGTTGCGACCCAGTTCCTCGATGTCTTCAGGGGTGTACCCGCTGACGATGCGGTCGAGCACGTTGAGCAGGCCCTTGCCGAACGCGAAGTACCCGCGTTCTTCCAATCCGCCCAACTCCGAGCTCAACGCCCCGAGGGCCTGCCGCATGATCGGCGTGAAGTCTTCGAACAGCTCGCTTCGGCGACGTTCCGCCGCGACCAAGAGCGCGACCTGTTCCGTCAGAGCGTCGACCTTGGCGTTCAAGATTGGATCACTCGTCATCGTCAGCTCCACTTTCCAGCCATCGACATACGGTGCTCGATGGGCAACTCGTGACCGGGGAGTAGCTCGTTCCAATAGATCCACTTGAACGCGAGCTTGCCCCAATGATTCATGCGACTTTCCTCCAGCAACGTGAACGGACCGACGCCGGGCAACGGAAAGCGCCCGGGCAACGGCTCGGTATCGTAGTTGAAGTCGATCAGCATCGCCTTGTCGAAACCAGTCTCGATGAAACAGTTCGAATGACCGTCAAAGTGTTCACTCGCGGGACGACCATCGACGTAGTCGAGCAGATTGGCCGTCAGCACGTCCGCCTGAAAGTGCGCCACTGACCCCGCCTTCGAGCTGGGCAAGTTCGTGGCATCGCCCAACACGAAGATGTTCGAGTGCTCGGTCGATTGAAGCGTCTGACGATCGGTTGGCACGAAGCCGGAATCGTCACCCAAACCTGACTCGGTGATCGCTTTGCTCCCCACATGCCGGGGCACACTGACGAGCAGATCGTAGTCTTGGCTTCGCCCGTCATAGGAAGTAATCCGCCTGGCCTTGCCGTCCACGGCCTCGAGAGCAAACTCGGGGATCACTTCGATGCCCTTGCTGTCGAGCAGGCCACCAAGCAGCGCCGACGCCTTGGGCTTGGTGAACGCTCCCTCGAGCGGCGTTGCGAATACCAATTTCACATCCCCGCGACGCCCGCGCTTGGTGAAGTACGCGTCCGCCAGAAACAGAAACTCGAGGGGAGCGACCGGGCACTTGATCGGCATTTCTGCGACGTTGACGACCAACCTGCCCCCCTCGAAGGCCGAAAGCCGCCGCTGTAGTGCACTGGCGCCCTCCAGCGTGTAGAAGTCGAACGCATCGGTTCCCCAGCCGTCCCCGGTCAACCCAGGCGTCTGCTCCGGCGCGATTTCACAACCAGTCGCGATGACAAGAACATCGTATGGCAGCACGCACTCAGGTAGCTGCACGCGTTGCGCCTTCGCGTCGACCCCGACGAACCCGGTCTGCAAGTAGTGCACCGCAGGCGACAAGTACGTGCGCCGCGAACGCACGATCTGACCAGGTTGGTACCCTCCAAATGGCACGAACAACAGCCCGGGCTGATACACGTGGTCGTCATTGCGGTCGACGATGGTGATGCGCCAGGCGCTGGCGTCCAAACTGCGTGCCAGCTTGTTTGCCATCATCGTGCCGGCCGTACCTGCACCCAGAATGACTAGTTCCTTCATCTCTCGAGCTTTCATTGCGTGGCAAGAACAACACCATCGACGCTGCGGCGAGGACACGACGTCACGTCACGCCCCACCGCACTCGCGATTGGCGCTCGGCGCGGGATGCTGAAGAGTCATCGCACGTCGAATGCACCGATCGAGTGCACGAACCATGCCGCAGCGCATCGAGCCGGGGAACGCCGCAGCCGGGCCGCTTCCGGCGCAAGCAATACGCCGTGACCATCGGACCGCGAAAATCTGGCGTTCGCGCCCCTCAGCCGGCGCAGCTTGCGCAGGCAGCGACGTCGAATGCAGGAGGCCCGTCAGCCGCGCAGGCCCGGGGCTTCGTGTCCGCTCTGGGCGACGTACTCGTCGTAACCACCAGGGTACACGCGACAGCCCGCTTCGGTCAGTTCGAGCACACGCGTGGACAGGGCGCTGAGGAAGCTACGATCGTGGGAGACGAAGAGCAGCGTGCCTTCGAAATTCGACAACGCGCGCACGAGCATTTCCTTGGTCTCGATGTCCAAGTGGTTCGTCGGCTCGTCGAGCACCAAGAGATTGGGCGGATCGAACAACATCAAGGCCAGCACCAAGCGTGCCTTTTCGCCCCCGGATAGAACGGCGCAGCTCTTTTCGACACTGTCGCCCGAGAAGCCGAAAGCGCCCGCCAGAGTGCGCAGGACACCCAGGTTCGACAACGGGAACGCCGCCTGCAGCGCCTGCAGGACGGTCTGATTCGCATCCAGAACCTCCATCGCGTGTTGAGCGAAGTAGCCGAGCTTGACGCTTGCTCCGATCTTCACTTCCCCTTGGTCGGGTTCGCTCACTCCTGCGACCAACTTGAGCAGCGTGCTCTTTCCGGCGCCGTTTACGCCCATCACGCACCAGCGTTCACCGCGCCGCACCAGCAGATCGAGGCCGTCGTAAATGACCTTCTTGCCGTAGGCCTTGTGCACGTCGCTCAACTGAACGACATCGTCGCCCGAACGCGGTGGAGCGCGGAAGTCGAAGTCGATCACCTTACGCGTGCGGGGCGGCTCGATCTTCTCGATCTTCTCGACCTTTTTGACGCGCGACTGAACCTGGGCGGCGTGGCTGGCACGCGCTTTGAACCGGTCGATGAACGCCTGCTCTTTTGCGAGCATGGCTTGCTGACGCGCAAACTGAGCGGCTTGCTGTTCCTGGCGCAGGCGGTACTGCTCACGATAAAAATCGTAGTTGCCCGAGTAGCTGTTCATCTCCCCGCCGTCGATGTCGACGATGCGCGTCGCAATTCGATTGAGAAAGGCCTTGTCGTGCGAGGTGATGACGAGACCGCCGTCGAAAGCTTTGAGGAACCCCTCGAGCCAGATGATCGACTCGATGTCCAAGTGGTTCGTCGGTTCGTCGAGCAGCAAGACGTCCGGCTTGCCGAGTAGTACTCGGGCGAGCGCGACACGCATCTTCCAACCGCCCGACAGTTTGCCGACGTCTCCCTGTACCACGTCGGGCTCGAAGCCTAATCCGGCCAGGACCTCCTCGGCCCGAGCGTCCAGCGCATAGCCCCCCAACTCGTCAAAACGCGCTTGCACTGCGCCGAACCGCTCGACGAGCTCCTCGAGTTGGTCGAATTTGTCGGGATCGGCCATGTCGGCCTCCAACTTGGCCAGTTCGCTACGCAACCGAGCAGCTTCACCGGCGCCGGTGAGGGCAGCCTCCAGCACGCTCTGCCCGGTCATTTCCCCGACGTTCTGATCGAAGTAACCGACGACGGTGCCGCGCTCGACGTTGACTTGGCCTGCGTCGGGCTGCTCCTGACCCACCATCAAGCGAAACACGGTGGACTTGCCGGCACCATTCGGGCCAACCAAGCCCACCCGATCGCCCTTGTAGACGCCAAGCGAGGCATCGACGAAGAGGATTTGACTACCATGTCGCTTGGAGACGGAATCGAGCTGAATCACGGGAGGCGGACCCTGCCAGAAGGTCGAGACGAGCGCCAGCTCCGCGACGGCTACGCTCCGAACCACAAATTCTAGCGGAGCGAGTGCGTTCTCGCTTCCCGTCCGAACTGCCTCCCGGAGTTGGGGAAATCACCCATCGAGCCGTCATCGCGAACAGCGCGACGTGGCGCCCCGGAGCAAACTGTCTGCCTTGGCGTTTCGCACTGCAGATTTCGGCTTGCCGCTCGACCGACGGTTCTCGAATCGTTCCGAGGTGAACTCCGTGGTGCACACATGGAACGTCCAGCCATCACACGCGCGGGCCCGCGCTTCGCGTGCGTTCGAAAGTGCTACAACGCTCCAGTGTCCGCCGAGGCGAATCAGTGAACTTCGGTAGCCAACCACCGTGCGGACCTCGAGCGCATCACGCCTGGTCGACCACACCACCGATGGGCTGGCAGAGCGATGATTGTGTCAGTGGCTGCGTCACGGAGGCGCGCTTCCGTGACAACGCCCAATACGTGGCCGAACACCTCGCGCCGCTGGGTTACAAGTACGTCATCGTCGGGCCCAATTGGTCCGCACCAGCGAACCAACAGGCGAGCATCGAGCTTGCGCACGAAGTCGACCAGTGGGGCAGAGCCGTCCCCGCAGAGTCCAGGTTCCCATCGGCCAAGGGTGGCGCCGGGTTCGGCCCCCTCGCGCGTCACGTTCACGGTCTCGGCCTGAGCTTCGGGATTCACCTCTCACGTGGCATCCCGCGAACCGCAGTTCAACGACAATTGCCCGTCAAGGGCACTGACGTCGACGCCGCACACATCGCAAACCGAGATTCCCCCGAAGCCGAGTGGACCCAGACCATCGGTGTCGACAGCCGCAAACGCGGCGCGCAAGCGTACTACGACTCGGTCTTCGAACTTCTCGCCTCTTGGGAAGTGGACTACGTCGACGTAGGCGACATCAGTGGTGACCCGCGGCACGCCAGCGAACTCGAAGCCATTCGAGAGGCGATCGACAAGGCAGGTCGTACGATGGTGCTCGGCATCTCCGGAGGCGTGACGCCGATCGAGGCGGCGTCGTACGTTGCTGCCCGGACGAACCTCTGGCAAATCGGCGATGGTATCTGGGACGACTGGAATGCCGTCCGCGACCAACTGGAACAGCTGCGTGTCTGGTCGGCGAGGAGCGAGTCGAGTTGGCCCCACCCTGGTCCCCTTCCCTTGGGACGTGTGGACGGTGGAACCCGCCGCTGTCTGCTCGACCCAACCGAGCAACGCGCACTGGTTTCGCTGTGGAGCACGAGCCGCTCGCCACTCATCGTCGGCGGTGAGATCTGCGCGCTGCAATCCGCCGAACGCGCACTGCTGACCAATCCCGAGATCCTCGCGATCGCAGCGACGGCACACGACAGCCGCGTGCTGTTCGAAAAGAACGGATTGGTTGCGTGGGTGGCAGACATCCCTGACTCCACGGACAAGTACGTGACGCTCATCAATGCCCGCGATCGCCGTCCGCGGACCCCCGAGACGGAACTGTACTCCGGTACACTCGCTGGCACATCGAGTCACTCGCGGCACGCGCTCGCGATGTTGGAAGTGGAGGTCACCCTCCCTGCAATCGATACGTTGATTCTCGACGTCGATTGCCGCGACACCGCCGGCGGCAGATGCACACCGCTAGCCGTCTGGGGTGAACCGCGACTGCTACTCGATGACGGCACGGAACAGCCGCTGACCGCGCTTACGGCTCTCCGCTCTTGCGCGCGCCGAGGTAGCGTCCAAATGAAGGACGGCGCGAGTGACACAGGCCACTGCCTTCGCGTGGCCGGTGACGACCTGAGCGATGGGATCGTTGCGCACGCGCCATTCTCGATCGAGTTTCGACTGCCCCCGGGGGTGCGAGGGTTCTCCGCGATCTGTGGTCGACAGGACGATACGCGCCACCCAGCAGGGCAGCTCCAATTCCGTCTGCACGCGTTCACCAGCGATAGCGGTAGCCAAACCTCGGGTCTTCCCATAACCATCACCAAAGAACAGCTGGGGCTCGACGGCCCGTTGTGGGTTCGCGACCTGTGGCACAGAGAAGAGCTCGGAGTCTTTCCAGGTGAGTTCACCCCCAACATCCCCTGGCATGGCGCAGGGGTCTACCGGGTCTCGGACGGTGGTTGAAGGTTGAGCGCGGCGCGACCCGTTCATTCGCGGCTTCCTTCGTCGAAGCCCCGCTTTGGGTACGAGTCGGCGCCCATTGGTGACGCCCCGTCACGGGTGAAGTGAGGAGCGGGACCTACTGCATCCTACCTGTGCATGAGATGCTCATCGCACGAACACCACGCCGAGATTGCAGGGAGGATGATCGTGCAAGACACTGTAAAAACTGAACAAACTGTGACCTTCTTCCGTCGGGCCGAGGTCGCCGGAGCCGAAGTCCGCCACGTTTCGAACGCCACCGCCGAATGGCATGGCTACGCAGTCGGTTTCGAATTCCTGCTGCCCACGACCTGGACGGGAGACGTCTGGCATCGGCGGCGGGTGGATTCGTTGGCCCCAGGTCAGCTCCTCAGCGCGCACCCCCAAGAGGTCTTCGTCGCTCAGCGCGTCCGCGTCGCCGGTGCGATGTCGGCTCTTTCCATGGACCCCGCCTTGGTGGACCAGTACCTCGATGGCCACGGACTGCGCTCCGAAAACCTGAATCTGAACCCGCTGACGCACATCTCCGCGAGGCTTCACAACGCCCTCGTGGACGTGTTTCGCGCCGTGCAGCCTGGCCCCACGGCACTCGAGATCCAAACTCGTCTCTGTTACTTCATACACGCCGCCGTTGCGGAGCTGGGCGACGCGCCCTCCCCCTCTTCCAACATGAGTGCTTGGGGTGCGCGAGCCGCAGAGCGCGTGCGCGAAGTGCTGCACTACGACGCGTCGGCGAGTATCGACCTGAGCACCTTGGCCCAACAGGCGGGCATGAGTCGCTTTCAGACGTTGCGCGCTTTCAAACGCCGCTATGGCTTGCCACCGCACACGTATCAACTGCGGGTCCGCCTTGGTCTCGCCCAGAAATCGCTCCGAGAAGGGCAATCGCCCGCCCGGGTGGCGGCAGAACAGGGTTTCGTCGACCAAAGCCACATGACGCGACACTTCAAGCGTTTGCTAGGCGTGACGCCGGGTCAATATGCCCGCGCGGTGGCTGGCGCACATTGATCGCTTCCCGGTCGCAACTCTCAGAAACCTGGGACTTTGCCGACGAGGGCGCGGTCCCAGGCGGGTGGGTCGTTGAGATTCTCCGCGAGAAAGTCGACAGCGGCTCGCACCTTCGTGGAGAGCTGGCGCGCGGACGGGAAGACGGCGAAAACCGCGGTTGGCTCGAACTGCCATTGTTTACAGACCCGCACGAGCTCCCCCGACAACAGCGCTGGACCCACAGACAACGTCGCGCCCATCGTGACCCCGAGGCCGCGTTTTGCCGCCGTCGTGAGCGCCTCGACGTTGTTCGAGGCCACCCGTCCCGACACGTTCACGGCGCACACTTCATCGTCGGGTCCGCGAAGCTTCCACTCACGAGGTCGGGTGAAACCCGTGAAGAGCACGCAATCGTGGTTGGCCAACTCACTCGGATGGGTCGGCTCACCACGCCGTTCGATGTAGCTCGGCGAAGCCACGAGCACTCGTTGGTTGGCACACAAGCGTCGCGCGATGAGGCGAGAGTCGGACAGCGCGCCGATCCGTATCGCGAGGTCCATCCCTTCGTCGATGAGATCCACGAAGCGATCCATGAAGGTCACGTCGACCGTCAGCTCCGAATGAAGCTCGAGCAGTTGATCGAGCATGGGCGCGATGTACAACTGCCCAAACACGACGGGTACGCTGACCCGCAGATTGCCGCGGGGAACGATCGATGTCCGCTGAACCTCAGCCTCCGCTTCGGCTAGGTCGCTGAGGATTTGTAACGTCCGAGCGTGAAACGCGGCCCCAGCCTCGGTCAGAGCCAACTTGCGAGTGGTGCGCTGCATCAAACGCACGCCGAGACGCTCTTCCAGTCGGGAAATGATCCGACTGACACCGGAAGGACTCAGACCGAGTTCTTCAGCCGCCTTTGCATAACTCGCGTGCTTCACGACGCAGTGAAGCACTTGGAGTTCCAAAGTTTCGGTGAGCATGTCGAAACGTCCGGGGGCCGTCCACCAGTAGCGTAGTGCCGTCACGGCGGCAACCACTTGAGACAATACGCACCGAACGCAGAATGTCTGCCAGACCTACGCTGATACAATCACAGTAGGAATGACAGCCCGAATGATGCCGCGAAAGGAGCTCCCACGCGCAGCGTCAGTGCCATCCCGTCGGTGAAATGATACCGGCCCCCAGCGTAGACGGTGAAGTTGTCCCAGAAGAACCGCAGGTCTTGGTGGTCAAAGTCGTCATCGTCATCGCGAAACACGAACGCAGTCCCAGGTTCCGCGAAAACCGACCACTTCTCGTGCACCCAGAAGTTCCACTGCATCACGATGGGAACCACAACTTCCTGATTGGGTGTATGGCAATACGCATTGCGACCGCCGCCGTGGCAATGTTCGGGCCCGAAGACCATCCAGTCGGTGCCGAACCCGATGCCAACCGAATCGTTCACCTTCGGAATGAACCCCTTGTCGACGATGACGAACGTCCCGCGAAACCCGGGCCCAAACCCCGCATCGTGATTTCTCCTAGGATCGCGAAAGCCCATGTGAGGCTCCGCCTCGAACACGTACTTCGGGTGTTGTCCCTCACGTTTGATGATGGACTGCGCGCCAGCAGGCGCAGCTACCGCCCAGACGGCACCAAGCGCCAGAGCTCCCAGCGCGACACGGATCACCTCGCTCCGCCGCGTCGCTACCCGGTGCGTCGGCTGTCCCCTCAACTCGCCCTTCATCGTGCTGTGCATGGCGCAGTGATCTAGTGCGGGAATTGTTCCACCGCAACAGCAAGCGGTGACGTGGCGCCACGGGAATGCACCGCCGAACCGGCGCGACGGGCCGTTTTTTTGCTCTCACTGCCTGAAGTCAACGCCGCCAAACGGGCATCGACGCATCCGAGTGTACGTTTGGATACTCGAATCCACTCGAACCGTGGGTTCCTCGAATGATGGCGCACGCCCCGAGCCGGTGAAGGCCGCAGCCCTTGCGCGAAATGTCTCATTTCGTTCCAGGAAAATTCTCGATGCTGCGTCCCGATGCTAAGGTGCGGGAACGTACCGCTCACCGTCGAAGCGCGGCCCGGCATGCTCCTCAGCCGTCTGCAGAGCCAAACCGAGATCGTCGTTCTCACGCAGACACGGGTAGCAATCGCTGCTCTTGTCGGAACCACACCCGTCGCGTCGTTTCAACGCCTCCAGTGACTTCACGCTGCGTTGGTCCGCGTTTCGTGTGGCGCTTTCGACAATCTTCTGAACGTCTTCACACTCGAGCGCCCGAGAGAATTCGAGGTCCAGCCGCACGCGCAATGCCTTGGATGCACGACGAACGCGGAGGATTTCGAGCTTCTTGTAGGCGAGCTCGGCGATCAGACGCTGCTTGCGATTGTCCTTGGTGGTCATCCACAAGTCGTAGACCAAATCCAAGCCGGGTTCCCCGAGCAGATTAACAGCCACGTTGATCGCCGATTCGTAGCTATCGCGATGCTCGGCGCTGGTTCGTATGGCTTGAATGACCGCCGGATTCGAGGCAGTGTCTTTGTCCAGCTGTATGGCGTTGCGATACGCGGAAGTACTTTCCGACCACTCACCAGCCGCGGCAAGCAACTGCCCGAGTTCGATCCAGTCCTTCTTCTTGCGCTTGTATACGGCAATCGCCTGAAGATCGGTCAAACGGGTCCGCTGCTTCGCAGTCAGCGTCGGCTTCTGTTCGGGTTCGGCGGGATCGTCGACGTCTGCCAGTTCGACATCGTCGTCCGGTTCGAGCTGCGTCGCGCCGCCAGAGTTCGCCTCGATGGGCGGACTCGGCGCCACCAGCAGCAACGCACCCAACACGCCACCGATCATCAGCGCCAACATGCCGATCGACAGGTAACTGACGTGCGCCGAGCCCAAACGGATCCGCTTGGTCAACGGGCTGAAGCGGGGAAACCTGGCGACCAACGCTCGCTCGGCGCGGTCGACGATCGGCCCGACGATGCCTGCAGAGGTGCGAACCACCGTACCCGCCAACTGACTTGCCCGGGTCCAGACCCATCCCGCGGCGGGCCCGAGCCGCCGGCGCAGTAGCTCGGAGAACTGCGTCTGGGGTCGGTCGGGGATGACGCTGAGCCGCAACGCGAGCAACTCGTTGATGAGCTGACGGGCACTCTGGTGCCGGTCGGCGGGATCCTTGGCGAGCAGACGCGAGATGATGTCCGCCAAGCGCCAATCCACCGCTGCAGGCAAGGGTGGTGGCGGCTGGTGCATGTGCCCAGCCAAGACAACGGCAATCGAGTCACCACCAAACGGCGTATCGCCGGTCAGCAACTCGTAGAACACGACGCCCAAAGCGTACAAGTCGCTTCGATGATCGACGGGCTGCCCGGCGGCCTGCTCCGGGGACATGTAGTCGGGCGTGCCAAACACCGAGCCCATCTGCGTCAGTTTCTCGCCATCCCCTTCGCTGCTGACCTTGGCGATCCCGAAGTCGAGCACCTTCACGAAGTCGCGTTGGTGACCGCGATCGAGCAACATCACGTTCTCGGGCTTGAGGTCGCGGTGCACGACTCCTTGGGCGTGTGCGGCTTCGAGCGCTTCGGCGATCTGCCGCACGATGTTGACGGCGCGGACCGTCGGCAAAGCCCCCTGTTCGTGAATCAAACGCCGCAGACTCGACCCCTCGACGAACTCCAACGCCAGATAGAACGAACCATCAGGCAAGCGTCCAAAGTCCGTAGCTGCCGCAACGTTGGGATGCGTGATACGCGCCGCTGCGACCGCCTCGCGCTCGAAGCGGGCAACCGCTTCGGGGACGTATGTCATTTGCCGGTGGAGAACCTTGAGCGCGACGTTCTTGCGCATGTGGACGTGTACCGCCCGGTACACCGCTCCCATGCCGCCCGCACCGAGCAGGGCTTCAACCCGATAGCGATCGCACAGCAGCTTGCCCACCCAGGGGTCGGGAGCTGGCTCGTATCCGTCGGTGGATGCCGGCCCCTGTTCATCAGCTTCAACTGCGGGCAACGGATCATCACTTTGCGAGTGCCGAGCCGAGGCGTCGCCCGTCCCGTCGCCATCGCTCGGAAACACCGTGTCCGCGAACGTCGCCGCGCGTTCTGCCCCAGGATCGGATTCAGCCACTTCAAAGTCCTCGGCGTGGGCAGACGAGATGCGGCCAGCCATCGCCTCAGGCTAGATCAGGGCCCACTTCACGGCAACGACGAGCCGAATGTACGCCGGAGTCGCCGATCTCGGTGCTCCGAAGTACACGCCCACAGCGGGCCGAAAACCTACACGCGGAGCCGCCCTCCGCCTCGGAGAGCGGGACGACGCGACGCGCCGGGGCCCGCGTCGCATCGGAGGATCAGCGGACGGTGAGCTGACGGCAGCCGACGCAGGAGCCGCTGCCGTTCGGACCGACGTCGCAATGTTCCGTGCCATTGACGATTCCGTCACCACAGAATTCGCCCAACACGCAGCCGGGCGCACACTCGCCGTAGCCACCGTCGTTGACGCCGTCGTCACACTCCTCGCCGAAACTGACGATGCCATCGCCGCAGAACGCCGAACAGTCGCTCGGCGTGGACTCGAACCCAGACAGCGTCAGGCGAAAGGACGAGCCCTCCATGCGGCGCTCGGCCTGGAACACGGTGATGTTGTACACGCCGCCTTCGACGAGGCCGAACTTGGCCGCCGACCGCTGATCGATCGTGACCGAACCGTTCTCGGGAACGTGGATACCACCCAGGTCGACCGCCAGGACGCCGTTGACGAACACCCAAACGTCGTCGTCGCCCGTGAAGTCGAGCGTCGCGCTGGTAGTCGCGTCGAACTTGAACCAGGTTTGCACTTCACTGGTGAAGTAGAAATTGTGATCGGGTGCGCTACCGAACACGTCCTCTTCCCACGGCCACGCCGTGTAGCCGTACTCGGCCGGAACCTTCGCCGCACCTTCGTCGAAGGTCATACCCGTCACGTCGTCAACGGGGAAGAACAGCGGGCTGCCGTCGAACAGCACCTCGTCGCCGTCGCAGGTGTCTTCACAATCGCCGTCCAGACACCAGCTACAGGTGAAGTCGCCGTCTTCAGCCCACTCTTCGTCCTCGTAACCTTCGAACTGCTCGCCGTTCGGGCCGAAGCGGTTCACGAAGCCACCACTGCCGTTGTTGAACAGCACGATGTCTCCGGGAACGACGACGACGTTCGGCGCGTTGCGGAACCAATCGCTGAACTGAGTGATGCCCGTGTAGGACATCTTGTCGGCACCCGTTTCGCACTTCTGCATGCCGGTCATACCGACCAGTACAGGACGACCTTCACCGTCGAGCGTGTTCTGCACGAGGCCCGTCGTCAGCGCGTTGGCGGGAACGACCTCACCCGTGTCTTCGACGGTGCGCATGCACTCGCCCATGATCGGACCAAAGTCGGGATGAGCGGAAGAGTGGTCACGGAAGATGGCGGGAACCCGTAGCACGCACTCACCTCCGACCTCTTCACAGGGCGGAATGTTCTGAACGCAGGTGAACCCGTTTTCGATCGTGCAGGACGACGAACAGCCGTCACCATCGATCCGGTTGCCGTCGTCGCATGCTTCGCCGATCACGAGGCCATCGCCGCACTCGGACGTGCACCCGGCAGCTCCGGGTACGCAGGTCGGCTCCTTGATGCACTTGTCCGAACAACCGTCGAAGGGCAGGTTGTTGCCATCGTCGCAACTCTCGGCGCCCTCTTGAATGCCGTCGCCGCAGGTGGCCGGCTCACACACACTGGGCATGCCATTGCACTTCATGCCGATTTCGATCTTGCAGCGCTCGGAACAGCCGTCGCCCGCGAGGCGATTGGCGTCGTCGCACTGTTCTGAAACCGCAACCACACCGTCGCCACAACGCGCGATGGGCAAGCAGGCTTGACCGGGCGCCGCACAGCTGAAACCGGACTCGACGCTCAAACAGTTGCCCGCACAGCCGTCGCCGCTGTCGAGGTTGGAGTCGTCACAGGCCTCGTCTTCCGTCAAAACGCCATCG
This sequence comes from Deltaproteobacteria bacterium, assembly GCA_003235365.1. Taxonomy (GTDB): domain Bacteria; phylum Myxococcota_A; class Polyangia; order Polyangiales; family Polyangiaceae; genus SZUA-265. The sequence continues at coordinate 26,986 of QJWJ01000244.1, forward strand.
CCGCAACCAGGTGTCGCTGGGCCCATGACGCCCGGAGTGACAACACCCGCCGAGGGGTCGTCAGCAATGATGCCACCCCCGGTTGGGTCCGTCCCGACGGGACCGACGACACCGGGCGTCGAGGGCTGCGCCCCGACACCGGGTTGTTGTACTCCCGTGCCGACGTTGACGCCGAGACCAGGTGCGCCGGCAGGCGGGGGTGGGTCCGAAGCGCCACAGGCAGAAGCGACGGCGAAACCGAACACGAGAGCGGGATTCAGCGGATGGGCGGGGCGGCGCATGGTGTTTTTCTCCGTCGCGGCGGCGCTGGAACGCGACGCGCGCAGTGAAGCAGTAGGTAGCAGAACCCTAGCGCACTTCAGGGGCAAACCCCCAGGCACAACGCCAACGGAGTTCACGACGAACGCGGGAGATCGCACCTCGGTTGCGTCCACGTCCCGAATTCAGAGATGGCGATCGCGGTCGATTGAAATATTGCAACTAGCATCTCAAGGCCAACGAAGCGGTTGGACCTCGAAACTGAACGCCGCGCGAGTCGCCGCCGTGGTGCAGTGCGCCGCGCACGCTCGCGCAACGACGTCCCAGTGCGCCACGACTCTGGGCGTCGAGCCACGGGTGTTGGTCGAGCCAACGCAACGTAAACTCGACACCACCATAGCTCCGTTCAATTGAGCGTCGCGTGGTTACCGGGTGGTGGTATGCGCGTGCTGCGCTGCTTCGAGTCCTCGAGCACGAACGACACGGCCGGCGTCGTCCCCGCCTCGACGTAGATTTGGTACGAGAACAGCGTCTTGCTCAGCCGGATCAGGGCCAGATTGGCGGCCAGCGCGGTCTTGCCCAGCACTCCGTCGCCCAGCACCTTGGGAAACGGCGCAGGCACCCCCTTCATCTCGCGGATCTGGAAGCCCTCGTCCTGCAGCAGCCGCTTGAGCGATGCAAACGTGAACAAACGCGTGTGCGTTCGGTCCAAGATCCCCGCCTTGCCGTAGTTGAACTGGCCAAGCAGAAGCATCAAGCGTTGAACGAAGAACGCGACGTTGGGTGTGGTCAACACGAGAGTCTTCTGCTGGTAGTCGAACTGGCTGCGCAATTGCGCGAGGAACCGCTCGGGATCCTTGAGATGCTCGATGATGTCGAGCATCAACAGCACTTGCTGGTCGGAAACGTCGAACGACACCGGCTCGTCGAGATTCTGCACGACGACGTCGAGTCGCTCGTCTTTCGTGGTCGGGGCAAACTGGTCGACCAGAGTGACCTTGCAGCCCTTGTCGAGTAGCTGATTTGCGAGCCCACCGGGGCCCGCACCGATGTCCATCACCTTCGACCCCGAAGGCACCGCATCGAGAGCGTATTGGTGGCTGCTCGGATAGCCGAGCTTCAAGTCGTAGTGCGCGTTGCCCTTCAACTCGGGATCGAATCGGCGCTGGTAGCGTAGCCCCGAACGGTGCGCGACGTTTTGAAGGGTCGCCCAAACCACGTCCTTTGCGTACTTCATGCCGTTGACCCGACAGATTTCGTCGCCGTAGTAGGTCGGGATCGGAAGCTCGACGATGCGCTTTTCGGCATTGAGAAACTGAATGATGATCTCGGTGTCGAAATGAAAGTCGTTCGAATTGAGCGGAAACTGCACGTCGTTCAGCGCGGCAACCGAGTAGACGCGGTAGCCGCTGTGAAACTCGGATAGATTGGCGCGCAACAGCGTGTTTTGGATCTTGGTGAGGATCTTGTTGCCGACGTACTTGTACTTCGGCATGCCGCCGCGGAGCGCCGCCCAGCGTTCGAGCATTCGACTGCCGAAGACCGCGTCGGCGTCACCGCGCACGAGCGGCTGGAGCAACATCGGGAGTCGCTCCGGGGCGTACTGGCCGTCGCCGTGAATCAACGCGACGAAGTCGAAGCCGTGCTCGATGGCGTAGGAGTAGCCGACCTTCTGATTGCCGCCGTAGCCCTGGTTGTACTCGTTGCGCAGGACGGTCATCTTGACCTCGGGATGCGCACGCTTGTACTCGGAGCCGACGGCGAAGGTGCCGTCGTGCGAGGCGTCGTCGACCACCAGCACCTCGCAGTCGAACTCGGCGAACAATTCCTTGGGCACCCGCTCGAGGACCTGACGCAACGTCGATTCGGCGTAGTAGGCAACGATGAAGATCAGCAAGCGGGGTGAGTTCGAACGGGACATCGGTTTGGGCTTCTCGGAAGGTGACTTGTCAGACTAGCCGCGGGGGTGCGTGGGGTCCAGCGCAGCGTCGTCACGGCAATGGCCGCGCGTGGCTGCCGTGTCGTGTCCGGCATCGTGTCTGTTTTCGGGGCGCGACTGCGTTTTCGGGGCGCGGCTCGGGGCTGTGTTCAGGCGATGTCGCCTCGCCGCCGATTTCCGTTCGGTCACCCCCGCGGTTCGCTTCAACGTTCGACAACTGGAAGAAATTCATGGAGTTTCTGAAGCACGGCAGCCAATGACTCCGCTCCGTCCGAGGCAGCGAGACGCATATGGCACCGTCACGACGCTGATGCAATCGGCACCGCTCCCCATCCCGGAAGTCGGTGCAATGTTACGACGCTATCGGCCACGATGGCCCCCACGCAACGAAACGATACGATGGGGGAGCCGTGACGAGACAGAGCGTCAGGCGCAGACAGAGAACGCCCGAGGGCTCGTGGCCCGCGGTGGCCAATCCCAGTTTCACCGACGAGGCGCCCGCGCTCATGAGCAGACATCCCGCCGGCAGCTGGCGGCCTCCGATGAGACAGCAACGCCCATTCTCGGCTCACATGCCCCCCGAAACACCTGAACGAAGTTAACACCCGACCGGGCCGCGAGCGACGAACCAGCGCAGGCGACCGTCCGGCGCGGACGAATCGGGGGATTGGGGTAGCCAACGCTCGACGACCCACTACGATGAGCCCAGGCGCCCCCGATGCAAACCAACATCGCCGAGTTCGCGATCACCTACGTGATCTTCCTGTTCAGCACGACGCTGCACGAGTATGGGCACGCCCGCATCGGGCATCACTTCGGTTCGACCCTCGCCGAGGACGAAGGGCTGGTCACCCTCGACCCGATGCCTCACATTCGCCGCTCGCCGGTGGGAATGGTCGTGATGCCACTGGTGAGCGTATTTCTGTTCAATTGGATGTGGCCGATGGGGTGGGCTTCCGTCCCCTACGATCCGTATTGGGGTCAAAGGCACCCGCGAGAAAAGGCGTGGATGAGCCTGGCGGGGCCCGCCGGCAACTTCCTGCTCGCGGGCTTGTCGTTCGCAGCCATTTTCGCTCTGCTGCGGGCTGGTCAGTTGGTCCCTGCCGCGAGCCCGACGTTGACCCACTTGCTCGAAGCGGGCAGCGGTGAGGCCAAGTCCGTGATGGGCGCCCTGGCCTTCGGGCTACCCACGATGATGTTCTTGAACATCATGCTCGGCATGTTCAACCTGTTGCCCGTGCCGCCCTTGGACGGCGCGAGCGTCTGCGGTGGGCTGATGCCGAAAACGATGGGGCGCTGGCTCGACAAGCTTCAAGAGAACCCGTTGATCGGCATGCTACTGTTCTTCGTGGCGTTCAAGTACGCGTGGTACCTGATCCAACCGGTGATGGTGTTCGTAGCGACATCGCTCATCTGATTCGGCGTGATCTCGTCGGGTTTCACCCGAGCCGCTCGCCCGAACAGCGCACCGGGCCTGGCTTGCAAACTGCGAAAACCTTGCGCAGCAACGGCGACGCTCGGTTGCGGAGACACCGCTTGTCGCCGGCGAGTTTCGTTGTACAACACGCCCACAGGAGGAACGACGATGACCGGAGTCGATGGCATGAAACGAGAAGCAAACGCTCACCCTCTTCGAAGCAAATCGACAGCGCTGTTCGTTTCGGCCGCGGTCGGCCTGCTCAGCGCGACCGGGTGCGGAATGCATCGCGCCAGCGACACCCACGTCGAGGACCCGGGCACGCACGTGATTTCGTATCCCGGCGCGACCTCGGTAACCTGGAGCGACGGCAAGACCCAACGAATCTGTACGCTACCGACAACGGCCGTACCGCGCTATCACCACGGCCCCGGCAAATTCGTGGGTTTCAAGCGCGGTGGGTCGGTCGACGCAGTCCTGTTCCGACTGTGCGAGGCGCGGGGCAACGGTGACTTGACCCAGCAGCAATACCTCGACGCGGTCGACGAGGTATTGGCGACCATGGGCAAGCCTCCCATGGGACACCATCCGATGATGGATGCCGGCTGTCCACACTGCAGAGGCATGGGCAAAGGCATGGGAATGGGTAGGGGCAAAGGCATGGGACCTGGCGGTTGGGGACCGCCGGGCAATTGCCCGCATTGTCGTCAACACATGCCCGGCAACGTCGTGGACGAGTCGACTCCCGACCCCGAGCCACCCCCCGCCCCCGCACCGGCCGCGCCGGTGCCCAAGAAGAAGTAGGACGCCGACTGGCCCGACGACGCTTCTCCCCCGAAACGCCGTCGGTCGGGCGACTCTCACCCGCTACCGTACTCGCGATCGTAGTCTGCCATCGCCGCTTGAATGACGCGTTCGGCGTACTCGCGGCCGTAGACCTGAGAGATCTGCACCTTCGAAACGGAACCAGGCACCAGCTTGTAAGTGGAGAAGTAGTGGGTGAGCCGCTCGACCATGTTCGGCGGAAGTTGGTCGATCTCCGTCGACTTGCCCCAGAACAGGTCTTTCTCGAACACGGCGATGATCTTGTCGTCGGCTTCGCCGTTGTCGACCATCTGCAAACCACCCACGACGCGCGCGTTGAGGATGATGTCCGAACGCGTGATCGGCCGTTCACTGATCACACAAATGTCGAGAGGATCACCGTCGCCGCGCTTGGCGTCGGGGCTCGACAATTTGGCCGTCTCCGAACCACAGTAGGTGCGAGGGATGAACCCGTAGAGCGCCGGCGGCTGCGCGGAGCCACGGTGGGGCCGGTCGACGCGCACGTAGCCGGTCGCCTTGTCGAGTTCGTACTTCACCGAGTCGAAGGGCGTCAGTTCGATGTACGCGGTGACGATCTTGGGGGGATTGGGACCCGCGTCGAGGCCGTGCCAAGGGTGTGGCCGCCAGCGGTAAAAAGGCTCGGGAAAGCTCATGTAGGTGCGCCTAGGGTATTGGGGGAAGCGGCCGTATCAACCACATTCGCCAGCGCATTGAAAGCTCGCTCCGCTCAGAAACAGCCAGCGGCGATGCAAGGCCCAGGATATCCCGAGTTGGTCAGGCGGTTGTCCCAGGTTCCATCCAGACTGCAGGCAATGGCCGCGCGTGATTCCCAAACCGGGGCGAACTGCGACGCGACGTACGCTGCGTGGCAATGGCGGCGCCAGATTGTGCCACTCGGCTCGGCAGTGCGGCAATCGAGTCCGACCGGTTCACGCCGAGCGCGGCCCGAACAGCCCAATCGACGAAAATCCTGGAGAAATCAGCGTGGGCCGCCACGGAGCGGCGCGGAACGTCTCTTGCACGGTGCAGCGACGATGTGGCGCAGTCATGGGTTCTCGGCGTGCTTGTTGTTGTCATTCGCGGTCAGCTGCGGCTCCGGCGGTTCGAAGCAATCCGATGGGCAACTCCAAGACACGGCCGACGCTTCGAAACCCAACTCCTCGAAGCCGGACTCCCAGAAACCAGACACTGCCGTCCTCGACGCGTCAGCACACCCCACGGCAACGAACGACCCTGCAACGCCGACGCCCGCGACGCCCAGTCCCGGCAACTCCAGCACCATCGAACCGCCATCGCCCGGCGTGATCACTGACAAGAGCGGACTCAACGCGCAGCAGGCGAGCAGCTTGGACGCGTTGAACCTGAAGTTGAACGAAAGCCGCGCCCTCGATGCCGACGGGTTGCTGAGCAAACGCCGCGTCGAGCCCTTGCAGGAGCTCGGCTACGATCCCTTGCAGGCGGAGTTCCTGGACAAAATCGCAGGTTCGAGCCTGGCCTTGAGCGATGCGGAAAAGGAGGTGTTGGGCAAGAACGGCTTCGTCATCTCGTCGCAAAAGCAGTTCATGACCTTTCTGCGCGGGTACAACGAAATCTACGCCGAACACCTGCCGGTCTACATCTCTGCCGATGCAATCCTCGAAGCCGTACACAGCTCGTACGACGATATCTTGCGCAGCGTCGAAGAGCAGACGCTGGTGTCTTTGCTCGACGAACTGCTGACTTCGATGCACGAAAACCTCGTTGGCAACGACTTCGACGCGCAGACGCGCGCTGACGTGGACGTGTACCTCAGCGTTGCCCGCTCGCTGTTCGCAGACGACCAACGCGGGCCGCTGGCGGGCGGAGACGAACAGACCGTCAGCAAGTTGGTTCAACTGGCGAACGAAGCAGACGGACTGGCAAACGTCGAGCTTTTCGGAGCGCGACGACAAATGGATGCCTCGCAGTTCGTTCCCCGCGGCCACTACGAGGACTCGCCTACCCTGCAGCGGTACTTCAAGGCCATGATGTGGCTGGGTCGTATCGACTTGCGAATCATCGAGACACAGCCAGACGGCGATAGCGTGTTTCAGCGGCCCCAGTACGACGCCATGTTGCTGCTTCGCAGTCTGATGAGCGATGCCGACGTCGAGCGTTGGACCAAGATCGACGGAACGATCCAAGCCTTCGTCGGCCAGAGCGACAACATGGTCTTGCCCGAAGTGGACTCGCTGGTAGCCGATCTCGGTGGGGAGCAGGCGGCGCGAGACGCGAGCGATGGCGAGGTGCGGTCGGCACTCGAGGCGGGCGGCTACGGAATGCAGCGGATCGCCAGCCACGTGATGGTCAACGCCGGGGTGGTCGAAACGCTACCGCTCAACCGCAGTTTCTTGCTGTTCGGACAACGCTACGTGGTCGATTCCCACGTCTTCAGCCAGGTCGTTTTCGACCGCGTCGAAGACCGCATGATGCCCAACCCGCTGGACGCAGCGTTTGCCGCAATGAGCAACGACGGCGCTCTTCCGCTCCTCGAGAGCGAGCTGCGCAAGTACTCGAAGTACCCCGGCGCGCTCGACGCCGTGCGCGAGTTGGCTGACGCACACGGCGACGAGTTCTGGAACGCCAACCTCTACAACTTGTGGTTGGGCTCGCTCCGCGCGCTCAGCCCTGCTCCGATCACGACCAATCCGCCTTCCGTCGGTATGCCGCAAGTCACCGGTACCGACGCGTGGAATCGTCGCATCTTGAACACTCAGCTCGCCTCCTGGGCAGAGCTGCGACACGACACGCTATTGTACGCCAAACAGTCGTACACGGGTTCGGACGGCTGCGATTTCCCCGACGCGTATGTCGACCCATATCCGGAGTTCTTCGAGAAGCTAGCACTGTTTGCCGAACGTGGACTCGACATCACCGAGGCGCTGGTCGACGACCCGAACACCGACGCCGATCGTGTCACTGCCTATTTCCAGAATCTGCACACGTCGATGACGATGCTACAGGGCATCGCAGAGTCCGAACGCAGTGGCACCCCACTGAACGACGAGCAGCTCGCATACATCAACGACGCAGTGCGCATCATTCGCGAAGCGGTGGGCTGTACCACGGTCGAAGTCCCCGATGGTTGGCTCGCGGATCTCTACTTCGACAGAGATCAATCCATCGTCTTCGACCCGACGATCGCGGACGTTCACACTCAACCCACCGCGCCAGGCGGGGCCGTCGTGGGCAAGGTACTGCACGTGGGTACTGGGCTGCCGCGCATGATGGTGGTCACCACCGACGGTTGCTCCGGTCCACGCGCGTACGTCGGCGTAGGGTTCGCCTATCACGAAAAGATCACCGAGGATTTCGATCGTTTGACGGATTCGCGCTGGAGTGAGGAAGTGACGGACTCGCCCCCCGACGACGTCCCCTGGTTGGCCCCGGTGCTCGCCCGATAGCCATCGAACACGCAGCACCCTTGACTTTGGCCCCTGTCCCCGTCACCCTTGCGCGGTGATGTGCCATCTTGCACTGACTACCACCACGCCGAAGTTCGCTTTGGGTACGACTACGTGCCCGAAGCAGACGTTGTCGTGTCGGTAGGGCTGCACATCGCGTAGGTTCACAACCATCTCGAAACCACCCGCCGACGGATCGGCGGGACAAAGGTGCGTTGTTTCGTCGACCCTCGGCTTGCATGAGGAAACGAAACAATGACTTGGCAAAGAATCAGCCGCTCCGGCATCGACGTCGCGGTGGTCGGAGCGACCGGCGCGGTCGGCGAAATCCTTTTGACGCTGCTCGATCGGCGCCGATTTCCAATACGCAATCTGAAGCTCCTCGCGAGTGGTAACTCGAAAGGCAGCACCGTCCCGTTCGCCGGCGCGAACCTACCGCTGGACGAAGCGACGCCCACCGCCTTCGATGGGGCTCAGATCGTGTTCTTCGCCGCGACGGGCGCGTTGTCGAAGACCCTGGCGCCTCGAGCCGTGGCTGCTGGCGCAGTGGTCATCGACAAGTCGAACACGTGGCGTATGGATTCGACCGTCCCACTCGTCGTGCCGGAAGTGAACGAGGCGGCGCTCGACGCTCATCGCGGTATCATTGCCAGCCCCAACTGCACGACGACGGGTCTGGTGATGGCACTCGAGCCACTCAGACGCCGCGCCGGCCTGCAATCCGTCGTGGTGACGACGCTGCAAGCCGTCAGCGGC
>QJWJ01000125.1 GCA_003235365.1 Deltaproteobacteria bacterium
GACGGCCACGTCGCCGCTCGTCGTGCCGCTGCTGGGAGGCAACGGCGGTCCCGTTACGGTCGTCATCCCACCGGTCGAAGGCGTGCCTCCGGTGGAGGGAGCAGGGCCGCCGCCGGGGACCGTGGCGCCACCCGCAGGTGCACCACCCGTCGCCGTGGCTCCACCGCCAGGCTCTCCACCCGTCCCAGCGCTCCCGCCGGGCATCACTCCGCCCGTCACCGTTCCACTGGTTCCTGCATTGCCGCCAGATGCGGTCCCACTTGGCGGCGTTGCTCCCGCCCCAAATGTGCCGCCGGCGCCAACGGTTCCGCCCGCGCCGCGTGTTCCGCCCGCGCCGCCCGCGCCAACGGGTTCGACCGTGCTGCCATCGCCGAAGTCCGCATCGAACGCGACCCCGTCGAACGGCACCACGATGATCTTGCTGCCGTGATTGGAGTTACCCGGGATCTGGTTGTCTTTGTCCACGTCCGCCACGGCCCAAGTGAGATGGGTGGGGTGACCGTCTTCCAAGACCACCCCGGGGCGCTCCATCTTGTACCATTGGTTGCACTTGGTGCTCCCCTCGGAGCAGAAGAGCCTTTCGTAGTCCCGCGGGGACCAGGCATATCCGTTGTCCTGCCAATCGTTGATACCGTCCGCCGAATAGACGTGCCAGCCGACGCGATCTCCGGAACCCGAGTAGATGACGTGGTAGGTGCCTCCGCTCCGCCAAATGTGGGGATCCTCCTGCCAATCAAAGGTCGGATTGGGGACGCCCGGTATCGAGTCCCGCGTCGGGTAGATGGTGTCGCCATTGTCCGTGGGATAGGAACACGTGGGCTTCTGCTTCACGTAGGTACCGCACAGGGTGTCCGCGATCGCGATGTTCCCGTAGCGCTCCACGACTTGGAATCTGCCGTCGTGACGCGGGAACAGACTGACGTTGGAGGAACTGACCTCGATCTGGGGTGAGCAACCGGTCCACGGCCCGTCGAGGGAGCTCGACGTGTAGATGGTGAACGGGACAGTCTCGCTCACCACGACGGCGTAGGTGCCGTCTGGAAGCTCCAAGGCGGAAACGTTGTGCCCCCGGTGTGAGCCGTTGTTGGTGTACACGTAGTCTTCGCGTTGGTATGGCCCCAGCACCCCTTGCTCACTGATGGCATGAAAGGCGTCGGAGCCCTGCCAGCCCGGGTTGAACCCATCAGCGCCGGACCAAGTGCTCATGAACAAATGGTACTTTCCGTCCTGAGCTTTGAGTATCTGGCCATCCCAGTAGTAGAATTCCGGCGGGACCCCCGCGCCTCGGGCGCTCTCGATGCCGTTGCAGAGGTCACGCGGAAGCACGCCGTCGACACCCCACGTCTCGGAGCTCAGCGGCGAGCACGTGACGGGCATTGGCTCGATGTAGTCCATGAAGGGCTTGGCCTGCGCGCGGGCCACCGCGATCAGATTGGTAAGCGCAAAGAACAGGGCGGCGGCGATTCGTCTCGTATTGGACTTCCACGGCATGGGTAACTCTCACAGCGTAGCAGGTTGATCTGTGCGTGAAGTTGATGGGTCGAGTTCCCCGAATTGGTACTGCGGATAGACTGCAGTCACCGGTTGTTCGGGGGCCACACCTACACGAAGCACTGCCTGCGACGGCCATTCGCTGCGCACGCCCGTAGCGCCCTCGTAGCCCACCAGCGACCCCACTCGGTCAGCTGAGTCTGCGCGGCGCACCTTCCGAGGTCGGCGGGTTGCGGGTCACCGACGGCGCACACGAGTTGCTCGTCGCTGCAGCCGCGTGGAAATTGCCAACCTCCACCTGTTGCGTCCCTCACGACAAGTGCGGCAAAGAACACGTCGAGTGCGGCGAGGCAGTGTCGCCTTTCACCCGGCATGCGCGGGTTGAGTCAGCGCGAGAAGTTTTGCACGGACCAGATCTCACCGTCGGGGGTCTCGTAGATACCGCAAGCGACGCGCGAGAACTCCTGGCCCGACATGTTGATGTAGTGGCCGTGGGCTTGAAAGTCCTCGCCGGGCCCCTCGTCCCACATCTGCTGCAGACAAAAATCGACGATACCGAATCCGTGACCATAGCCCGGGCACTCGTTCTGTGCGCTTCTCCCGTCGTCGCAGATCCCCGCGGAGATCCCGGCGTGAGCGGTATCGACTTCGTAATCGTACTGCGCGTGTTGATCGGCGCAGTCTTCACCTTCTTCGAATCGTTCGAGCGGGGGCAGACACTGACAGTCCCAACGCAACTGGTTTATCCGTGCCACGCAGTCGGCGTAGAAGTCTCCCGTTTCCTCGAACTCGGGTGCACAGTCCGGCAGCGGTTCGCTCAACGGACCGTCGGGGCAATCCGCCGCCGCAGGCGCCGTGGGTTGTGGCTGCCGCGGATCGGTTTGCTCCATTCCCGCATCGTGCGTCGCGCCTCCAGCGCCGGGGTCGAGTCCGGCGTCGCTGGGCGGGACTCCGGGGGTCGACGGTTCCCCAGGCGCGGGACGCGTCGAAGGCCGCGGGTCAGGTGCCGTCGGCATTGAAGCCGACGATGACGCCTCGTCGGTGGGACTCGAAGGCCCTGGCACCGTGGGAGTCGGACTCGACGCCCCCGGTGACGTCTCGGACCCGCTGGCGCCGGAACTTGGGCCCACCGCCGTAGTCCCGCCAGGGGCGACGCCATTGCCATCGCCCAGCGTGACACTTGGAGCGACGGCCTCGGAGGACGCGGGGTTATTCGGTGAGTCATCGCAGGCCGCAGCCAAGACTAGCGAGAAAGTTGCAACTCGGACAAAACGCCTCACGATGGCTCCTTTGGGACGTCCCGCCGCTCAGATCAACGAGTGCGGGGCTGTCGAAGACTGCCCCAAGAATCGGACCGCGTCCACTCAGCTTTGTGGCCTCTTCGCTGCGCTGCCTTCGCCGCGTTTCCACACGGTGCGCTACCTCGTGTCCCTTCCAGCCAGTTACGCTCGCGTGGTCGAATCTGCACTCAACGCAGTGTGTGTCGAGTAAACAGTTCCCAGGCCACGCTGGCGAGGTCGAAGTCCAGCGAATTGTTGTAGGAACCGTGCCCGGCTCCGGGGAGTGAGCACAGCGCGGCTTCGACGCTTTCGGCGCATTCGGTGTAGTGCTCGCAGTACATCTCGAAGGTCGTCCTGGTACCGCCGCATCGGTTGATGTCGGCCCACAACTGCAACGAAGCCTGCGCGCCAGGCGAGTCGTATTGTCCGCCGGGCGGCCCGACTATGCCGCCCTCATAGGGCTCCAGAGTGTCAGCCATACCGCGAAATTCCAGCATCGAGATGGGTCGGCTGGCGTTGCACGGTTGCGTGCGCAGATCGGTGTCGACC